>JBJTJQ010000001.1:0-3433 GCA_046095545.1 Candidatus Nanopelagicus sp.
AGATGCAGCTGGGGTGAAGCCCTCAGGTCTTATTCCAACTGTCACTGATGATACCGAAGATGATGGGACTGCAATTGCCAGATTTCCTAGCATGGCTTTTCCACCAGAGACGGTAGCGGTCAGTAGGTTCATAGCTGGTGAGCCAATGAAACCGGCAACAAATACATTTTGTGGTTTTTCATAAAGATTACGTGGCGTATCAACTTGTTGAAGTAATCCATCTTTCAAAACCGCTACTCGGTCACCCATAGTCATAGCCTCAACTTGATCATGAGTTACATAAACTGTTGTAATTCCCAGGCGACGTTGTAAGGCGGCAATTTGAGTTCTAGTAGCAACTCTTAATTTTGCATCCAAGTTGGAAAGCGGTTCATCCATTAAAAACACCTGTGGCTCACGAACAATTGCTCGTCCCATAGCTACTCGCTGGCGTTGTCCACCTGATAATGCTTTGGGTTTACGATCTAGATAATCCTCTAGATCTAATAACTTTGCAGCTTCCCTAACTCTACGATCCCGCTCTTCTTTGGCAACGCCAGCAATCTTTAATGCAAATCCCATATTTTCAGCTACAGACATGTGTGGATAAAGTGCATAGGATTGAAAAACCATTGCAATATCACGATCTTTTGGCGCAACATTTGTTACATCTTTATCGCCGATATGAATACTTCCGGTATCAATCTCCTCTAGACCAGCTAGCATGCGTAGTGAGGTAGATTTACCACAACCTGATGGGCCTACTAAAACTAAAAATTCGCCATCGTTAACAGTTAGATCTAATTTATCTACTGCCGGTTTAGTTGTTCCTGGATAGATTCTTGATGCTTGAGAAAATACAACTGATGCCATGATTTATTTCTCCCTCTTCCGGGTAGGTACGTACCCGACGATCCGTTGGATGAAGGTCTCACGGTTGTGAGAGTTGGCAAAGGCTACGACATTCTGGCCAAAAAGGGGAGGTAGCCTCCTATTACGCTCAACTTAGCCCCTGGCAGGCTGGCACAGTTATCATTAAGTAATGGTTGAAGGCGCTTTACAGAGTATTGCAATCGTGCTCGGCCTAATTGCGCTGGGCGGAGTATTTGCCGCGGCCGAGATCGCCCTAATCTCACTTAGAGAGTCCCAGGTGAAGCAGATTGCCAGTAAAGGCAAGCGCGGTGCTCGGGTGTTTAAATTAAGCAAAAATCCAAATAGATTTTTAGCAGCCGTCCAGGTAGGCATCACATTGTGTGGATTTCTATCAGCGGCCCTGGGCGCCGAACACTTAGGAAAGTATGTAATTCCGGAATTAGAAGGTATCTGAATTTCTCAACTATATAGTGAGATTATTTCCATTGTTGCTATCACACTAGTGATTGCATATATCTCACTGGTATTTGGTGAGCTGGTGCCAAAACGTTTAGCGCTCTATAAGAGTGAGTCTATTGCGCTCGCATCAGCATCAACATTAGATTTTGTTGCAACAATTTTTAGACCAATTATTTGGCTGCTATCTCATTCAACCGATCTAATTCTGAAAATTTTTGGTATCAATTCAAAAACGCAGCAGAATCAAATATCAGAAGTAGAACTTATGGAATTAGTTAGCGGTCATTCAGATTTGACAAAAGAGGAGCGAGAAATTGTTGAAGAGGTTTTTAATGCCAGTGATAGGTTGATCCATGAAATTATGGTCCCTAGAACCGAGGTAGATTTTCTGGACGCTTCATTGTCAATTTCACAAGCGAGAAAAATGGCGGTTGAACTAGCGCATTCGCGTTATCCAGTAGTACGTGGCAGTAGTGATGAAGTGATTGGATTTTTGCATGTTCGAGATCTATTAAATCCAAAGCTAGATGATGCACAAATAACTGTTATGGAATTAATGCGCAACATACTATTTTTACCTGGTACTAAAGGAGTATTGCCAGCATTGACTGAGATGCAAACAAAGCGTCAGCATATTGCCATAGTTTTGGATGAATACGGTGGTACAGATGGCATAGTCACGCTTGAGAACTTAGTGGAGTGTTTAATTGGTGAAATTCATGATGAGTACGATCCCCATGAAGCTGATAAGACTTTTGAAAAACGTACAGGCGATATTGAATTAGATGGCTTAATTTCACTTGAGGAGCTACAAGAGGTAGCCGGAATTTCACTGCCGGAAGGCCCATATGAGACCTTGAGTGGTTTTGCCATGCACCACTTAGGAAGAATTGCTCAAGCTAATGATGTAATAAAAATTAATGGTGCACGCTTTACAATTATCAGCATGAATGGCAAGCGAGTTGGACAGATTTTACTTGCCAGAGATGATGTCTAAATGAGTAAAAAAAGAGTCTTATCCGGTATCCAACCTACTCATGATTCGTTTCATCTTGGTAATTATTTAGGTGCGCTGAAACAATGGGTTGAGTTACAAGAGAATAACGATGCTTTTTACTGCGTTGTTGATTTGCATGCATTGACTGTGGAGAGTGATCCAAAACTTCTTCAACAAAGAACTTTAGTATCAGCTGCTCAATTAATCGCAATCGGAATTGATCCAGACAAATCTACCTTGTTTGTGCAGTCCCAAGTGCCTGCCCACAATCAATTAGCTTGGGTATTTGAATGTATAACTGGATTTGGTGAGGCAAGTCGAATGACGCAATTTAAAGACAAATCGCAAAAAGGTGGAGCAGAGCGAACAAATGTCGGCTTGTTTACCTATCCAATTTTGCAAGCTGCTGATATTTTGCTTTATCAACCAGATTTTGTGCCAGTGGGTGAAGATCAACGCCAGCATGTCGAATTAACTAGGGATATTGCTGAACGATTTAATAAAAGATTTGGTAAAGTTTTTAACATTCCTCAAGCCCAAATAATTAAGTCGCTAGCAAAAATTAACGATCTGCAAGACCCAACTGCAAAAATGAGTAAATCAGCTGCTTCCATGTCTGGAGTTATTGAGCTATTAGATTCTGCAGATGCTGTAATGAAAAAATTCAAATCTTCAGTTACAGATGATGGTAAAGAGGTTAGATTCGATGAAAAAGGAAAGCCAGGGATTTCAAATTTATTGACAATTCATTCAGCTCTTTCAGGCAAATCAATCATTGAGTTAGAAAATGATTTTTCAGGCAAAGGCTATGGCGATTTTAAAACAGCAGTTGCAGAGGTCGTAATTGCCACACTGGAGCCGATTGCAAAGCGAACCAATGATTTAATGGCTGATCGATCAGAGTTAATCAAGATACTAAAATCTGGGGCGATAAAGGCAAACCAGGTGGCTTCAGAAACTTTGAAGGCTGCTTACTCTGCTATTGGCCTTATTTCGTAGTATTTATCCGAACAAACTTAATAAAACTCTTAACTCTTGATTTAGAGTTTATGTGATTCTAAACAAATTGTAACCTACCCGGTAGGGCGTTGCCGTATTGAAAATCTACCTTACCGATAGGGTCTG
>JBJTJQ010000002.1:0-6127 GCA_046095545.1 Candidatus Nanopelagicus sp.
TATGTGCTCTAGTCGAACTTGTTTATTAGTCGGGTGCCTGACTAAAAAATTGAGCCTACCAAGCAATACCCCTTCAGATTTACTTTGAATGGTTTTGGTAAAATTCTATTTATTTAAATGTTAAAATAGTGGCTAATTATGTGTAGCCGAGTGAATTGTAAAAAATGTGGCAAACCAACCTGGAGTGGTTGTGGTAACCATATTGAAGAGGCGCTGCAGGGCGTTCCAACTAGCCAACGCTGTCCAGGGCATGAAAATGATCCTAAAGTGCCAGGATTCTTTAGTAAATTGTTTAGTAGAGGATAAATTTTTTATAAGTTTTTATAATTGTGAAAAATTACTCATAGAAAAGAATATGCAAAATCCCCCTAGAAAATTACCCCAAGTTACACTTTTAATACCTAATGATTGGCAGCGGCTACAAAAAATTAGGCTGCAAGCCCTTAAATTAAATCCAGAGGCGTTTGGTCCAAAGTATGAGGAAGAGCTAGCGCATGATGAAACTACCTGGCGAAAACGTTTCATAAAAGAGGATTACCTAATTGCATCCATTAATCAAATAGATGTGGGCATTCTGTACATAGAGGTTTTAAAGGGCGATCATGGCACAACATGTTGGATAGGCGGTTGTTGGACAGACCCAAGTTATCGAGGACAGGGAGTAATGAAAGCCTTATTTTCATATATAGATGAAAATTGCGAAAGTAAGGGTTGGCAACGACAGGGGCTTGGCGTTTGGACACATAATCTTGCAGCAATAAAAACTTATGAGGCTCTTGGTTTTTTAGTTGCTGGTGAGAAAATGCCCAGTACAAACTACCCAGGACAATACTTTCAACATATGGTGCGTGATTGCTCTCAAGTAATAGGGCTCAAAAACTAAGCCATTAAGCAAGTTACCTTAATACAGGACAAAATTTCTATTCAAAGTGATACCTTGTGAATATGAACCGCGTGATAAGGCCGCTACGAGATTTTCTCCATAGGGAATCTGCCAGCGGAATCTTAATCCTTTTAGCCTCGCTGCTTGGACTAATTGTTGCCAACTCTCCATTATCTGAAAATTACTTCACCATACTTGAATGGGATTTTAATATTTCTTTTGGGGTATCACTTTTAAATCTAACTATTTTAAAGACAATTAATTATGTTTTAATGACCCTTTTTTTCTTTGTAGTAGGGCTTGAGATTAAGCGCGAGCTGACCTCAGGTCATCTATCTTCCTTTAAAAACGCAGTATCACCATTTATTGCAGCAATTGGCGGTATGGCATTACCTGCTGGAATTTATTTATTTATTGCTGGAGATGTTGATGTAAACGGTTGGGGAGTACCCGTTGCAACTGATATTGCACTTGCAGTTGGCCTATTGGCATTAGTGGGTTCAAGCGCCGTAGCTTCACTTCGATCTTTCCTACTTGCCCTTGCGGTAATTGATGATATTGGTGCGATATTGATTATCGCCTTGGTTTATTCATCCGGGGTAAATACTTCGTGGAGTTTTTTTGCTTCCATAACCGTGGCTGTAATTTTTCTACTAAATAAATTTGGCATTAGGTCAACCTATATTTACATTTTATTTGGGATATCGCTTTGGTATTGCATGTATAAAAGCGGTGTGCATCCAACCCTAGCTGGTGTTATTTTGGGATTAATGACGCCTAATATCCCAAAAACAAACTCAAAACTGAATGATGGGGAGGACAACCAGGTATCGGTAATTGAGTGGCTTGAGGAGAGAATCCATCCATGGAGCAGTTTTATAATTGTGCCACTTTTTGCTTTTACAAATACTGGTGTCGTAATTAGTAGTGATTCAATTAATGATGCCATTAATTCACCAATTGCTTGGGGCATCTTTGCTGGGTTGTTTATTGGTAAACCGATTGGTGTCTTAGCATCTGTTTATATTGCCCGAAAAATAAATTTAGGGCAGTACCCACAAGGGGCAAAAAATGTTGATCTATTAGCTACTGGTAGTGCAGCAGGAATTGGATTTACGGTGGCAATATTTATTGCAAATCTAGCCTTTACCAATCCAGCTACTCAGGATTTAGCCATTTTTTCGGTGATTATTGCATCTTTCGCCAGTGCAATATTAAGCCTTTTATTGTTCAAGTTAGTTAGCAAAAAACATTAACTTTTTTAACTTAAATTGCGCGATAAGTGCTTAAGAATCGCAAGTTATTCATAGATTTGCTGATACCAATCAATTTGCCTAATATTTGGCCAGTTAAGGGGAGTACCTCGCAAAAGCACCTTCGTCAACACGGATAGTGATATCCCGGAGCTGCGACCACTTGGTGGTTGAGGAAGACCTTGGCCCATACCTCCCATTAACGAATAGGTGCTAAAAATGAATGTTTCACTGACTACTTGGCTGATTGTAATTGCTGCAATACTAATTCTTATCTTTGTTGATTTAGTAACTGTCAGCCGAAAACCACATGAAGTAATGTTTAAAGAGGCAGCAGGCTGGTCAATCTTCTATATTGCCCTTGCGATAGCTTTTGGAGTCTGGGTATGGCAAAGTTCAGGGTCTCAATTTGGCACCGAGTACTTTGCAGCTTATTTAGTTGAGAAATCACTTTCAGTTGATAATTTATTTGTATTCATAATTATATTAACGCAGTTCAAAGTGCCTTCAATTTATCATCAGAGAGTACTAATGATCGGCGTTCTATTAGCATTAGTATTAAGAGCAATCTTTATTGCTGTCGGTGCTGCAGCCCTTGCAGCTTTTAGTTTCACCTTTGTTATTTTTGGAGCGATCTTAATCTGGACGGGTATTGGTTTGTTCAAACATTGGGATGAGGATCCAACCCCAGAAGATAACTTCTTGGTTAAAGCTATTTCAAAACGTGTGACTGTGATTAATGAATTTGATGGTGCTAAGGCATTTACAAAAGTTAATGGCAGAAAAGTTGCAACCCCAATGTTTTTAGTATTTATTGCCATAGCATCAACTGATTTACTATTTGCATTAGATTCAATCCCAGCAACCTTTGGCGTTACAAGTGAGCCATTCTTAGTCTTTGCGGCAAATGCCTTTGCCCTCTTAGGTCTTAGAGCGCTCTATTTCCTACTGAAAGGGCTTTTGGATAAGTTGATTTACCTATCCTTAGGCCTTTCCATCATATTAATGTTCATTGGCCTAAAACTTATTTTTACATTCCTACATGAAACCTGGAGTGAAGTACCAAAGATTCCTACCCTATTTAGCTTGTCAGTAATTGGTCTAATACTCTTAGTATCAACTATTGCTAGCTTAGTTAAATCTAAGAAGGATCCAACTGCTCATGCTCACGCGGGGCGTATTACTGGTTCAAGTAAAAAGCCAGAGAATAAGAAGTAATTTCTTATTTAATTGAGGCCTCATAGATTGCCTGAATAGCTTTATCTATTGTGGTATCAAACTCGCTATCGGTTTGTTGAGCAGTTAAACCTTCAGAGAGTGCTCTAGAAAAGCTGGCAATTACATTAGGGTTTTTTGCAAGTACCTCATTGGCATGATCACGGCTATAACCACCAGAGAGTGCCACAACCCTTACTACCCGTGGATGATTTGTTAGCGGAGTGTATAAACCTGCCTTTTCTGGAAGCGTTAACTTAAGCATCACATTTTGATCACCACTTAATTTATCTAGATGCTTAACAAGCTCAGCAAGTAGTAAATCTTCAGCTGCGGCCTTATCTGGGCACTTAATATCAACCTCTGGCTCAATAATAGGCACCAAGCCTTTAGCACAAATCTGCTTACCAATTTCAAATTGTTGATCCACCACCGCTTTAACTCCAGCAGCATTTGCTTGCTTAATAACCGATCTCATCTTGGTACCAAATACGCCATGTGAGATTGCACTTGTTAATCTTGCATCTAACTCTGGGATTGGTTTCATAATTTGTGCGCCATCTTTTTCTTCAGCCAACCCATTATCTACCTTTAAAAATGGCACGATTTTTTTCTTTTGCCATAAGAACTCTGCACTTCCCAAGCCATCAATCTGTCGATCCATAGTCATCTCAAATAAAATTACGCCAATCACCCGCTCTGAGGTAAATGAAGGAGATTTAATGATTCTAGTTCTCATTTGATGTACCAAATCAAACATGGCAGCCTCACCAGAATAGGTATTTGGTTCAATGCCATAAAGTGAGAGCGCTTTAGGAGTAGAACCACCACTTTGATCTAGGGCAGCGATAAATCCTTTACCTGATTTCATTTGGGCTAATTGAGCAGAGTTCATATTTATAATCCTCTATCTAGAAAAACAATTTTGAATTTAATTTATGACTACAGTGTCAGGGGGTAAGAATAACACCCTTTATATACCCTCTGACTCCTACTGATTTAAGTAGATCTTGTATTGAACTCGATCACTAACTGCTAATTTTTCATAAAGAGCTCTCGCCACCAAATTATCTGGAGCTGTGGTCCAGTACAGCCGCTTTGAGCCTTTTGCTACTGCAATTTCCTCTACCGCCTTAATTAATGCTCGACCTACCCCCTTTTTTCTTAATTTAGAATCCACATATAAATCCTCTAAATAACAAAAATCCTCAACCTCCCAGGTGTCCGGCCGAAATATATAGTGGGTAAGGCCTACCACCTGCCCATCAACCTCTGCTAACAAACCATGCATATTAAAATCTGAGTTGATTCGTTGCCAGGTCAACTCATATTGGGCATCACTTAACTCAGATTTATAAAAATCGATGTACTCTTTAAAAAGTTGTAGCCATCGACTTTTATCACTTTGGTTTATTGGTCGAATCAATATATTCACACCCACATCTTAACCTAAAATGCTTTACCCTTAAGAGGTGAGTTCGATAAGAAATGTAGTTAGAGTAGTTGCAATTGCTAATTTGTCTTACTTCCTACTGGAGTTTATCTTTGCCTTAAGAATTGGCTCAGTCTCACTTTTTGCCGACAGTATTGATTTTCTTGAGGATGCTTCAGTAAATATCTTGATATTTGTCGCACTCGGTTGGAGCCTGACTGCTAGAAAGAGGCTAAGTAGACTTTTTGCACTACTGCTTTTAGTGCCAGCAATCTCTGTCATAATAAGCATTATCTATAAGATCAATAATCCAGCGCCACCAAGCGGAGCTGGCATCACAGCGATTGCTAGCGGAGCACTGATTGTGAATTTTACCTGTGCATTTTTACTCGCCAAATTTAGAGAGAATCATCAAAGTTTAGTAATGGCAGCTTATCTTTCTGCTCGTAATGATGCGTTGGCAAATTTAGCCATAATTTCTGCCGGAGTGATTACACTTTTTTGGTTAAGCCCAGTCCCAGATTTAGTAGTTGGAATTACAATTGGCATGCTAAATGCTGATGCAGCACTTAAAGTATGGCGAAGTACTGAGCATTAAATGGATATAAAGTTAAACTTAGCTACCGAATCTGATTATCTAAGAGTTAAGCAGCTTAGATTAGCTGCTTTGAAAGATTCACCTAACTCATTTGGTGCTAAGTATGAAGTTTTAAAAGATCGGCCAGATTATTACTGGCAACAGGTATTAAAGGCGAGTAGTTGGTGTTTAGTCTCTGCCGATGGTGTAGATATTGGCTTATTAGCGGTGGATCGGGCAGATAAAGATAGAAATAGTGATTGCTGGGTTTCAGGTTGGTGGATTAGTCAGAGCCATCGTGGCCAAGGCATATCAAAGTTAATGGCGCAGTGGGTGTATGAGCTGTGTCGGAAAAATGGCTGGGAAAAAATAGGACTTGGTGTGTGGCCAGATAATAAAGCGGCAATTGCGGTCTATTTAAAGTTAGGATTTATTGCAGCAGATACCTTGATGCCAAGTAGATCAATTCCAGGATTGATGTATTTGCCCATGTATAAAAGTATTGGTGGTGGAGATAAATGAGCAAGCGAGAGGTAGATGCCTATATTGCTCAGCAAAGTGAACCCAACAAGAGCAACTTAAAACAGATGCGAGAATTGATTTTAGAAATTGAACCAACCCTAAAACAAGGAATTGCGTATGGAATTCCAGCATTTAAATTAGATAAAGATGTAGTTTGTGGAATCGCGGCTAGAAAAAATGGCTGCTCCTTCTATCCATTTAGCGGATCAGTGCTAGCAGCTCTTCGGACAGATCTTGTGAAATAC
>JBJTJQ010000003.1:0-6865 GCA_046095545.1 Candidatus Nanopelagicus sp.
AATATCAATATTGGTAATTATCGCCTTAACCATTGGTATTAATACCTCTCTGCCAAAGTGATCTACTGCTAGCAAATCTTGTCCTGGAAGTGCCACAATTTCAGTGACATTTCCAACTAACTCACCATTTTGTAAAAATACCTTTGAACCAAGTAGTTGCTGGTAGTGATACTCACCCGGAGCTAAATTACTAAAATCAACCTCAGTTGAGATCAATTGGTCTCTTAAGCTTTCAATTTGATCTCGATCATTAATGCCGTCAAAGGCTAGAAGTAATATTTGGTTATGCCAACGAGCGGACTTAATGGTTAGCTCTTTACCAGAGTCAGTTCTTAACTTACCGCCGACAATAAATCTCTGATCTGGATCATCGGTTCGAACCTCAATTGTTGCCTCACCCAGTACACCATGTGCGCGGCCGATGCGACCTACGACAAGTTGCAAATTAACGAACCTCGTCTGCCTCGATTAGATCTACTCGAACTGAACGACCGGCAAGCGCACTAACAACAGTACGTAAAGCTTTTGCGGTTCGACCATTGCGACCAATAACTTTGCCAATATCTTCAGGGTGAACTCTAACCTCTAAAGTTGTGCCACCACGAGAGGATTTTTCAGTGATAACAACCTCTTCAGGATTATCAACAATGCCTTTTACTAAATGTTCTAATGCTTCATCAATCATTATTTACTCTTTTTTATCAGATTCAGCAACTACTTCAGCTGGAGTTTCAATTGCAACTGCCTCTGGCGCTGCAACCTCCTCTGCTTGTACAACAGGTGTAGCTGCTGCACCCGACTCAGGGACTGAAACTTTTTTCGTAACTACAGGTGGTACATACTCTGGCTCAACAATGACTTCACCATCTGCGCCACGACGCTCTTTAATTTTGGTTGCCTTACCAGTTAATTTACGTAGGTAGTAAAGCTTGGCGCGTCTGGCTGAACCATGACGAATGATTTCAATTCGTTCAATTACTGGTGTGTGCACTGGAAATGTACGCTCTACACCAACACCATAAGAAATCTTACGAATAGTAAATGACTCTCTAATTCCTGAACCAGATCTGGCAATTACTACACCTTGAAAAATCTGAATACGACTCTTGCTACCCTCAATAACTCGAACGTGAACTTTAAGCTCATCACCAGAGCGAAATGTTGGGATGTCCTTACGAAGTGATGTAGCATCAACAGCATCTAACACGTTCATTATTTGTCCTAATCGCTAATTCTAAAGTCAGTCAATTAATTTGAATGAGCCCGTATCTTGCCACAGTCGGGGCGGTTAGATCAATTTGAGTTCAAAGTAAGGGCAAAAGGGCTGCGTGAAGAGCGGGGCCGGCGCATAAAACTAACTCACCATCCGGTGTGCCACCATCTCTGCCAGAAATCTTTGCACCGGCTTCAGTTGCAATTAATCCACCGGCAGCTAGATCCCATTCCTTAAGTGAAGCTTCAAAATATGCATCCACAGCTCCCATCGCTACATAACAAAGATCTACCGCTGCTGCACCATTTCTTCTTAAATCTCTAATCTTTGGTAATAGGTTAGCCATAGCCTGGCCCTGGCCAATTCTTAAAGTTAAATCGTAAGCAAATCCAGTTGCAATCAATGCTCGATCAAGTGGGACTGGATCATTGCACTTAATTTTCTTACCATTATAGGTAGCACCTTGGGATCTAATTGCACTCCAAAAGCCATTAAGGGTTGGTGCGTAAACTACGCCAACAACCACACCATCCTTGTCTTTGGCAGCAATCGATATATTCCAGCCTGGTAATCCGTAAAGATAATTTACGGTGCCATCAATTGGATCAATAACCCAAGTAATGCCAGATTTACTTTCCCGCGCGGAACCCTCTTCAGCCACAATTCCATCATCTGGTCTAGCGGCTAATAATTTTTCAACAATCAACTTTTCTGCTTGTTGATCCATTTGGGTTGCAAAATCAACAGCAGAGCTTTTCGCTGTTAAGGTAAAGGTGTCCGGGCGATTCATTAATAGGCTGCCCGTGGCCTTGGCAACAGATTCAGCCAATTTTAATAATTCTGCGCTCACCCGGTTATCTAACCATGAGAATGCCATTACCTAAGCATGAGTGGCAGATTTATCTCACCTAACAATTATGGCAATCTACTCTCATGAGTGAGCCAACCGACCTGCGCCTTATCGGCCGCACCTCCGAAGGTAGTGAGCTAGAACTTGTCGACCACTCTGGCAATGCCTATCATCTAAGAGTTAGCGACACGCTTCGTGCCCTAGTAAATCAACCTAGACTTTCTGCAGTTGCAGATGTTGAACCAACAATTACCACCACAGTTAAAGAGGTACAGGCAAGATTGCGTGCCGGTGAAACTATTGATGCTATTTCAAGAACCACTGATTGGCCCATGGAAAAAATTGAAAACTACGCTGGTCCAATTCTGCAGGAGCGTGCATTTATTATTTCTCAAGCATTAGCAACACAAATAAAACGTGAGCCACATGCGCCTTATTTAGAGACCGCTGTAGCAAACCAGTTAGCCCCCCGTGGCGTCGATATGAGTACGGTGGAGTGGAATACCTATCGCCTACCTGATGGAAATTGGCATCTAACTCTTTATTATCCTCTTCGTGACGGCTCACCTGGAGATCCAAAAGGTGAAGCAGTTTGGTTGTTCAACTTAGGACGACGGGCTTTATCTGCTCATGATGATGGCGCCAGATGGATCAGTGGTGAGGCCAAACCAAAACAACCGGTTCAAACCTTTGGAAGTATTCCACAAACTGATCCACCAAGACTTGTTGCTATTAAAGAAGATGTTGCGCCATATGCACCAACTCCACTTGCATCCGTGGATGAGGTTGATGAAGAGGCAAAAAAAGATGGCGTAACTCGTCGAATTAAAATTCCATCTTGGGATGACATTATGTTTGGTAAAAAGGATGAGGATTAAGCAAGCAGTAGCGGAATCTCAACTTCACGCTCTGTTGTTCCACCGTGGTGGCCTACCATGGAACTTTCTTCTCTAACTCTTGCCGGATCTATTAGAATTAAATCTGTATTAGGAATTGCGATTAAATCTCCCATTCGATCAGCAGAGTCCTCGGTAACTGTTTGACCAAATAAACCAGCACCAATCGCATCTGCCTTACTAAATATCTGCACCTTACCGCCAAAGAACTCACGCCAATGAGCAATACTTTCACTCTCTGATCCTTTGGCTAAATAAATATGCCTAGCTCTTGGCTCTCCCCCAATTAGCGTCACATTTTCCAACAATTTATTATCTTCACCTAAAACTATCTGTTCGGTGCTATTTACCATTCCATGATCTGAGGTAATCCATACTCGAGTACCTTCGGGTACTGATTGAACTATCTTAGAAATAAAATCACACACCTGCTGCAGTGCGGTTAACCATTTATCAGAGCCAACTCCATCGCTATGGCCCGCTGAATCTAAAGTATTTAAATAGGTGTAAACAAAGGATGGTTTTGGTGCTAAGGCGAGCTTTACTGCTTGAACCATTTCATCAATTCCATTTGCGCCAACATATTTTGCCCCCCTAAGTGCTGCCTGTGTAAAACCACTACCCTCATATCGTTTTGCAGCAATATGTGTTACTGAAATTGAGTTGTTCATAGCTCGTTCAAAAAATGTTGGCACTCTTTGCCACATTACCGGATCAACTCTTTCATCCCACTTTAAAGCGTTTAATAATCGATTATCACTTCTTGGCACTCGAACTGTGTAACCCAGCATGCCATGCACTCCTGGTAATACACCAGTTCCTAGGGTAGACAAACTTGTTGCGGTAGTTGATGGGAAATTTGCATTCAATGTCTGGTGGAATTTAAGTTGGCTAAATACTGAAAACTGTTCACCATACTTTTCCACGGCATCTTTTCCCATACCATCAATTAGTATTAGGCACTCACGCATACCAGATTGAGCTATTCCTAATGGATCAATGGTTTCAGGCAAGCCAAGCGAGTTAAAGATTGAGTTAGTTAAATCAGCTAAACCAAATTTTACCGATTTCAATTAGAAAGATGCTCCTGAGCAAAGATTTCCATGGCTTTAAACATAAATTCGGCACAACCAACGGCCTGGCTTTCATAATTTTGTGCAAAACGTGGATCTTCTACATACATTCTTCCTAAACCTATGTAAGAATCTTTATTAGGTTGCCAGAAATTACAAATCCATTGATAGTGCTCTCTGACCAACTTCTGAACCTCAATAGAGCCAGCTGATTGATTGGAGAGAAATGCCAGGGCAATCTGCTTTATGTTCCTATTTCCAATCTGAAACAGTTCAACTTGTTCGGCTTTAGTAAGTGAACTAAGTTTTTTATTACTTATCTCATACTCTTTGGGCCATCTAGATTTTGCCTCTTGTGAATACAAATCATTTAACATCATGTCCAAAGGTTATCATTTCGCTAAAAGTAATAGATTTTGGCTTGTCGGTGACCAGATTTCTTGGAATTTCTTGGCAAGATACGACTTATGGCAAAAACTCCAAAAGCAGTGGCTCCAAAAGCTGGTGAGAATCCTGGCCGAATAATTGATATCGATGTCGCCTCTGAAATGTCAGAGTCATTTCTTGAGTATGCCTACTCGGTTATTTATTCACGTGCACTACCAGATGCCCGTGATGGTTTAAAGCCCGTGCAGCGTCGAATTCTGCATCAAATGAGTGAAATGGGATTACGTCCAGACAAAGGTCATGTTAAGTGTGCCCGAGTTGTGGGTGATGTAATGGGAAAACTTCATCCACATGGTGATGGCGCAATTTATGATGCCATGGTTCGAATGGCGCAAAGTTTTTCAATGCGCCTGCCACTAATTGATGGACACGGGAATTTCGGTTCCCTAGATTCTGGGCCAGCTGCAATGCGTTACACCGAATCTCGACTTGCACCCTCTGCGATGATGATGGTTGATGAATCTGATGAAGATACAGTCGACTTTGGCGCAAATTACGATGGTCAAATTTTAGAGCCACAAGTCCTACCAGCTGCTTTTCCAAATCTCTTAGTTAATGGTGCAACAGGTATTGCCGTAGGTATGGCAACCAACATGGCACCACATAATTTAGGCGAGGTAATTGCTGCAGCTAAGCATTTAATGGAAAATCCAAAAGCTACCTTAAAACAATTAATGAAAATTGTGCCTGGACCAGATTTTCCAACTGGTGGACATTTAGTTGCTACCGAGGGAATTGCTGATGCTTACTCAACTGGTCGTGGTTCATTTAAAGTTAGAGCAACCACCGTAGTTGAGAAGATTACTGCCAGAAAACAAGGAATAATTATTACTGAACTTCCCTTCAACATCGGGCCAGAAAAAATCGTAGAAAAAATCGCTGATCTCGTGAAAGCCAAAAAGATTCAAGGTATCTCAGATATTGTGGACTTATCTGATGGTCAGTCTGGAACTAAGGTTGTTGTTGAAATTAAAAATGGTTACGAACCGGCTGAAGTATTAGAGCACCTATATCGATTAACGCCAATGGAGGATGCCTTCTCGATTAATGCAGTTGCCTTAGTAAATGGAAAACCACTCACTCTGGGATTAAAGGATTTACTTCAAGTCTTTATTGATCATCGTATTGAGGTGGTAAAGCGCAGGTCAATCTTTAGAAAAGCTAAGGCTCAGGCTCGATTGAATTTAGTTGATGGACTTTTAAAGGCAATTGTTGATATTGATAAGGTGATTAAATTAATTAGAGGTAGTGAGGATGCCACCGTAGCAAAGGCAGGCTTAATTAAAACTTTTAAATTAAGCGATGAGCAAGCAATCTATATTTTAGATATGCCGCTGAGAAGACTTACTAAAATGAGCAAAATTGAACTTGAGACAGAGGCCAAAGAATTAAAGGCTACAATCGCCACCTTAACTGCAATCCTAAAAACAGAGGAGAGCATCAAAGCCAAGGTGTCTGAGGAGCTAAGTGATATTGAAAAGAAGTACGCATCACCTCGCCGCACCCGCCTTGTTGCCTAAGCAACTTTGATCTCAACTAACGCCCTAGAACTTCGCGCTGCCGCCAGATTATTGGTTAAAGATGTAACTATCCGAATCAATCATGGTGATCGAATTGGTTTTGTTGGTCGAAATGGTGCCGGCAAATCAACACTTGCCAAAGTTTTAGCTGGTGAAACTATGCCTGCAGGAGGTGCGGTAAATCGCAGTGGAAAAATTGGCTACCTGCCACAAGATCCAAGAACTGGTGAGGATCAGGGAACAGTAATTGATCGAATCCTTTCAGTTCGTGAATTAGATTTAATTGCGAAACGAATGCGCGCAGTTGAAGAGGAGATGGCGACCTCGCAGGGAAAAGATTTAGAAAAAGCTATGGAGCGTTACACCCGAGTAGAACATGAATTTTCAGCAGCAGGTGGCTATGCAGCTGCGGCTGAAGCCGAGGCAATTGCCTCATCCCTTGGTGTTCCTAATAACCTATTTGATCAACAACTAAGCGCATTATCTGGTGGGCAAAGAAGAAGAATTGAACTCGCTAGAATTTTATTTTCTGGCGCAGAAACCCTTATTTTGGATGAGCCCACTAACCACTTAGATGCCGATTCAATTATCTGGCTACGCGAGTTTTTGCTTAAGTATCCAGGTGGCTTAGTAATTATCAGTCATGATGTTAATTTGATTGAAACTGTAGTAAATAAGGTTTTCTACTTAGATGCGAATCGAAATGTTATTGACGTTTATAACATGAGCTGGAAGAACTACTTGCTCCAGCGAGAGGCAGATGAACATAGAAGAAAACGTGAGCGAGCTAATGCTGAAAAGAAGGCTGAAATTCTACAAAAACAGGGTGAAAAGATGCGAGCAAAGGCAAGTAAAGCAAGTGTTGC
>JBJTJQ010000004.1:0-12142 GCA_046095545.1 Candidatus Nanopelagicus sp.
CAATAATTTCTCTACGTTATCACCAATTATAGATACTGTTTTTGTTGCTTGATTGAACTTTAAATTAGGATTTCTTGCCATTAGGTGTAAATAAGGCCGGTAATCATTACTATTCGCATCCGTTATTAAAGATCCAGAGACTGTATATGATCTTAGGGCTTCTGTACTTCCAAGGGGTAAATCTAATATTGCTCTAAGAAATTGTTCGGCATAGCCCGTCACTGAGCCAACGCATAAATTATCTTGAACAACAGGATTTAACCAATTTATAGATACTAATTTGGTAAAGTCGTCTGCATCAACAATTAGTTCAACTGCCCCTACGAGACCAATTTCTCCAGCTAATTTAATTATCGATAATTGAATACTGCTTGCAAGTTCTTCGCTCATGCCAGGAACGGGAGTTATTGAAATATTTCCGGTAATTAATGTAATTGGCCAAGTTGAAACTTGTGCATGGCCTGAACGAGCGACCACAATGGAGTACATCTCATTCGCCGGTTGATGTTTTTGAATCGTATCTAATTGTTCAATTGACTGAAGTGGAGGGTAAGTTAATACTCCAGACCTTTGAACAGTTTTAAGTGCTGATAAAGAAACGTGATTTGGCTCCACACATAAAAAATCACATGACTTGCTAAATTCTACTAATTGATCTGTTTCAAATTTGTTGGCAGAGAAATTAATAGTGACACCCAGCCTTTTGGCATCATCTGCGAAGCTATTAAGGGTTGAATCGTCTGCAATTAAGCCAATAGTAGGGAATGACATGTAATAAGGTTACCTTTAATATGACTCAGATTATCCTTGCATCATCATCTCCCTCCCGCTTAAGGCTGTTGGAGAGCGTAGGGATTAGGCCAATTGTTAAGGTAAGTGGAGTTAATGAAGATTCTGAAGAGTTTGCATCCCTATCCCCTAAAGATTTGGTAAGTAGATTGGCTATTCTAAAAGCTCATGCAGTTAAAAATGATGTCTCAGGGCCCTCTTTAATAATTGGTTGTGACTCAACATTTGAATTCAATGGACAGTCCTTAGGTAAACCACTTACTCGAGAATTTGCAATCTTAAGAAGTAGAGAACTTAGTGGAAAAATTGGTTACCTACATACTGGTCACTGCCTTATAGATACGAAAAGTGGCAAAGAGGAACACAGAGTTTCAACTTCCCAAGTGGAGTTTGCTTTAATTTCCGAGGAAGAAATTATGGATTATGTTGAATCTGGTGAACCTTTAAATGTTGCTGGAGGATTCACGCTTGACGGATTGAGTGCACCATTTATTAAGCGGATAGAAGGTGATCCAAGCGGAATAATTGGTCTATCGCTTCCAATACTTCGAGAAATGGTCATAACACTTGGCTATAGCTGGCTTGATATTAAAAATACTTAGTATTTACGATAAGTTTACCTAATGAGCAAACTTTACAAAGACCCATTTGGTACTGCCGAAAAAGCAGCCAAAGTAATTAGTAAAATAACTAAAAAAAATAAGCATGATGTTGCTCTAGTAATGGGTTCTGGATGGGTGTCTGCTTCAGAGGCATTAGGTGCACCTACACATGAATTCGCAGTTACGGATTTGCCGGGTTTTCCTGCTCCTACAGTTACCGGCCATGGTGGAAAAGTACGATCTTACGATTTAGAAAATTCTGTAAAAGCTTTAGTCTTTCTAGGTAGAACTCATCTTTATGAAGGTTCAGGTATGGAGCCAGTTGTGCATGCAGTTAGGACTGCAGTAAAAGCTGGGTGCCGCACAATTGTTTTGACTAATGCATGTGGTGGGATCAATACTGGTTACAAGGTTGGGCAACCAGTGATAATAAAAGATCATATTTCTTTAACTGCCGCCTCACCACTTATTGGTGCAGATTTTGTAGATTTAACCGACTTATATAGCAAAAAATTGAGAGAGCTTGTGAAAGCTGAAGATCCTTCACTTGAAGAGGGCGTGTATGTACATTGGCGGGGTCCTGCTTACGAGACACCTGCGGAAATACGAATGATGAGAGCAATGGGAGCAGATCTTGTAGGCATGTCAACTGTTCCCGAGGCAATTGCAGCGCATGCACTAGGGGCGCAAATTCTGGCAATTTCCTTAGTTACTAATGCTGCCGCTGGTGTGACTGGTGAGAAACTTAATCATGCAGAGGTAATTGCTGCTGGAAAAGCTGCAGCTGATCGAATGGGAAAACTTTTAGCTAAGGTGCTTCCTAAGTTGTGATTTCAGAGCAATTAAAATTCGAAGTAGAAAATTGGATAAAGCACGACCCGGACAAAAAAACCGCTGAACAACTAAGTACATGGCTAAAAGAAGGTAATGAACAAGAATTGAATCGCTGCTTCGGTGGTTTTTTACAATTTGGCACGGCAGGATTGCGAGGGCCTCTAGGCCCTGGTCCATCATGTATGAACCGAGCAGTTGTTTCTAGGGCTGCTACTGGAATTGCTAAGTTTATGAAAAAAAATAATTTAAAATCAGTCGTAATTGGCAGGGATGCAAGATTTGGCTCATTCGAATTTGCTCAAGATAGTGCTGAGATACTTGCAGGCGCCGGAATGAGGACTTATGTACTACCCCGAGAATTACCAACGCCAGTACTGGCTTTTGCGGTAAAAAGACTAAAAGTTGATGTTGGAATTATGGTTACTGCCAGCCATAATCCCGCAACGGATAATGGATATAAAGTTTATTTAGGTGGTGATGTAAATGGAATTTCATACTCTGGATCTCAAATAATTTCACCAGTAGATCAGGAAATTTCAGATGAAATATCTAATGCTGACCTAAGTCCAAGTCGATCAACAAATATTCAAATTGTAGAAGAGGGTCTAATTAATGAGTATATTGAATCTGTTGCATCTCTAGTTCATAAGCCAAATAATTTAAAAATAGTTTATACCCCTCTTCATGGTGTAGGCGCTGAAATATTTATGAAAGTATTAAAGCTTGCTAAATTTTCAAACCCTATTATGGTTAATGAACAAAAAAATCCGGACCCAAATTTTCCAACTACAAAGTTCCCGAATCCAGAAGAACAGGGAGTTATGGATTTGGCAATTAAATATGCAAAAGATGTCGAAGCTGATTTAGTAATTGCTAATGATCCTGATGCTGATAGATGTGCAATCGCAGTTAAAAGCTCAAATGGCAACTGGCGCACCGTCCGTGGTGATGAAGTAGGCACCGCACTGGGTAAATACTTGATTGATTCTCATAACCTTAAAAATAAATCAATGGCAAATTCCTTAGTATCATCAACACTTTTGAGTAAAATAGCCAAGCATAATCAAATCAACTTTTTTGAAACACTTACTGGTTTTAAATGGATATCAAAAATTCCAAATCTAGCGTTTGGCTACGAAGAGGCACTTGGGTATTGCGTCGACCCTGAGGTCGTAAATGATAAAGATGGTATAAGTGCAGCGGTGCTAATAGCGCAGTTAATCGATGAATTAAAAATTAAAGGTAAAAGTTTTGATGATTATTTGGATGACATTGGAGTTGAATTTGGATTTCATGCTACAGATCAGATATCTGTGCGCGTTGATGATCTGGCGCAGATAAATAAATTACTAAGCAAAATTATTAGTGATCCACCCTCTGAACTTGCTGGCTATAAAATCGAATCTGTTGAAGACTTAAATCAGTCCAAAGATCTAAAAACTACTGGAATCAGACTCAGGTACTCAGGGGAAATTAGGGTAATAATTAGACCAAGTGGTACTGAACCAAAATTGAAGTGTTACATCGAGGTAGTTAAATCGAATAAAAGTGAATCTTTGGAATTGATATCGCAAATTAAAGAAGTTTTGACTAAAGTGCTGTCATGATTGTAGATGGAACTGAGAAATCACTAAAAGATTTTTTAGATGATTTATCCCCAGTTGATCAAGTAGGAGTAGAAGCTCGCGCCACAATGTTGGCTACTCGAAGTATAAAAACTACAAGCAAAGCTTGGGCAATTGATATGGCGATTAGTATGGTTGATCTAACTACTTTAGAAGGTGCTGATACACCTGGGAAAGTTAAAGCGCTTTGTGCAAAGGCCGTAAGGCCTGATCCAACTGATCCAACAGTTCCATCTGTTGGAGCAATTTGTGTTTACAACGATATGGTTAAGGTTGCTAGATCTGAGTTGGACTTAATTGGCGGAAAACATATTCCAGTTGCTGCAGTATCCACTGCTTTTCCATCTGGGCGGGCCTCTATATCGGTGAAAAAACAGGACACTATAGATGCTCTAAATGCTGGAGCAACTGAGATAGATATGGTTATTGATCGTGGTGCTTTTCTTGCTGGAAAAATTAGCCAAGTCTTTGAAGAAATAAAAATTATTAAAGAAATTTGTGGTAGTAAGGCTCATCTAAAAGTAATATTTGAAACTGGTGAATTAGTTACATACGATAATGTTAGAAAAGCTTCATTTATTGCTATGTTGGCTGGTGCAGACTTTATTAAGACCAGTACTGGAAAAGTTGTACCTGCAGCCACAGCGCCCGTTGTTTTAGTTATGTTAGAGGCGGTGCGTGATTATTTTGCACTTACCGGATCAAAAATTGGTGTAAAACCTGCTGGTGGAATTCGAACCACTAAGGATGCAATTAAGCAACTAGTACTTGTGAATGAAACAGCTGGGCCAGACTGGCTTACCCCTAGCTTGTTTAGAATTGGGGCTAGCGCGTTATTAAATGACCTATTAATGCAGCGAATGAAAATACGTACTGGGCACTACGCTAGTGCTAATTACGTAACTATGGATTAGGTAGATCATGAGCGAATTTGAATATGCAAGTGCTCCTGAATCAAGGGCAATTGCAAAAATTGCTGCTTCATATGATCTATTTATCGGCGGTAAATTTGCTAAAGCAAAAAAGGGAAAGAGTTTCGACACAATAAATCCAGCTACAGAAGAGGTGCTGGCAAAGATTGCTTATGCAGATAAATTAGATATTGATTTAGCAGTAAAAACTGCGAGATCTGCCTATACAAAAATTTGGTCAAAGATACCGGCAAAAGAACGTGGTAAATATTTGTACCGAATTGCCAGAATTTTACAAGAACGAGCCCGTGAATTTGCTGTTGTGGAGACCTTGGATAATGGCAAACCTATAAGGGAATCAAGAGATACTGATATTCCACTAGCCGCTGCACACTTTTTCTACCATGCAGGCTGGGCCGACAAATTGGAATATGCCGGAGTCGGGAGTAAACCAAAGGCACTTGGAGTTGTAGGTCAAATAATTCCTTGGAACTTTCCATTACTTATGCTCTCATGGAAAATTGCGCCAGCATTAGCTGCAGGAAATACAGTTGTGTTAAAACCAGCAGAAACTACTCCGTTAACTGCGCTTTTATTTGCCGAAGTTTGCCAGCAAGCAGGATTACCAGATGGTGTAGTAAATATTATTACTGGGGATGGAATTACGGGAGCAGCTCTAGTAAATCATCCAGATATCAATAAAATTGCGTTCACTGGTTCAACAGAGGTTGGTAAAGCAATTGCAAGATCAATCGCAGCTACCAATAAAAGTACCACTCTTGAGTTAGGTGGTAAGGCAGCAAACATAGTTTTTGAAGATGCTGCTCTGGATGAAGCTGTTGAGGGAATAGTAAATGGAATTTTCTTTAATCAAGGTCATGTCTGCTGTGCTGGCTCTAGGTTATTGCTACAAGAGAATATTGCTGATGAAGTAGTAGAGAAATTGAAAAAAAGAATGAGTTTGATTCGGGTCGGTGACCCTATGGATAAAAATACTGACCTTGGAGCAATCAACTCTGCTGAACAATTAAAGCGAATAAAAGAAATAAGTAATACAGGTGATGCAGAAGGTGCTCAGCGGTGGTCTGCTGAATGCAAATTGCCTACTAAAGGCTTTTGGATGGCCCCAACGATTTTTACTGGAGTTTCACAAGCTCATCGAATCGCAAGAGAAGAGATTTTTGGTCCTGTCTTGTCAGTTTTAACTTTTAGAACGCCGGCTGAGGCGATAGAAAAGGCCAACAACACAATGTATGGGTTATCAGCTGGAATTTGGAGCGATAAAGGATCAAAGATTCTCTGGGCTGCCCAGAAATTAAAGGCTGGTGTTATTTGGAGTAATACATTTAATAAATTCGATCCTGCTAGCCCCTTTGGTGGTTATAAGGAATCTGGCTGGGGGCGTGAAGGTGGACGCCATGGACTAGCAGGGTATTTGACCTCCGAATCAAAGGCTAAAAAATGAGCCGGCTAGATGTGAATAAGACATATAAGTTATTTATAGGTGGTGAATTTCCTCGAAGTGAATCAGGCAGAGTTTATGCAGTAAAAGGTGCTGATAAAAAATTCCTAGCAAATCCTGCAATGGCTTCTCGAAAAGATTTAAGAGAAAGTGTTGTAGCGGCTAAAAATTCATATCTTGGCTGGTCTAATGCCACAGCATTTAATAGAGGCCAGATTTTGTATCGCATCGCTGAAATTATGCAGGGCAGAAGTGAACAATTTGTTTCTGAAATATGCGCCCTTGAAGGTTTAAGTAGCAAAGCAGCCGCCGCTCAGGTTGAAGAAGCAATCGATACCTGGGTTTGGTACTCAGGATGGTGTGACAAACTTTCATCAGTGACTGGGTCTTTAAATCAAGTCTCTGGCCCTTTTTACAACTTTACAACTCCTGAATCACTTGGTGTTATTGCAGTATTTGCTGAAAATAAGCCTTCATTACTTGGCGCAGTTAGAACTTTAGCTCCGATTATTGCTGGCGGTAACACTGCAATTTTAATTGCAAGCGAAAATTATCCCCTGCCAGCAATTACTTTAGGAGAGGTACTTTCTACGAGTGACTTACCTGCAGGAGTGGTAAATATCTTGACTGGAAAAATATCAGAACTGTCTCCGTGGGTTGGTTCGCATATGGAGATAGACGGTATTGATGCTGCAGGGCTATCCAAAAAGCAAGAAGAAGAATTAAAATTACTAGGCGCAGAAAATCTGAAAAGAATTCATAGATTTACGCCTAATAACCACCCTGAAAGAATTTTAAGCTTTATGGAGCAAAAGACTGTTTGGCATCCAATAGGAATATAGCTATTCCGCAGATATTTTAGAGTATGCCGGTTTTACAGTTTTCTCAATAATTTCAAGTTTAGCTTCGTGGTCAATAAATGAACTCTCTAAAGCATTAACTGTGACTGTTTGTAGATCTGCAAAATTCCATCCAAAAGCCTTTACACACTCTTGCATCTCATGACTCATAGATGTATTACTCATTAATCGATTATCAGTGTTTAATGTAACATGAAATTTTAACTTAGCTAGCTTTCCAATTGGATGCTCTGAGTAAATTTTTGCGATGCCTGTTTGAAGATTAGAGGTTGGGCAAAGCTCAAGTGCAATTCTTCGGTCGCGAATATAGCTAGATAGAAGTCCTAATTTTGGTACTTCTGATGAGAAATCAATATCTTCCACAATTCTTACCCCGTGGCCAATTCTTTCAGCACCGCAAATCTGAACTGCCTGCCAAATAGATGGTAATCCAGAAGCTTCGCCAGCATGAATGGTGAAATGTGCATTTTCTTTTTTTAAGAACTCGAACTCTTGAAGTTGATTTGTCGGTGGAAAACCATCTTCTGGCCCGGCGATATCAAATCCAACAACACCCTGGCCTCGATACTTAACTACGGCTTTAGCTGCTTCCATTGATCTATTACTTTGACGCATTCCACAAAGTAAAGATTCAACTCTAATCTTATTTCCTTCTCGTTCTGCCTCAGACATTCCTTGCTTGAAACCCTCAAGCGTAGCCTCAACCACTTGATCTGAAGTTAAACCTTGTTCAGTCAGCAACTCAGGTGCTCCTCTAACTTCAGCGTAGACAACACCATCTCTTGCTAAATCGATAACAGATTCTCGTGCAACTTGAATAATTCCTTCTCTTGTTTGCATAACTGCAATTGTGTGCGCAAAGGTTTCAAGATATCTAACTAGTGAACCGGAGTTACAAGAATCTTCAAACCACTTTGCCAATTCAATTGGATCATTGGTAGGCAGTTTTTTATAACCAATACGATCAGCAATTTCAATTAAAGTTTGTGGCCTTAAACCGCCATCTAAATGATCGTGAAGTAATGCCTTTGGTAATCTCTTGATTTGATCCTGTGATGGCGTGTTTAAAAGTGACACTTAACCCTCAATTCTTTCAATAATAAGTGGTAGGCGATTAATTTTTTGATTTTCTGAACCAATAGTAAACGCTTCAGATAAAGCCTCATTAGCTCGATCAAACCTTGAGGTTTCATCTGAATGTAGAGTCAAAATACTTTGGCCTTCCTTAACTAAATCTCCTGGCTTTGCATGTATTTCAATTCCAGCACCAAGTTGAAGTGTGTCTCCTTGTTTTTGTCTGCCAGCACCCAGCCGCCAAGCACTAACTCCGACTTTCAGAGCATCTAATGTTAAAAGTTTTCCAGAAGTTGCAGCCTTAACTTCAAATTTTTCTCTAGCTATAGGAAGTGGAGCACTTAGATCTCCACCTTGCGCTTTAATCATTCTGCGCCAAACATCCATAGCTGCGCCATTTTTTAAAGCTGTAGCTGGGTCAACTTTAGGCTTAATTTTGGCAGCCTCTAACATCTCATTTGCCAAAATTAAAGTTAACTCAACAACATCACTTGGCCCACCTCCAGAAAGGACCTCTATAGTTTCTCGAATTTCAAGCGAGTTACCCACTGTTAGCCCTAGCGGTACATCCATTGCTGTAACTAAAGCCCTGGTTTCAACTCCGGCACGTTTGCCTAAATCCACCATTGTCCTAGCTAACAGCCCTGCATCTTTTGGATCGCTCATAAAGGCACCTGAACCAGTTTTAACATCCAAAATCAGAGCTTGGGTACCTTCAGCAATTTTTTTACTCATAATTGATGAGGCAATGAGTGGAATAGCTTGCACAGTACCGGTGACATCCCGAAGTGCATAGAGTTTTTTGTCAGCTGGAGCTAAGCCGCTTCCTGCGGCACAAATTACTGCACCACATTCTTGTATTACTTTTAACATTTCCTGATTAGAAATACTTGCTTTCCAACCCTTAATTGATTCTAATTTATCAAGTGTGCCACCAGTATGACCAAGCCCCCGACCTGACAGTTGTGGTACCGCTGCTCCACAAGCTGCGACTAAAGGTGCTAGTGGCAAAGTAATTTTGTCACCAACGCCACCCGTTGAGTGCTTATCCACTGTTGGTCTACCCAACATTGACCAATTCATCTTTTCACCGCTTGCGATCATCGCATCAGTCCATCTAAAAATTTCACGGTTGTTCATGCCGTTTAATAAAATTGCCATCAACAATGCTGACATTTGCTCATCAGCGATTATTCCTTTGGTATAAGCCTCTATTGTCCAATCAATTTGGTCATCACTTAATTCTTGCTTATCTCTTTTTGCTGAAATAATTTCTACGGCCGTAAATCTTGTGCTCATCTATTGAAGATCCTCAGGGCCAAATGCCCAAGGTAGTAAAGTGGAGAACGGCTTTGGACCATCTGGAGTCATGAATAACATTTCATTGCCACCATGCTCAAACAAGAGTTGCCTACATCTTCCGCAGGGAGATAAGTAATCTCCATTTTTATCAACACAAACTGTTGCAATTAATCTTCCACCACCTGATGCCGTAAGACTTGAAATTAATCCACACTCTGCACATAAACCAACACCATAACTTGCATTCTCGCTATTGCAACCAACGACTATTCGTCCATCATCAACTAATGCAGCCACTCCAACTTTAAAATTAGAATATGGTGCATATGCATTTTTCATTACCTCTTTAGCCGCGCTATGAAGTTTTTCCCAATCAATATTCATGGGGTAATTGTCCTATGAATATTGATTATTTTGTACCGCGAAGATATGGGATTCCATCAGCTGCTGGCGCACGAACCCGACCTATTAGTCCTGAGACTGCGATTATTGTTGCAATATATGGGATCATCAACATGAATTCTGATGGAATTGGTACTCCAGCAATAGATAAATTACTTTGTAAGCTATTGGTAAAGCCAAAGAATAATGCTGCTATTAAGGCTCCCTTAGGACTCCACTTTCCAAATATCAAACATGCAAGTGCAATAAAGCCTGCGCCTGCGGTCATGGACTGTGAGAAAACACCAACTGCACCTATTGTGAAAACAGCACCACCGACTCCCGCTACTGCTCCTGCGATAAGCACATTTCGAAACCTTAATTTATTAACATCGATTCCTACGCTATCGGCCGCAATTGGTAGTTCGCCAACAGCGCGAGTTCTTAGGCCCCATTTTGATTTGAAAAGAGCTATTTGAATGACTGTAACTATCAGGTACATAAAATAGACGATGATAGTTTGGTTAAATAAAATTGGACCAATTATAGGAATTTTCGATAGAACCGGAATTGGAATTGCTGAAAAACTTCCAGCAGCATTCCAAGTACTTTCATAAGGCACAAGCAATACGGTGTAAAAAAAGTTTGTTAATCCTAGGACTAATACATTAATGACAAACCCTAAAATCACCTGATCTACCTGAAATTTAATTGAAAAGTAAGCCAAAATCCAAGATACTAATGCTCCTGCTATCGGTGCAGAGATTAATCCCCAAATTAAATTTTGGGAAAGACTAGCAATAACTGCTGAAATGAATGCTGCAAAAAGCAACTGACCTTCGATAGCAATATTGATGACACCAGATTTCTCACAAAGTAGTCCAGCCATTGAGCCAAAGATAAGTGGAACTGCCAATAAAACTGCTGCCTGAAGTAACCCTGTTAGTGGTATAAATTTTCCAGCAGCTGCCCAGCTCAAAAATGACATTATGGAACCAAAGCCAAAAATCAAACTTCCTAAAGTTATTTTCTTATTGCCTTTAAATTGGATGAAGGAAATAATCACACCGATTAAGGCGATTATAAGAAAAATCATAACCCCAGATTTAGAGCCAATTTTCCACTCACTAATCAACTTCCACTCATCACCTAAATAAAAGCTGTACACAACTGGCTCTACCCTTGATGAAATAACATAGAAAACTAAGGTAAATATTCCTAGTAGCACAGCCATGGTTAGTATGCCGCTTTGCCTTCGCTTCTGAAGTGCATTCAATTGTGACATTAGCCGTTCCAGCCTTTTGCTGCCATTGATTTAGACTCCACGCTCTTCTTTAATCTAAATACCCTCTTCAATAATGCAGGTGCAGCAAAAAATAAAACAATTAAAGCTTGAATTACCTGAATGATTTCAGAAGGGGTTCCTGTATTTGAAAGCAATGTGCGACCTCCAGTTTGTAATGCACCAAACAAAAGCGCTCCAAATAAAGTTCCAAGAGGTGTTGCCTGCCCCAGTAGCGCCACAGTAATTGCATCAAAACCAATACTGCCGGCAACACCGGCAGTTAAGGCGTACTCTGTTCCAATTAAATGTACTGCGCCACCAAGTCCAGCTAAACCTCCACAAAGAAACATAGTTATAGTTGTTACTAACGGTACTGAAATTCCCGCTGTTTTTGCCGCGCTTGCATTAGCACCAACTGCACGGAATTTATATCCAAGCGTGCTTCTATTTAACAGCCACCACACAAAATAAGTCACTGCCAATGCTATAAATATTCCTAAATGTAAGCGTAAATCTGCGCCAAGCAATTTAGGTAACCGCGCACTTGGATTGACATCTGGGGCAATAGGGTCAAACCGCTCTGGACGCAAAAATATTGAAGTCTTAAGCAACCAAAGGATAAATAAAGCAGCTACATAATTAAGCATGATTGTAACGATAACTTCATGAGCACCTGTTTTGGCCTTGAGTAATCCTACAATTCCACCAAAAATTCCACCCAATAATATTCCAACCAATAAGACAAGTGGCACATGTATTAATGGCGGTAATTCAAAATTAAATCCGACATATGATGCTCCAATAGCACCGAATATAAATTGGCCTTGTGCTCCAATATTAAATAATCCAGACCGAAATGCTAATGCAACAGCTAAGCCTGCAAAAATTAATGGAATTGAGGTCACAATAGTTTCGGATAATGGATAAAAGCCTCGGATCACTCCAGATTCTCTTGCTAAATTCACATCATAAATAGAGCCTTGAAATATCGCTAAGTAGGAGTTTCCAATTCTAGAT
>JBJTJQ010000005.1:0-4184 GCA_046095545.1 Candidatus Nanopelagicus sp.
ATTGTTGGATCTGACACCCGCGAAGGCCTAACTAGAGCTGAACAAAAAGCTTTAAGAGTTGGCTCAATAAAAACAGCAGCAGGTAAAAGATCAGACACAATGCTGCTTGTTCACATCTCTAAGTCCAGGGACAAAGCTGTACTTGTTTCAATACCGCGCGACTCTTTTGCACTAATTCCTGAACATTTAAATAGTCAAGGAAAAATGATTCCAGCGTCATACTCAAAGTTAAATTCATCTTTTAACTGGGGAGGTGCATCGCTTTTAATTAGAACTATTGAGCAAATGACAGATTTAAAAATAGATCATTATGTTGAAATTAACTTTGTAGGCTTTGCTCGAATGGTAGATTCTTTGGGTGGAATTGAAGTCTGTACTAAAAAAGATATTAATGATTCTAAGAGTCATTTAGTACTTCCGGCTGGAGTTCATACGCTAAATGGAATAGACGCACTTAAATATGTAAGAACTAGAGAGTTTGATGGACTTGGTGATATCGGAAGAATGCAAAGACAACAGGCGTTCATTTCTTCTGTGGTAAAAAAGGCTACAAGTATGGGCGTATTGCTTAATCCAATAACAATGACAAGCTTTATAAACTCAGCGCTTTCTGCAGTCACAACTGATGAAGGCTTAAGTAGCTCTGACATGATTGTATTGGCAAAACAACTTAAGTCGCTTTCGGCTTCAAATGTTAGAACTTTAACTGTTCCACTATCTGACCTTTATTACAATGCAAACGGTGTCACTGCATCTGTTTTATGGGATCCGGTGCTTGCTCCAGAATTGTGGGAAAGATTGCGAGAAGATCGCGCCGTGGTTGATGAGGTGGTGCCCTCCCCTTCTCCTTCCTCTACAAAATTAGAAAAACCGAAAATAATTGATAAATTTGAGACTCGTACAGCACAAGACAACATTTGCCGCTAATTAGATAGGCTTTCTATATGACTTTAAAGCTTTCCGTAATCGGGACTGGATACCTTGGTGCTACTCATGCAGCCTGCATGGCAAGTATGGGTTTTCAAGTAATTGGCTTTGATACCGAACAAAGCAAAATAGATTTACTAGGCAAAGGAAAAGTTCCATTCTATGAGCCATATCTTGAGGAATTATTAGATAAGCAAATTAAGTCTGGAAGATTAACTTTCACAAAAGATATTAATGACTTGACTGATTGTGATGTTCATTTTATTTGCGTAGGCACCCCCCAAGTTAAAGGTGGTATTGCAGCTGATTTAACTTATGTAAATGCAGCATTAGAATCTGTAGCTAAAATAGCAAAACCTGGAGCGTTAGTTGTTGGCAAATCTACTGTTCCAGTAGGAACTGCCGAAAAATTAAGAAATAGATTAATCGAAATTAATCCTAAATCTGATTTAGCGTGGAATCCAGAATTTTTACGCGAGGGCTTTGCGGTCGAAGATACATTAAAACCTAATCGCTTAGTAGTTGGAGTTACTAATGATAATGCCGAAGAAATACTTAAAAAAGTCTATGCAATAAATCTAAAAGAAGGTACTCCTTGGGTTAGAGCGGATTTACCAACTTCTGAACTTGTTAAAGTTGCAGCTAACTCTTTTCTTGCGACAAAAATTTCATTTATAAACGCTATGGCTGAAGTCTGTGAAGCAGCAGGTGGTGATGTGACCGTACTAGCAAAAGCCATTGGATATGACCCAAGAATCGGAAATAGATTTTTACAGGCAGGCATTGGCTTTGGTGGTGGGTGCCTTCCAAAAGATATTCGAGCCTTCATGGCACGGGCAGAAGAGCTTGGAGCTCAACAAGCAGTTAAATTCCTGGAAGAAATTGATGAAATTAATCTTCGCGCTCGGCAAAGAATTATTGAATTAGTTAGAAAAGATTTGGCAAATAATTTACAAGGTAAGAAAGTTTCAATTCTAGGTGCAGCATTCAAGCCAGACAGCGATGATGTTAGGGACTCTCCAGCACTTGATATTGCAGCTCAAATCCAAGCTGCTGGAGCAATTGTCACCGTACATGATCCCAAAGCAATCAAGAATGCTCAGAAACGTTTTCCTGCACTAAAGTTTTCTGAAGGCATCAATGAAACTCTTCAAGACTCAAATATTGTTTTACATCTAACTGAGTGGAAAATTTATCGAGAGATAAATCCTGTAAATGCTAAATCTCTAGTCCAAAATGCAATCATTATTGATGGCAGAAATGCCCTAGATCGAGAATTATGGCTAAAGGCAGGTTGGAAGTTTAGAGCTCTGGGTAGAACCCATGCCTAATCAAGATGTTAGTGAGTTATTAGCATTAAAAATATGGGCAGTTGTTGGCCTAAGTAATAATTCTGAGCGTGCAGCATATAAGGTCGCTAAAGTTTTGATTGATAAAGGACACACAGTAATCCCCATACATCCAAAAGCTGAGACTGTGCACGGTCAAAAGGGTTATGCATCGCTTTCAGAAGTAAAATCTTCAATTGATGTAGTTGATATTTTTGTGAATTCAAGTCTTGTTGGACCAATAGTTGATGAAGCAATTTTGATTGGGGCCAAAGGAGTCTGGTTACAACTCGATGTTATTGATGATGCTGCGATACTTCGTGCAAAAAATGCCGGTTTATACACGGTGATGAATCGTTGTCCCGCTATTGAATATAGCAAAAAATAATTATTCTTTGATTTCACCACTGAAGTACTGCTGTGCATGAATGATTTCTGTCAATAATTTCTCTACGTTATCACCAATTATAGATACTGTTTTTGTTGCTTGATTGAACTTTAAATTCGGATTTCTTGCCATTAAGTGTAAATATGGTCGGTAATCATTACTATTTACATCTGTTATTAGCGTACCGGAGACTGTATATGACCTAAAGGCTTCGGTGTTTCCGAGTGGTAAATCTAATACCGCTCTAAGAAATTGTTCGGCATAGCCCGTCACTGAGCCAACGCATAAATTATCTTGGACAACAGGTTTTAGCCAATTTATAGATATTAGTTTGGTAAAGTCATCTGCATCAACAATAAGTTCAACTGCCCCTACGAGTCCAATTTCTCCAGCTAATTTAATCACCGATAATTGAATTCTGCTTGCTAGCTCTTCGCTCATGCCAGGAACTGGAGTTATTGAAATATTTCCTGTAATTAATGAAATTGGCCAAGTTGAAACTTGTGCATGGCCTGAACGAGCGACCACAATGGAGTACATCTCATTCGCTGGTTGATGTTTTTGAATCGTATCTAATTGTTCAATTGCCTGAATCGGAGGGTAAGTTAATACTCCAGCCCTTTGAATAGTTTTAAGTGCTGATAAAGAAATATGGTTCGGCTCTATACATAGAACATCACATAGCTTGCTGAATTCTACTAATTGATCTGTTTCAAATTTTTTGGCAGAGAAATTAATAGTCACACCCAGCCTTTTGGCATCATCTGCGAAGCTATTAAGGGTTGAATCGTCTGCAATTAAGCCAATAATAGGGAATGACATGTAATAAGGTTACCTTTAATATGACTCAGATTATCCTTGCATCATCATCTCCCTCCCGATTAAGGCTTTTAGAGAGCGCAGGGATTAGGCCAATAGTTAAGGTAAGTGGAGTTGATGAAGAGTCTGAGGAGTTTGCATCCTTATCCCCTAAAGAATTAGTAAGTAGATTGGCTATTCTCAAAGCTCATGCAGTAAAAAATGATGCCTCAGGGCCTTCTTTAATAATTGGTTGTGACTCAACATTTGAATTCAATGGAAAGTCCTTAGGTAAGCCACTTACTCGTGAATTTGCAATCTTAAGGAGTAGAGAACTTAGTGGAAAAATTGGTTATCTACATACTGGGCACTGCCTTATCGATACTAAAAGTGGCAAGGAGGAATACAGAGTTTCAACTGCCCAGGTGGAGTTTGCTTTAATTTCAGAGCAAGAAATTTTGGATTATGTTGATTCTGGTGAACCTTTAAATGTTGCCGGAGGATTCACACTTGACGGGTTAAGTGCACCATTTATTAAGCGGATAGAAGGTGATCCAAGCGGAATAATTGGTCTATCGCTTCCGTTACTTCGAGAAATGGTTATATCGCTTGGTTATAGCTGGCTTGATATTAAAAATACTTAGTATTTACGATAAGTTTACCTAATGAGCAAACTTTACAAAGACCCATTTGGTACTGCCGAAAAAGCAGCCAAAGTAATTAGTAAAATAACTAAAAAAAAT
>JBJTJQ010000006.1:0-5708 GCA_046095545.1 Candidatus Nanopelagicus sp.
TATTCTTAATTGATCAATTGCATGGCTACTTACCTCCATGACCAAATGTTTTATACCTTCTTTCACCATTTGTGCTGCGACTTGCTGAAGTTCATTAGCTTCAGGTGTAGTTCTAGTACCAGGCTCTAAGTTAGCCTTAAAGCGCGTTCCTAACGTTCCGATTAATCCAGAATTAATACTATTAAGTTCCCATAGCTGATTAATTAAATCAGTCGTAGTAGTTTTTCCATTTGTGCCAGTAATTCCAACAGATGTAAGTTTTTTAAATGGGAAATCAAAAAACCATGCAGAAAGTTCCCCGAGTATTTGACGAGGTGAAGTACACACAAAACTTGGAATAGAAGAATTGATTGGAATGTCACTAAGGACTGCTACTGCCCCATTTTTGATTGCAGTATCTAAAAAATTTGATCCATGGGTTTTAGCCCCTGGTAGCGCTACAAATAGATCACCTTTTTGAATATCTTCTGAATTTATTGAGATACCAGATACTTCAATACTTTTATTAAATATTTCAGAATCAAAATCTGCTAATTGCTTTGTAACTCTGATGGAAGGGAGTGACATCATTTTATGCCCCAGCCTTCTTAGAATCTTTATTGACTAGTATTTTACTTTTTAAAGCTGCTTCAGTTAGCGATAGGTGAGTCTCAGATACAGGCGTAGGTTTTATCCGCTCATTCTGAAGCACAAAACTCATAACTTTTTTGAATACTGGACCTGCAAGCACCCCACCCCAGTGCATTCCCTTTGGATCTTGAATAGTCACATTAACTACGTATTTTGGTTGATCAGCAGGGGCAAAGCCAATAAATGAAGCGGTATATCCACTGTAGCAACCGCAATTTGAGTTATATCTTTCTGCGGTTCCGGTTTTACCGGCAACGCGGTATCCATCAATTGCAGCAGATGGCGCTGTGCCGTTTGGAGAAACAACACTTTCCATCATTTTGCGAAGACTTTGAGCGGTTTGCTGACTTAGTACTTTAATAGATTCGGATTTTTCTGAAGCTGTAAATTTTCCAGTTTGATCAACTAATCCAGCCAAGATTGTTGGTTTTACTCGAACACCATCATTTGCAATAGTGGCAAATACTGAAGTAGCTTGCATTGCAGTTACTGAATAACCCTGACCAAATGCAATAGTAGGTAGTGATGTACCAGACCAATCCTTCACTGGGTGCAAAATTCCAGCAGACTCTCCAGGTAATTTTGAATTTGTATTTTCACCAATACCAAACTTTTTCAAATAGTTATAGAGAGTATCCTTACCTAGAGACTGGCCAAGTTTGATTGAACCTGTGTTACTAGAAACCGCCAATAACCCAGTGGTAGTAAGTCTTTGTGGTGGATGTTTTTCGTGATCCCTAAATGTTTCACCAGCAACTTTTAATGAATATGGAATAGTAAAAACTGTGTCTGGTGTAACAAGTTTTTCCTGTAGCGCTGCGGCTACAGTAATTACTTTGCCAGTTGATCCTGGCTCATAGACTTCCTGTACCGAAGGATTTCGTAACTTATTTTGGGTAATACTTTCTGAGTCATTTGGATCAAATGTTGGAGCACTGGCTTGAGCTAAAATATGGCCAGTTCTTGGATCCATAACAATCACTGTGCCTGATTCAGCTCTAGCTGCTGCTACTGCCTGACTTATTGCATTCTGAGCCACCCATTGAACATCTCGATCAATCGTTAATCGAATACTTGTGCCGGATTTTGCCTCAATTCGGATCTGCTCGGAACCGGGAATAATATTTCCGCGCCCGTTTGCATAAACATATTTTCCATTAGTTCCAGAAAGGATTGAATTTAAACTACTCTCAATACCAGATGCACCAACTCCCTGATCATTAATAATGCCAACTAGTGACGCACTCAATTTTCCATTTGGATACTCCCTGATATAACTACGCTCAGGTACAAATCCACCGATCCGCTTACTTATTCCTTCTTGTGTTTTTAGAATTTCAATATTGTAGGCGGTAATAGCGGCGTAAACATCTCGCCATTTTGAAGGCTCAACATCTTTTGCAATTAGCACATAGCGCCGTTGGCCAGTTAGATTTTGAATTAATTCCGACACGTTTAAACCAAGTATCGGTGCAACGACCTTTGCAGCATTTATTGGGTCATTTACTACCGTTTGATCAACTGCAATATTTATAGCCGAAATACTCCTGGCTAGCTCCACACCGTTTTTATCAAAAATAGCACCTCTAGGTGCTAGCAAAGTCGCTGATTTATTCAATTCAATATCTACTTTTTCAACATACTCTTGGGCACGAATTGCTTGAATTTCAATTAATCTTAATCCTAATAACATCATTAGAATGATTAGAACTGCGACTACCTTTCGAATTCTGTCTTGAACTATTTGATCTTGGCTCATTGACCACCCATACTCATGTCCAGAAAGTAAGGCTTCTTGGCAGCAATCATTCCCAGATTACTTGCACTCTCTGCTAGTTGATCTGGAGATGACTTTTTAGCAACCTCTTTAAGAATCGCTTCTCGCTCATCTTTTAAAATTTGTGCTTGCACTTTTAATTCACTTAATTTGAAGGCATCTTGAGCGAGCGCAGTATTAATCACCAGTAATGCAAAAAGCCCTAAGGTAAAAATGGTGGCGAGAATAATGCCAAAGGTGCGATCGGCAACTGCCTGGCCTGACTTAACCTCCGGTACTAATTTAAGAACAACTTTGTTGGTTTGCTCTTGTACAACTTTACGTGAGATTTTGAGCGCAGGTGCTAATTCAAAAATAGCCATTAAGCAGCCACCCGTTCGATAGCACGTAGCCTCATTGACTGCGATCTTGGATTACTTATTTGCTCACCTTCAGCAGAAGATTCACTGCCACTTACTAATAATCGATAATGGGCAGCTGAGTTAGGTAAATCCATTGGTAGACCACGTGGGGTTTTAACTGCGCTAACTTGGGTAAAAAATCGCTTTACAATTCGATCTTCCAAGGATTGATAGGACATGACTATTAAGCGCCCACCAATACTTAAAGCTGATAATGCTGCTGGAATTGCCCGTTCTAAGATCGCTAACTCCTGATTAACCTCAATTCGTAGTGCCTGGAAGGTACGTTTAGCTGGATTGCCACCGATCCGCCGGGCAGCTGCCGGGATTGAGTTCTTAACTATTTCAGCTAGATCTTTAGTTGTGTTTAACTCACCTTGGGTGCGAGCTTTAATGATATTTTCGGCAATCTTGCTAGCAAATTTCTCTTCGCCATAGGTTTGAATTACTTTGGCTAATTGCCCATGTGAATAAGTATTAAGCACTACCTCCGCTGATAATTTTGCGCTTTGATCCATGCGCATATCAAGCGGGGCCGGTTTGGAGTATGAAAAACCACGCTCTGCTACATCGAGTTGCATGGAGGAGACTCCTAGATCAAATAAGACTGCATCGACTTTTGTCACACCAGCTAGCTCCATTACAGCCTCTATTTGATCGTAGGTGGTTTTAACCAATGTGCATCGATCGAGGTATTTTTTTAGGTCGTTTTTTGCAATCTCAAGTGCTGACTGATCCCGATCTATTCCGATTAAATGTAAGTCATTAAATCTCTCTAGAAACAACTTGGCATGACCAGCTAGTCCTAAGGTAGCATCAATCAAAACTGGCTTTTCTTTCTTGGCTATTGCCGGTGAAAGTAAATCAAGGCATCGGTTTAATGCCACTGGTATGTGGGCAACATCTGCACTCATTTACTCTCCCCCTTTTCTCTATCTGTCTTTCTGACTTTGCTCTAACTTTTTTTGCTATTAATTAGCTTCTAATGACTCAGATATCTACTTAGGTCACCGCCACTTGACGGAGCTTGACTAATAACGCGCGGCACCGGGGAAGTGGCGCCGCGAATGGTTTAGTGGCGGTGGCCTAAATAGATATTTGATTGGATTTAAAACAATCCAGGTAGGACCTCCTCTGAAACATCTGCGAATGTTTTTTCTCGATCCTGTAGATACTTACTCCATGAGGTTGAATCCCAGATTTCTAATCTGGTATTGGCACCTATGACTACGCAATTTTTTTCTAAAGATGCATAAGTTCGAAGCCCAGTAGGAATAGTGACCCGTCCTTGATTATCTGGAACTTCATCATGAGCGCCAGCAAACATCACACGTAGGTAATCTCGAGAATTTTTTTGAGTAACTGGTGCTTGTCGTAATCTTTCGGTAATCAATGAAAACTCAGCGGCTGGAAAAACATATAAGCAATGCTCTTGACCCTTGGTAATTACTAGGCCATCTGCCAATTCATCTCTAAATCTGGCTGGCAGAATCAATCTGCCCTTTTCATCAAGCTTTGGTTCGTGGGTACCCAGAAACATCTACTGGCCTCCCCTTCACGCTCAAGCTAAACCTCAGGTCACCACTTTACTCCCATTTTCTCCACTTTCAACCCCCCGCACCCACTTTTCATCCCTTCCCCCCACCAGTTTTTGGGCATTAAAAAACCACCCCTCTAAGGGGGTGGTTTATCTGTCTGAGTGGTTTTACCCAGCAATGCGATTACTAAGTCTCGTTGTTGTTCCTTCGATCCCACCGCTCTTCCAGGTTTGAGCCGAGACCAAACCTCTTATTATTACCCCTGCTCATTTGCGGTTTTAAGCTGATATTGGTGATGACTAAAACCACCCCTGTTAAACTGATTAAACAGGCGATCACGCCCACCACGGTGTGCTTGGCTACTAAACCAGAAACCAGTGCCAATAGGCCAAGTAATAGGATGCTAAAACCTAGCAACACTCGAGAGCCCTGCTTGGTCCTAGCTCTGCCGGTTAGGGTCGATCCAAGTCGTGGGTCCTCTTGCTCTAAGGCAGCCTCCATCTCAGCCAATAACTTACGCTCGTGATCTGAAAGTGCCATATTCGCAATATAGAGCAATTTTGAATATTTTAAAACTCAGTAGGGCTACTCCTCTAAGTGATCTTCAACTAACCGTGCCGGACGCAAACTCGCACCGCCAAATCTTGCCCTAATTCGATCTGCCACCCGATCCACTTGGCGCCAACCTCTGGCGCGCTGGCCTAGAACCATCTGCTGAATATCATCATTTTCGACTAATGAGTCAAGGGATACCCCTACTAATCTGATCAAGACCCCAGCTAAATTTAGTGCTTGATAAAGATTTTTTACTACTTCGAAAATTTCCCAAGTTGTTACAGTTGGTAAATCTAAAGTTTTAGATCTAGAAATTGTTTTAAAATCGGCAAACCGCACCTTTATGCTGATGGTCTGAGCTGCATACCCTTTTGCTCGCATTCTCTCAGCACTCTTTTCAGTTAATCTTAAGAGAATTTTTAGAATCTCCTCCTGATTATCTAAATCCTCATCAAAAGTTTCAGATGAGCTAACACTTTTATCAACTCTTTGTGTTTCAACATCTCGATAATCTCTACCCCAAGCTAGTTCATAAAGCGAACTGCCATTTGCCTGCCCCAATGCTCTAATTAATGTTTGTCTAGGCGTATTTGCAATATCGGCAACTTTAGTTAAGCCTAGTTTTGCCAATTGCTCATTGGTTTTAGGTCCAACACCCCAAATCTCAGATACTGGTAGTGGGTGAAGAAAATCCAGAACTTTTTCAGGCTCAATTTCTATTACGCCATTGGGTTTGCAATGTGCTGAAGCAATTTTAGCGATAAATTTGTTGTGTGAAATTCCAACCGAACAGGTAATTCCTTGTTC
>JBJTJQ010000007.1:0-6788 GCA_046095545.1 Candidatus Nanopelagicus sp.
ACGTTGTATCCGCCTTGTACAGCTGCGTTAATTTCTTTTACCTGTGCTGCTGCAGTAATTTCAGTTGGGCCCTTGTAAGCACAAGTTGCCTTCAACTCTTTACATGCACGCTCTACACCCTTGTGGGCAGCTTGGAAATATCCAATTGTTCCTAGTTTAGGAATGTGAGCGATTTTTAACTTGGTAGCAGCTTGTGCTGGTGTTGCAACAACAGCTGTTGCAGCCAGAGCGGCTATACCAATTGCTGAGAGTACTTTCTTCAAAGTAGTTCCTTCCGATTGGGATTACAAGACCTCGATTGGTCTTGCAAGTAGGCCTAGGAAAGTAGCTACGACTCCTAGGACTGCTGGGCAAATTTAGTGGCGCCTGCTAGATACTGGCAAGTTGGGTTTATAACATTTAAGTTGTATTGAGCGCTGATGCTTAAAATTAAGTGAGATTACCCCATCACCAATCCGCCATTGACATTGATCGCCGCCCCAGTCACATAGGAGGCTTTCTCAGATACTAAGAATGCGATCATGCTGGCAACCTCCTCAGATTTTCCTAAACGTCCCATTGGAGTTTGCTTTAACCATTCATCCATTCTTCCCTTTGATCTTTCAGAGATCATATTTGTTTCAATTCTTCCAGGCAGAACTGCATTAACCGTTACACCACTTGCACCAAACTCTTTTGCTGCTGAATATGTTAAGCCAAGTAATCCAGCTTTGGCAGCAGCATAATGAGCATGATTAGCCGAACCGGTTAGTGCAACTTGAGAAGAAACATTGATAATTCTTCCCCATTTATTTAATTGCATTTGATTAGCAGTTGCTCTAATTAATTTAAATGCAACAGATAGGTTTAGATTTATCGCTTCATCCCATAATTCATCACTCATCTTAGTAATACCTTCATCACTCATGAGCCCTGCATTATTTACTAAGATATCAATCGCCCCAAGCTTGCTGGTTATATTTTTAACTAAATCCTCAGTACTACCCTTTTGGGTCAAATCTGCATGAAAGACTTCAACTTTTGCCCCATTACTCTTCAATTTATCAGCCAATTTAATCGCTGCATCTTTACTACTTGAGTAATGTAAGGCAACCGTTAAATTATCAGCCGCTAAGGCAGAGACGGTGGCTGCGCCAATTCCAGTAGCCCCACCGGTTACTAATGCAACTCTCAATTTAAACCACCCTTTTTAATAAACGCATCCATAACTTTAGGATTTGCAACTCTACTTGGAATTTTACCTACTTTAATTAACAATAGATCATCAACCACCATCTTTGAATGATGCTTTACCACCCCAGTTGTGGCGCCAGCCAAATGTGGGCTAAGCACTACATTTGAAAGCTTTCTTAATGGCGAATCACTGGGCAGGGGTTCGGTAGGATAAACATCCAACGCAGCGCCAGCAATTTTGTTTTCAACTAATGCTTTATAAAGGGCGTCATAATCTACTAAAGCAGCTCGGGCGGTATTTATAAAGTAGGCACTTTTTTTCATTTGAGCAAATGCTTTAGCAGAAAATACTCCAGTACTTTCTGGCGTAACTTTTGCTGCCATCACCACAAAATCACTTTCTTGAGCTAACTTATTTAAATCAACTAATCCAATATTTAATCTGGCTAATTGGTCCGCATTGGCATAAGGATCAAAGGCAATTAAATTCATGCCCAGCGCAGCAGCTCGCTTAGCAATCTCTTGGCCAATAAAACCAGCACCTACTAAGCCCATGGTTTTTCCCATTAATTCCTCACCTTGAAATCTTTGAAATGGTGCATCCGGGTCCATACTCCACTCTGATGTGACCGACTTGCGATCACCGGCTTTGTCGCTATATGAAACTGAGGTTAGCTCATCGGTATATCTAAGTAGGTGGTGAGTGGTAGCAATACTTCTGGCAATTGAGAGCATTAAACCTATGGTGTACTCAGCCACAGCTACCGCGTTTCTGCCTGGGGTAAATAAAACTGGAATATTTAACTTTGATGCAGCCTCAATATCTGTACTAGCAGCTGGCTCATTTCTCAAACAAGCCATAATTTTCAATCTTTTTCCAGAATTTAAAATACCTTCAGTAATATTTTCAAACTCAATAATGGCAACATCTATTTCTTTAAACTTTTCTATTAACTGCGCCTGATCTAACTTAACACCAGTTAAACCAAAGCCGCCCTGCTCTACCTCAAAGCCATTACTGGTTAAACGATTGACTTGCTCTGGATCAATCCGAGCGGTAATAAATACCTTCACTTATTTACTCCAAATTTAGCTGAGGCAGCAGAGGCATTAAATTCGCTCTTTAAACTTTCATATAGATTTCTAAATCTGGCATAACGTTCTTGGTAGTAATCATGATGAGCTTTGTTTGGTAGGTAGCGATTTTCAATGCTCACATTTGAGTTTATTACATCTTTAATATTTGAAAAAACTCCTGCGCCAACGCCGGCTAAATAAGCATCGCCAACTGCTGCCCCACTTGAGTCTTTTAAAATGGCAATTGGTAGCCCTAAAACATCAGCTTTGATTTGATTCCAAAGCTCACTCTTACTGCCACCACCAATACTTCTGATCTCATCGATCTTTATACCCGATAATTTTCCGATTTCAACATTGTGGGCTAAGGCAAAGGCTGTACCCTCTAACACAGCTCGAAACATCATCTCCGGGGTGGTGGTTAAAGTTAATCCAAAGAAAACTCCCCTGGCATTTGTATTCCAAATTGGACTTCGCTCTCCCATCATGTAAGGCAGAAAAATTAAACCTTCACTTCCTGGCGCTACCGTATTTGCTTTTTGAGTTAACTCCGCCATCGAGTACTGATCTTTTAAAATGTTACTCATTAACCAGGCAACACTTGCCCCGGCAGCAACCATCGCTCCAAGACGTAGTTGTCTATTTGCAATTGCATGATCGATGGCCACAAATGCATCATTAAAATTATTGCCATCGGTTGGCATAATTAAGACAGTTGAGGTGCCAGTCATCTCCGCGACTACTCCCGGGTCAATCACACCAGTTTCAACTGCAGCTGAACAACCATCCACAGTGCCAAAGTAAACTGGCGTACCAACTGGAATCTTTGCCTCATTTTCTTGGATTACCTCCCCCAATAAATCACTGGCTAAACCAATTGGTGGAAACTTTGATTGATCTATACCAATAAAATCTAAAACCTCAGTTGACCAATTTCTGTTATCAGCATTTCTAAGTTGCAAGAGCGAAGCATGGGCAGAATCTAAACTAAATTTGCCAGTTAATTTGTAATTTAAATAACCTGGGATCTGTAAGAAAAACTTACTCTTGGCATAATTTTCTGGCTCATTTTGCTTAAGCCACATTATCTTTGCCGCTACATAATATGGATCTGCCCGATTTCCAGTTAAGTTTGAGATATTGCTAAATTTCTGCGCCAATTGATCGGCCTGCTGCTGTGCTCTGCGATCCATCCAGATCAATGCATTTCTAACTTGGCGCCCACCATTATCAACTGCTAAAAGTGTTGGAGCTTGTGAGGATATGGCAACACCAATTATTTTGGCATCTGAAATTTGCGATATTGCTTGCGCACTTGCTTTACAAAAACTAATCCACCACTGCTCGGCATCCTGCTCTACCCAACCTGCCTGCAAGTGAATGGTTGGGTATTCAGCTCTGCCTTGCGCAACCAACTTTCCTTCTAGGTCTATTAATACTGCTTTGGTTGCTGTGGTTCCAACATCAACCCCTAGCAGAAGCTGTTGCATAAAGTTAGCTCTTTAAAGCTTTGCGCTCTCTTCGCTGTTTATTCTTGGCAACTAAAACTGGACCGGCTACCGAAATTAACAACAAAATACCAGTAACAATGGTTCGCCATTGGGCATTGATCTCTCGCAGGGTTAACCAAGATTCAACAGATCCAGCAAGAAGAACACCGGCAATTACACCCCAAATAGTTCCGATTCCGCCGAAGATTGATACACCACCTAACAAGATAGCTGAGATAACCAATAACTCTAATCCCACACCATTATCTGCCTGCGCAGTGGAGAATCGGAAGGTGTAAACCATTCCGGCAACTCCTGACATAAAGCCAGTGAATGTGAAAACAATCATTTTATGGCGCACAACATTAATACCAGCAAATCTTGCCGCCTCTGGACTTTGACCAATAGCCAAAGTTCTTCGACCAAATGGAGTTCGATGAAGCAGCAATCCAAAAATTATGGCAAAAATAATTATCATTGGCATGGTTTTGGGCATAAATGTTGTGCCAAAGGTGTCAAAACCAAAACTAGTCCAAAACTCAGGGAATTCATTAACGGTATTTTCATTTAACATTCCATTTGCAATACCTCGATAAAGCGCCAAGGTGCCAATTGTTACCGCCAACGAGCCTAAACCTAATTTGGTAACTAGAAACCCATTAATAAATCCACACAAAGTTCCTACCGCCACACAGATAATAATTGCCAACCAGATTGGTGCCCCTCTGACATAACTCCAACCCAACATAGAGCTACTTAATGCCAGAATAGATGCGACGGAAAGATCAATCTCACCTAAAATAATTAGAAATAGCATGGCAAAAGCGATAATCATGATCTCGCTTGTATTTGAAAAAATGTAGGAGAAATTTAATGCAGTTAAAAAGCCCTCTGTGGTCACTGAGGCCATCACAATTACTGCAAATAGTAAAGCCAAAATAGCTGTATCCCAGCTCTTGCGAACTGGTAGAGCTTTAGGAAAAATCGCCATAATTAAATCCTCTCCCGAATTCGCTGTTGTAAGAGTCGTTTTTCACTTCTAACTGCAAGTACCCGATCAGCATAAATTGCAATAATTAGGAGAAGGCCGTTAATCGCTGATTTCCAGAAGGCATCAACACCAAGAGCAGCCAATCCGCCTTGAATGGTTTGTACCAATAGCGCACCAATTACTGCGCCAACTGCTGTACCTGTGCCACCAAATATTGAAACACCACCGATTACGCAAGCAGCAACAACAGCTAACTCTTGACCGTAAAATGCTGTGGAATCTACCTGGGCAAATCGCATTAAATAAAATACTGCAGCCAATCCTGCCATCGCGCCAGAAAACACAAAGGCTAAGAAGGTGCGACGAAATACTTTTAGTCCGACCAGATCTGCAGCTGGTGGATTGCTACCAATTGCATACGCATCACGGCCAGATTTTGCGTACTTCATAAAGTAGGCGATTATGATCATGAAGATAATTACAAGTGAGAAAGTAAATGGCAGCAAGCCAAAAAATACCTTTTGGCCAAGATCTTCAATCAAGCTAGGTGGCATCTCCTGTGCGTTGTAATCAACAGAGTTTGAAATTACGTAAACCAAGCCACGAACAATATAAAGCGTACCTAGAGTGACTACTAATGAGGGCAACCTTAAGCCAGCAACAAGTAGGCCATTTACTACTCCGACCAGTACACCAACAATTGGGCCCACGATAAAGCATTGCACCCAAGTAAAATCTGGATTTTTGGCACACATATCTGCAATTAACCAAGCGGTTAATCCCACAGTTGAAGCAATAGACAAATCAATATGTCGCATAACTACAACCGGTGTAATTCCGATTGCCAGCAAAGCCACTACTGAGGTTGAGGTCAGAAGATCTCTTGTACCATCTCCAGTTAAAAATCGTGGATTAATTAGACCGGTAACTCCAATTGCAATTAATAAAATTATGCCAAGACTTGCTTCACGACTGGATGGCTTTAATTTATTTAGTAGATTCATAATTTAAGCACTCTTCTTTCCAGTAGTAGCTGCGGCAATAATTTTTTCTTGAGTTGCCTCTTTTCGAGAAAACTCTGCAACCTGTCGGCCTTCACGCATAACAATGATGCGATCGGCCATACCCAAAACCTCAGGTAGTTCGGATGAAATCATTAACACCGCTTTACCCTCACTTGCTGCTTGATTTACCAATCTATGAACCTCAGCTTTTGTCGCCACATCAATTCCACGAGTTGGTTCATCCACAATTAAGATATCGGGATCTGTTGCTAACCATTTTGCCAATACAGTTTTTTGCTGATTACCACCAGATAAACGATCAACCGGATCTGCTTGATTATTAAATTTAATGCTTAATTTTTCCCGCCAGGTATTGGTTAAGGCTCGCTCCCGTTTAAAGTTAATTAAGCCACGGTCAGTTAACTGTGCAAATGATTCCATTGAGATATTTCGGTTAACTCCAGCGATCATAAATAAGCCCTGTTGGCGTCGATCCTCTGGTACTAACGCAATCTTTCGAGCCATGGCCTCAACTGGCGATCCTGCTGGGAGAGGTGCACCATTTACTTTAACTGAACCAGACTCATACTTATCTACCCCAAATATTGCTCTAGCTACCTCAGAGCGGCCAGCACCAACTAGGCCAGCTAATGCCACAATCTCACCTTTTTTCACATTAAATGAAATATTTCTAAAGTAGGCCGGATTAGTTAGATCATTTACCTCAAGCACAACTGAGCCAATTTTATTCTCAGTCTTTGGGAACATCTCAGTTAGCTCTCGACCAACCATATCCTTAATAACTTTTTGTAAATTTGTATCCCCAACGCTGGCCTCAGAAACTGTGGCTCCATCTCGCATAACTGTTATGTAATCAGAGATGGCAAATACCTCATCTAATCGATGGCTAACAAAGATAACTGCTTTATTTGAAGCTTTAAGAGATTTCATAACCGTCATTAATCGCTCAACCTCAGAGGCAGAAAGAGCAGCAGTTGGCTCATCCATTAAAATTATATTGGCATTCATCGAGAGCGCCTTAGCAATCTCAAC
>JBJTJQ010000008.1:0-2317 GCA_046095545.1 Candidatus Nanopelagicus sp.
ATCCATATCTAGCATTTGCTGCGATGTTGATGGCTGGAATTGATGGAATTCAAAACAAGATCGAGCCGCCAAAGCCGGTAGATAAGGATCTTTACGAGTTGGAGGGTGATGAAGCTAAGGCAATTCCACAAGTTCCAGGCTCACTAGATGCAGTGCTTGATAACTTAGAGCGAGACAATGAGTTCTTAACTCGCGGTGGGGTATTTACTAAAGACCTAGTTGATACTTGGATTGAGTTTAAGCGCAAGCAAGAGGTGGATTACGTCAGATTGCGTCCACATCCAGCTGAGTTTGAGCTTTACTACGATCTCTAAGAGATTACATATAATGCCTCGGTTAATCACCGGGGCATTATTTTTTTAAATCCTACTTCTTCTGCGGTATGAGTAGATGGCAAAAAACAAACCTGAAACAATAAAAATGGCTGAGGCTATATAAACTGCAATTGGATAACTTTCTGATTGGCTTTGGGTAACACCCTCAGCAGTTTCAACGCCTACTCCATAGGTAAATGTGTACTCACCCTCTACTGGATGACCATCACCTGAGACCACTCGGTAGTAAACCAAGACCGGCCCTTGAATCTGATTTTCAGACAAGCTCACCGTAATTGTGTTATCGATTAAAAGCTCATCATCATTACTGACCTGATCACCAGCGGCATTATTTACAACTAGGAAATTTGCTTTTTCATCCCCTAGATTTTGTAAGCTCTCATCAAATTCCAAAGTGATTTTTGATGGCCAAACATCAATCTGACTATTAGCCGCAGGTACCCCGATCAAAAGGCTTGTGTGAGCCAGCAACGGTGTAATTCCACTTAAACCAGTCAATGCAAGAGCTAACATAGTGATTAGAAGAAAATTTTTTTTCTTCGCTTTGCTCATACGGACACTTTATCAAGGCTTACTGATAAAGGTTTGCAGATGCAAACTATTTGCAATAAACTTCATTTATGGCTGGAAAACTCAAACTCAGGGACCACCTTCGATTTACCCGCCAAGAGTTGCCCTCACTAATTGGTGTAATCACTGTCGTTGCTGTGCTTCATATTGTGGGTTGGGGATTATTTATTCACTACAACTCAAATCCAGAATATAGCGCCCTTGCTGATTCAACCGGGGCCTTGGTCTATGCCGGAGCTGGAGCACTGGCATATTCATTTGGACTGCGTCATGCTTTTGATGCCGATCACATCGCTGCCATAGATGACACCACACGTTTGATGTTGGCTAAAGGGAAAAATCCCATCGCACTTGGATTATTTTTTTCACTAGGGCATTCAACAGTTGTACTAGCTCTTTGTGTCGGTGTGGCATTTGCTGCTAGACAAGCCGCTAAATTTCAAAAAGATTTTGCGGAGACCGGAGGGTTAATTGGTGCCTCAGTTTCAACAATTTTTTTATACTTAGTCGGAATCTTAAACTTAGTCATTCTAATAGGAATTATTAAAGTTTGGCGTCAAGCTAAAACCGGTAAATTCTCCCACCAACATTTAACTGATTTGCTCAATGAACGTAGTCTGATGCGTAGGGTTTTTAAAGGTATATTCAAAAAAGGTTTTGATAGTTCTAGGCAGTTATATCCTGTTGGAGTTCTGTTTGGTTTAGGATTTGATACAGCTACCGAGGTCGCGCTACTTGCTTTATCTGCTACAGCCGCTGTTGGAACTGTCGGAGGGTATTTACCTCCACTTGCAATTATTGCATTGCCGCTAATTTTTGCGGCGGGTATGACTCTAATGGACTCCTTAGATGGAATATTCATGACGAAAGCTTATGCTTGGGCATTTACTTCTCCGCTTAGAAAAATTTATTACAATATTACGACAACTGGTTTGTCTATTTTTGTGGCATTTGTTATTGGAACAATTCAGTTTGTCGGAGTACTTGCAGACAAAACAAGTATTGATGATTATCAACCATTTACTTTTATTGCTTCACTTGATTTAAATCGTGTTGGCTACTTTATTGTTGCATCTTTTGTAGCCGCATGGCTTATCTCGGTTTTGATTTGGCGATTTGGAAGGTACGAGGCGCGTTACTCGTCAGGCATTAAAGAAACTGAACATTTACACACCGAGATAAAACTCTAATCAACAAATAGATCATTTATAAACTCTTTGGTACCAGGCACTACCGCGTATTTATCCAAATCAACAATTCCCTCACTTGCTAAGACCTCATCATCGATAAAGAAGTTACCCGAACACTCTTTACCTGGTCGATTTAAAATTATGTAAGCTGAATCGGCAAGAATATCTGTGGTTCGGCAAAATGCAGTATCAACCCCAGGAATCATTGCTAATGCTGCAGTA
>JBJTJQ010000009.1:0-5265 GCA_046095545.1 Candidatus Nanopelagicus sp.
TGGTGCCGCTCGTCAGGCTGCTTGGGCACTCTTGGGTGAGTTACCAAATTGGCAGATTCCAGATGTAATTGAGTTTAATGAACAATCTGCACCCTTTGTCTTAGAACAACACCGAAAGCTAAAAGGTAAATCCCCATCTATTGATGCTATTAATTGGTGACTAACAGGTAGTTAGCGCCCATAAATTAGTAAAAAAGTTTTAGATTTTTATCTCTTTTCCTCTAGGCTTACGCATATGTCAGTACTGGTATTTGGGAGCTTAAATTTGGATTTGGTTGCTTACGCAAAGCAGCTACCAACTTTGGGGCAAACTGTTACGGGCGAAAAATTATTAAGATTTCCTGGTGGTAAAGGATTAAACCAAGCAATTGCCGCAAAAAGATCTGGCTCCCAGGTCCTAATGGAAGGAGCACTTGGCAGTGATAGTGAAGGAGATTTCTTAAGTCACGTATTGGTAGCAGAGAAGGTTGACCCAAGATTTATCTCAACAGTTGAAGCTCAAACAGGTATCGCAGTTATTGAGGTCTCAGCTGATGCTCAAAATAGAATTTTGATAATTCCCGGTGCGAATGCAACTGTTAAATTTGATGGAAGCTATCTTTCAAACCCAAGTCTTTCTAAAGTTTGCCTGGCACAACTTGAAACTCCAATTGTTGAGGTGAGCAAATTCTTAATTAAGGCAAAAAATGCTGGAAGTATTACTATTTTAAATCCAGCTCCTATTCAAGATTTAGGTTTAGAGCTAATGGCAGCCTGTGATTACCTAGTAGTTAATGAAAGTGAAGCTTCATATCTAACTGGAAATATTGTGGAAAAATTAAGTCTAAATGAGGCAAGGGATATTGGAAAAAAGTTAATTTCAAAAGGTGCAAATGCAGTTGTGATTACTTTAGCTGAAAATGGCAGCTTATATCTTGATAAACAAGATGAAATTTATACACCTGCGTTTAAAATTAATGCAGTTGATACCACAGCTGCAGGAGATGCCTATTGTGGGGCATTTGCCACAGCGCTTGCTGAAGGTAAACCTATCTCCTACTGTTTGAAATTTGCCAGTGCAGCGGGTGCACTGGCTGCAACTAAGGCAGGTGCTGTGCCATCGTTGCCAAACTCAGATGAGATATTGTCAATGCTTGCATCTGTGCAGTAGATTTTATTCTTGATAAAAAATGGAATATTACATCCACAACTTGCTTCACTTTTGGCTAGATTTCGCCATGTAAATGCAATTGCGATTGTTGACGGGCCATTTCCGACTTATCCAAATGTGGAAACTGTTGAGTTAGCAATTACTATGGGATGGCCAACAATTCCGCAGGTATTAGATGAGATACTTCCACACCTTCAAGTCACATCCTTAGTTCTAGCTAATGAATTCTCCGAAAAAGTAGATGCTCAAACTGTGCAAAAATATCTACAGCACCATAATGGGATACAAACTTCTAAAATCCCCCACTCTCAATTTAAGGTTGAGGTCGGCCATTGTTTGGGGATAATTCATACGGGAGATCCCATTCCCTACAGTTCAGTCATCCTCAAATCCGGCTGATTTATAACATTTTCGTAAATATTGCCTTTATTTAAAACCCCCACTTCTCTCTCAGCAAATCTTTAACTAGGCTCAGCCCAGTTCGTTAAAAGGCGAACACCTATAGGAGGAAATAAATGAAATCAAAGTTCACACGTAAAGCGCTTGTAGCGCTTTTAGCTGTGTCAGCTTTAGTCCTTTCAGCATGTTCATCTGGTTCAGATGATGCAGCTGGCGGCGATGTGAAGGTAACTCTGATCACTAAAGATCAGACAAACCCATTCTTCGTTGCGATGATCAAGGGTGCTGAAGCAAAAGCAGCTGAGCTTGGTGTTGATCTAACTGTTGGATCAGGTAAAGAAGAGGGTGACGATGCTGGTCAAATCGCATTAATTGAAAACGCGATCTCAGCAAAGCACGCTGGAATTCTTATCACTCCAATGTCAGTAAACGTAAACTCAGCAATTACTAAGGCTCGCGAAGCTGGCCTATTTGTTATTGCACTTGATACACCAACAGATCCTGCTGACATCGTTGACATCACATTCGCAACCGATAACTGCGAAGCTGGTGAGTTAATTGGTAAGTGGGCTGCTGCAAAACTTGGTGGCAAGAAGGCAGTTATTGCACTTCTAGATATTTTTGATGACCGAATGGTTTCTGTTGATTACTGCCGCGATAACGGCTTCCTAAAAGGAATGGGAATCGACGTTAAGGATCCAAAGGTTATGGGTGACGAAGCTAAGACTGGTAAGTACTCAGGTGGCGACTACGTAATCGTAGGTAACAAAGCTACTGGTGCTAACGAAGATGGTGGACGTACCGGACTTGAGCAACTACTTGCTAAGAACAAAGCAATCAACGTTGTTTACACAATCAATGAGCCAACCGCTGCTGGTGCATGTGCTGCTCTAAAGGCTGCCGGCACAAAGGCAATCGTGGTTTCTGTTGATGGTGGTCGTGCAGGTATCGAGAATGTTAAGAGCGGTTGCATTGGAGCTACTTCACAGCAGTATCCATTGCTAATGGCTGATCTTGGTGTTCAAGCTATCTACGACATCGTGAAGAATGGAACAAAGCCAGAGGTATCTCCTGGTCTTGACTTCTTCAACACTGGTGTAACTTTGATTACTGACGACCCACAATCAGGCGTCGATTCAAAGGACACAACTTATGGACTTGAGAAGGCTTGGGGTTAATCTCTAGCGCTTTCGGAAAAATCCGTAAGTAAAAATAAGAAATTAGCGGGGGCGGTTACAAAAGTGGCCGTCCTCGCTATCTTCATAAATAACGAATTTTTTAGTAGAGTCTTACCAAGAGCTTTGTAAATTTTATTTGATCTGGTGAAAGGATTATTAATGAGCCAAGTTGGTTCTCATGATGCTGCGGCCGAATTTATGGGGCGGGCTTCAAATGCACAAAAACTTCAAGCACTCCTTCACCGCTATCCATGGCTTAGTTCAGCCGCAGTTTTGCTTATAGCCTCTATCTGTTTTAGTTTTTTTAATGAAAACTTTTTAACGCCAGGAAATTTATCTTTAATTTTGCAGCAGGTGGCAATTGTTGGTGCCGTAGCAGCTGGGCAAACTCTAATAATTTTGACTGCAGGTATTGATCTTTCATGCGGTGCGATTGCGATTTTTGCCTCAATGGTGATGGCAAAAACCTCTATGGGAGATCCATATGTAGAAGGTGATGGATTACCTATAGTTGCGGCCTTTACTATCGGTTTATTGGTAGGAACTTTTGCCGGTTGGTTTAATGGATTTTTGGTAACTAAATTTAAACTGCCGCCATTTATCGTGACCTTAGGCACCTTAAATGTATTTATTGCTTTAACTTTAATTTATGCCTCAGGGCGAACTGTAACTACAGATGAGATGGATCCTTTTTTATTACAACTTGGTCATATTATCAATCTAGGTGAGTTCAAAGTTACTCAAGGTGTATTAGTAATGCTCTTGCTGTATATGATTTTAGCTTTTGCGTTGCGCTTTACAGGTTGGGGCAGACATGTTTACGCAGTTGGTGATGATATAAATGCTGCCCGACTTGCTGGTATCCAGGTAAACCGAGTTTTGCTTTCGGTATACATGGTGGCAGGTTTAGTCTTTGCTATTGCCGCTTGGATTGTGATTGGACGTGTAACAGTTGCAAGTCCAAACACTCAGCCAGATCTAAATCTAGATTCAATTACAGCGGTGGTAATCGGTGGCACCTCACTATTTGGTGGCCGAGGCACCATATTTGGCTCCTTAATTGGCGCAGTTATTGTTGGTGTTTTCCGTAATGGTTTAACACTTGCTGGTGTGGATCTTTATTATCAGGTATTGGCGGTGGGTCTATTAATTATCTTTGCGGTAACAGTTGATCAGTGGATTAGAAGGGCACGAGCATGAGTAAATCTGCTGTACTAAGTGCAAAAAATGTTGTTAAGACCTACGGTCGCGTTGTAGCGCTTGATGGTGCCGAATTAGAGCTTTACCCAGGTGAGGTTTTAGCTGTAATTGGTGATAACGGCGCTGGTAAATCAACCTTGATTAAGTGTCTATCTGGAGCTGAAGTGCCAGATAATGGCAGCATCGAATTAGATGGCGTTACGGTTGAATTCAAAAGACCACAAGATGGGCGCGAAGCTGGTATTGAAACGGTGTATCAAACACTTGCAGTCGCTCCTGCTTTAGATATTGCTTCAAATTTATATCTAGGTCGTGAGATTAGGAAAAAGGGGCCAGCTGGAACAATCTTAAGAATGTTGGATAGCTCTGGTATGAAAAAACAGGCCAAAGAACATATCTCAGCATTAGGAATCGGAACTATTCAAAATATAAGTCAAGCAGTTGAGACTTTATCTGGTGGTCAGCGACAAGCAGTTGCCGTTGCTAGAGCCGCTGCATTTGGTCAAAAAGTTATCATCTTGGATGAACCAACTGCAGCGCTCGGAGTTAGAGAATCTAATCAGGTTCTTAAATTAATTGAATCTCTACGTGAGCGCGGAATGCCAGTTATCCTTATCTCCCACAATATGCCTCAGGTTTTTGAAGTAGCAGATCGTATTCAGGTAATGCGACTAGGAAAACGAGCTGCTGTAGTGACGCCAAAGACTCATGATATGAAGGATGCGGTTGCGATTATGACTGGTGCAGTAAAGGTTGATACTAAGGATCAAACACTAAAGCCAGTTCGGTGATCTTAGAAACCTCAGTAGCAATAGTCGGCTCTGGGATGGGTGGTGCCACTACCGCTTACGGTTTGGCTAAAGCAGGAGTAGATTGCCTAGTAATTGAACGTGGTGACTTTGTTAAAAAAGAGGATGCCAACTGGTCTGCTCATGAAATTTTTATAAACCAAAAATATAAGCCAAATGAAAAGTGGTTAGACCATAAAGGCAGAGAATTTACGCCTGGCGTGCACTACATCGTAGGGGGAAACACCAAAGTATATGGCTCATCCCTGCCAAGATTTAGAGAGAGTGATTTTGAAGAGGTAAGACATAAAGAAGGAATCTCACCTGCATGGCCATTTTCATATCAGGATATTGAGCCTTATTACTGTCAGGCTGAACAGTTGTATAAAGTTCATGGTGCAACTGGTGAAGACCCAACTGAACCACCTCGCAGTCAACCATTTCCATATCCAGCTCTAGCGCATGAAAAATACATTTCAAATTTAGCTGCCAAGCTAACCGCTGCTGGTGTTAAACCACATTCAAATGCCATGGGGGTTGATCTTAAAAG
>JBJTJQ010000010.1:0-4058 GCA_046095545.1 Candidatus Nanopelagicus sp.
GTAATACCTAAACCGAGTAGGAAATTCATCTATAGAGATATACAAATCGAACCTATCCACGAGTCGATCCCAGTATCGTCCACAATGATTTGCAGATATTAAATCAGAATGCTGATTGCTCCAGCAACGATAAGTAGAATCAGCGCCACCCAATCAACCTTTACAACCCTGCTTATCTCGGAATTGAGTGCCTCGATTGTCCATGTTAGTAATAATAATGAAGCAACACTAATCAATCCAATGCAAATTGCTAATGGTTGGTATTCACTTTTGAAGACTGACACAAATAGGAATAACCCAATAATGTCAAATAAAACAGCGCGATGTCGCAATAGTATTTCGGTATTTGAGTCAGAGATAGAGACTCCATAAAGCTTTATTAAAGATTCCGAACCTAAAACTCCAACAACAGGTAGCAGGTGTATGACAGAGACGATAAACAGTATTGATGAAACTATAATTTTCATTTTAGCTTTAGTTGCCTCCTAATGCGTCTCTGGTTGAAATTTTCAGTATTCAAGTTCAAAATCTACTAGTAGTCGGCTCGATAATGTAATATCTAAATCAAGCAGAAATTTCAACTATATGGACATACTTAAAAATATTTCACTGCTTAGATCCCAGTATCCTCCACACCTACCGGTGGCGCTGTGTGTTTATTACCTGTATGGCAGCATCAAAGTTCATTATAAATATGGCCAATCCAATTAGTAGATCTGGGACATGACTTCGCCAAAACAATGTAATCACTCCGGCGCAAATAATCAAAACATTTGCCAAGGCATCATTTCGAGCAGATAGATATGCAGCTTTTGCCAATCCGCCTGCCGCTTTTTTATGTTTAACTAAGATGTAAGCACAATACAAGTTGATTATTAAGGCGCCAATGCCAATGATAGACATGCCTCGCCCATTGGGAACAACTGGATCATTAACTCTTGCAATTGCGGACAATACAAATAGAGCGCCAGGTATTAGCAGTAGGAGTGCTAAGAAATAGCTGAGTATTTTTCGAGCCTTGATTGACCATGCAAATGCAATAAATATCAAAAGATTTATGGAAGCATCCTCTAAAAAATCCAAACTATCTGACAATAAAGAAAGTGAACCAAGGATTTGTGCAAAAGTGAATTCTATGAAAAAGTAAAATATATTTAATATGGCTACTGTTGCGACTGTTTTACGTAAATCAGTCAATTCCATAATTATCCTCCAACGGCCTGATACTATTCCGAACGGTCGTTATTATGTGTCAGTAACCAATCCTCGTATAAATAGGAGTTTAATTACTTGAGTCTAGAGGTCTCAGTCTGCCCAGCAGACCTAAGTGATGCGCCAGTTCTCGCCGAGATCATGGAGTTGTCTGATAAACATTTCAACCCTCAGGCGCCTGCTGTTGGAGTACTAGAGGCTGAAGAAGTTTTGACTGGCTATTCGCTAAAAATACTGGCTCGCAAAGTAGTTAGCCTCAAAGATAACCAAGTTTTAGCAATTGTAACTGTCCACCCAGATTTATCACGTAAGAGGATCTATGCCGACACTTGGCATCGACCAAACTCTTACTCAAGTGATCAGAACTTATTAGAAGAAATGACTCTCCAAATAACCATGGATTTAGCTAAATCAGTTGATAAAGAATTTGAGCTATGGATCGGAACAAACTCCTTGGATAGCAAATACATTTCAGAGTTAAAATCTCGAGGGTTTTCCCTACTTAGAACCTATTGGGGGTTAATTTCCCCTGTAGGTACTAATCCATTTCCGACTCTAGGCAGTGATTTAAAAGTTCACCTTATTGAATCTGATGATGACATATTTACCTGGTGGCAGGTTCACCAGCAATCCTTTAAAAACCATTTCGGTTTTAAACCGCGGGAGTTTATTGAATGGAAAGAGATGGTTGAGAGCGCAACTGGTATAGATAAGTCAGCACGTTGGTTGTTGTTTGAAAACAATTCTCCAATTGGATTTGTTGAGGGCACAGAGATTAAAGCCGATCAAAATACCGGTTATGTCGCAGGTATTGGTGTTATTCCCTCTGCGCAAGGCAAAGGGTATGGCGAAATTTTACTCCGTTGGATCTTTGCCTATTACGCCGCTATTGGTCGCCAATTCATCGAGTTAAATGTTGATGCTGGAAATGAATCTGGGGCATTACGCCTTTATGAAAAACTTGGTATGAAGCCCAAGCACAGTTGGCAGCACTTTGAAAATAAAGCCTGGGCTAATTCCTAATTTATTCTCTTTTTAAACCCTATTGAACAATCTCCGGATTTGATTCCATTTTTCTTAAGGTTGCAATCCGTTCGGCAATTGGTGGATGAGTGGCAAATAATCTCGAGGCAGCAGATGCATCTAGTGGGGATTCAATATACATATGAGCAACCGCACTTGATCGAGCTTGCACCACGGTGGTATCTCTTGCTAAGACCTCAAGTGCTGAACGAAGACCAGCTGGATTTCGGGTGAATGAAACTGCAGTTGCATCAGCTAACGATTCACGTTTTCTAGAAACTGCTGACTTAAGCATGGTTGCAGCAATCGGTGCAAGGATAAGTGGAATGATGGCAAGAAAAATTGGCATTTGATTGCCACCATGGTCTCGATTTCTACCACCGCCAAACCAAAGCATTCTCATTAAAATATCTGAAATAAGAGCAACAACTCCAGCAGTAGTTGCAGCAACTGCCGAAACCAAGGTGTCTCGATTAGCTACATGTGCCATCTCATGAGCCACCACACCTTGTAATTCATCCCTATCCATTGAATTTAGCAACCCAGTAGTAAATGCTATTAAGGCGTGGTTTGGATTCCTACCGGTAGCAAAAGCATTGGGAGCTGGGTCTTCAACTATAGCCACCTTTGGCATCGGTAATCCTGAGGCGATGCATACCTCATTAACTAAGTTAAATAGCTGTGGGTGATCTGATTGTTCAATTACTTTTGCTCTTGTCATTTTCAAAACCAATTTATCTGAGGCGTAATAAGAGCCCCAAACTGAAACTAGTGATATGCCAACTGCTAGTGGAATTACGCCAGCCCCTGAACCACCAAAACTTGCAATTGCAATGTATGCAATAAACCAAACAAGTACACCCATGAAAAACAAAAGAAAAAAAGTTTTTCGACGATTAACAGCTTGTAATGCGCGAAAATTTGCCATTATTAAAACTTGACATTTGGAACATTACGAGCAGATGGATCATCTACTTCATAAAATTCACGTTCTGCAACCTTAGCCAATCCAACAAAAAAGCTAGTTGGAATAGTTTTTACCGCCGTATTCAAAGTTCTAACTGTCTCATTATAAAACTGGCGAGAGAATGAAACTTTATTCTCGGTAGTTGCTAACTCCTCTTGTAGTTGTAAGAAATTACTTGATGCCTTTAGATCTGGATAGGCCTCAGCAACTGCAAGTAAACCTCTAAGCGCATTGGTTAGAGCACCATCTGCTGCAGCTATAGCTGGCAATGTTGATGCGCTGGTTGAGGCTGCCCTTGCCTGAACCACATTTTCTAACGCCTCTCGCTCATGGGCGGCGTACCCTTTAACAGTTTCAACTAAATTGGGAATCAAATCAGCACGACGCTTTAACTGCACCTCAATCTGAGAAAATGCCTCATCAACCTGCACATTTAACCGAACCAAACGGTTGTATTGAATAATTGCATAAACAATTACAAAGATCAGTAGGAAGATCAAAACTATTGATAGGTCCATAGCGATACAGTATCAAAAATAGATTTACTGGATTGAAGTATTCTCTGGTCTTAGGCCATTGACCTTACGCGGTGTTGCAAATCAATACGGAGGGCTAAAACCCTCCTACTATCCCGCTCCGTTTGTGTATGAGAACTTAGGTAGGATTGTTAGGTGAACTTAAATCCAGATAAGAATGTCCCCAGCCAGATCTCAGAATTTCTAGCCTCTCGTCGTACTACCCGTGACTTTCTTCCCAAGCCAGTTCCGCAAGAGATCATTGAGCAAATATTGACCGACTCTCTAACTGCACCAAGTTGGTCAAATACCCGACCATTTAAGGTGGCAGTTGCGACCGG
>JBJTJQ010000011.1:0-2921 GCA_046095545.1 Candidatus Nanopelagicus sp.
ACTGAGAGAATCACAAATAAATCTTGGGCAAGGAGGGCTACCTCATTTGCAGATTGTTTTTCAACAGACTGCGTTAATGATTTTCGCAGAGTTATTACCGAAGCTCTGCTAGAGCCACCCAAAACCTTCATGATTATTTACTCTTCTCCAGATCTGAAATAAAGCGATCAACTATTCGAGATTGACGAACCTGGTCATCTAATGCTTCTCCGACAATCTTTCCGGCTAATTCAGTTGCAAGCGCTCCCACCTCATTACGTAGTGAGGTGATTGCTTGTTGACGCTCTGCTTGAATTGCAGCGGTTGCAGCTGCTGAAATTCGAGCCGCCTCCTCTACTGCCTTTGCCCGCAAATCTTCAATAATTGCAGCACCTTGGGCCCGCGCATCTTCCCGTATTTTCTGTGCTTCACCCTGAGCATCCTTAAGTTGCAAGGTGTATTTTTGAAGGGCTACTTCCGCCTCTCGTTGTGCTTTCTCAGCACGTTGTATACCACCTGCAATTGCATCAGTTCGCTCCGCAAATGCTTTCTCGAATTTAGGAACTACTTTTATCTTAAGAACATAAAACAAAAGTGAGAAAGCAATCAAGCCTACGACGATTTCAACTGGATGCGGAATTACTGGACTTGGAGCTTCTTCGGCAGCCAAATAAATAAGATTTTGTAATTCATTCATACTTTCTTAAGCTCACATTCTAGATTTCTATTTTAGTACGAATGCTAGAACGAGACCTAGAATCGCAAGCGCTTCTGCAAGCGCAAAACCTAGGAATGCAAGCGGTTGCAAGATACTACGAGCCTCGGGTTGGCGAGCAACACCATTTATATAAGCTGCGAAAATCAATCCCGTTGCAATACCAGGTCCAATTGTCGACAGACCAAATCCAACTATTGCAAGTGTTCCTGTCATTTTATCTTCCTTTCCAACATTGGCCAAGCATTTACTTGGCCAAACCTATACGTATTAGTGCTCATCTGCCAAAGCGCCAGCAATATAAAGGGCCGTTAACAGGGTAAAAATATATGCCTGAAGGCACTGCACAAAAAACTCAAAAAATGTAAATAAAATTGAAAATCCAAAAGAAAAGACGCTGAAAAACTTCAAGATTAAAGCATCATTATTTAACATATACTCGCCACCCAAAGTAAAAAGTATTAGCAGTAAATGGCCCGCGAACATATTACCGAAAAGACGCATAGCTAGAGTTAACGGACGGATAAAAAAATAAGTGGCAAATTCTAACGGCGCTAATATGATATACATAAACTTTGGAATGCCAGGCATAAAGCACATATCCTTTAAATATTTAAGAATTCCGTGCTTTCGTATAGCAACAAAATGGTAAGTACCATAAACTAACAAAGTAATTGATACTGGAAAACCTATTCTTGACATAGTTGGAAATTGAATTAAAGGAATAATTCCAAATAAATTATTTGTCAATACAAAAGTAAATATTGTAAATAGGAACGGTACAAACCTTGTAAATTCAGAACCTATTACATCCCGTCCAATTTCATTTCGAACAAATCCGTAAACCATTTCACCTGCAAATTGAAGTCTTGACGGCACAATCGCCGCTTTGCGTGAAGATGCAATAAATAACGACGCGACAAGAAATACTGAAAAGAAAACTAGAATGACGGGTTTAGTCGTCAGAATTGAATCTCCAAATATCGGTGGTAAAACAAAATCGCCTGCATCAGGAGGGTTAAAGCCCTCATCTGCAGCTAATCGCACGCCCACTTAAATCTCCAAAAGTTAGTAACTATTCGGTTTGAAAAACTTACAAGATTTCTTCTATTACCGAGCTATTGGGGAAAGCTAGCTATGAGGGAAACCTTATTAGATGAGGCAGGCTACTGGGAAATGAGAGAAAGTAAAAATCAGATTTTGGAGAGAAATGTGACCTTAATCGCGCCCAAAACGCAGCCATACTAAATATATAGATGCGCCAGCACCGAACAGCACCCCAGCCAGTACTAAGTAAGTGGTTCCTAACCAGCGATCTAATCCCCAACCAATTCCACCCCAGATGATTAAGCCAGAGAGTAAATATCCGATAATAGACCAGAATGCATTCTCCTCATTTTTAGAGCTTTTCTTCTTCTCATCATCTGAATTTTTCTGACTCACAGTGCATCCCCCTCTTCCTTGGGTAGTGGCAACTGGAGTCGCAACTTAAGGACGCTGCGGATCTCACCAAACAACCACGCCATGGTAATCAATATGGCGCAGATAGCAAAACTGCCTCGATCGATTGTGCTTTTGTCGCTATACCTAGTTACTAAAAACAGAAAAGCGCCCATCAAAATTACTTTGGCAAAATATGAAAACATTGCCAGCGCCATAGTGGCCAAGGGATCTAAATTTCTAGAGACACGAGCAACAAGTAAATGCACACTAAAAAAAATTATCACTGTTAGTAATGCTAAAACTCCACCATATAAACCTGACCTACCGTTTACAAAACTCATTATCACAGAGCTAAGAAGTGCAACTATTAAAGCAGGGGCTAAAGCTCCGCGCCAGAGTTGGGTGTCACTCATTTGGTGCCAAACCCTTCTTACCAATTTTAATGATTTGTAGTGAGGCTAAAAATATGCCTACGCCAGCAATGATCGCAATCCAAATCGGCACAAATGCTGCAATCACAGTTGGAATTGCAAACATAGCAGTCCATAAGTAAAGCACCACTGTGGTGCGCTGTTGGGTCAATCCATATCTCATTATTCGATGATGTAAGTGTTCTCGATCGGCTGCAAATGGTGATCTGCCCGCTTTAATACGTCTTAAAATTGCCATAACAAAATCTAGTAATGGAATTGCCAAAATGGTAAATGGCAAAAGCAATGGTAATAATGCAGAGCCACCATTTTCCTCAGTTATAACCGAAGCATCAACCTGCCCGGTTAAGGTG
>JBJTJQ010000012.1:0-7293 GCA_046095545.1 Candidatus Nanopelagicus sp.
ATATTGTCTGGCTGCATGAGGATGCCTTAATTCACTCCCGTTCATACCTATTACTAGCAGGATCTAGCCAAACTCCAGCCACTATTACTCGAATTAAACACAAAGTTGATGTCAATACTGGCAGTGAAACTGCAGCTACAGATTTAAGTATGAATGAGATTGGCTCAGTTGAGATTGCCACCGATACACCGCTAACCCTTCTTCCCTACTCCCAATCTAGAGAGTTTGGAAACTTTATTTTGGTTGATCGGCTCACCTTTAATACCGTAGGAGCTGGCATGATCCGTCACTCACTGCGGCGGGGAGAAAATCTCACCTATCAAAGGTATGAGGTAGATAAGGTGGCTCGAGCTGCACAGAAAAACCAGCAGGCAAAGGTAATTTGGTTAACTGGTCTTTCTGGCTCTGGAAAATCAACAATTGCCAATGCACTTGAAAAACGTCTATTTAGTTTGGGTATGCATGCCTATGTATTAGATGGCGACAACTTAAGAATGGGATTAAATGCCGATCTTGGCTTTACCCCAGCAGATCGAGCTGAAAATGTTAGGCGAGTATCTGAGGTAGCAAAGATCTTAGTTGATTCAGGTTTAATAGTAATTGTCGCCATAATTTCACCATTTGAAGCAGATCGAAGGCGTGCTAAATCCTTATTTGAAGACGGCGAATTTATTGAAGTCTTTGTGGATACTCCAGTCGAAATTTGCGCCCAGCGAGACCCAAAAGGATTGTATAAGAAAGCTGCTAAAGGAAATATTCCAAACTTCACAGGTGTAGGACAGGATTATCAAAAGCCGGCAAATCCAGATCTATTACTAAAGGGTGAAGCAGATATAGATGATAATGTTGCAAGATTACTAAAGGAGCTTGTGTGAACTGGATTTACTTTGCCATAGCAGGATCAGTTGCCCAATTAATTGATGGCGCACTTGGAATGGGCTTTGGTCTAACTAGCTCTACTTTGTTATTAACTTTAGGGGCCTCAGCTGCTGTGGCCTCTGCAGCCGTACATGCAGCCGAGATTGGCACCACCTTAGTCTCAGGTGTTTCGCACTGGCACGCTGAAAACATTGATAAAAAAGTGTTGGTGCGACTTGCTATTCCGGGCGGGATTGGCGCATTTTTAGGTGCAACCTTTCTATCCTCAATTGATTTAACCTCTGCGAAGATTTTCATCTCCACGCTTTTGCTAGTTATGGGCTTTCTACTGCTCTATCGAAATCTATTTCAAACTACAGTAGCTATGCCAAATGATTTTCAAAATAATCCAAGATATCTAAGATTTTTAGGTTTTACTGGCGGCTTTGTAGATGCCTCAGGGGGTGGTGGCTGGGGACCAGTTGTGACGCCAACCCTAATGACAACCTCAAGTATGGAACCTAGAAAAATTATCGGTACCGTCAGCGCATCTGAGTTTATTGTTGCCCTCTCTGCCAGTGCTGGCTTTTTAATTAATATAAATAAGATTGGTATTGATTGGTCAATTGTGGGCGGTTTAGCACTGGGAGGGGCGCTAATGGCACCGATTGCCGCAAAGCTAGTGGCAAAACTACCCCGTAAACAACTTGCAATTTTAGTTGGAATTGCAATTATTGTAATTAACGGATTAAGAATTATTCAGGGCTAATAATATTTAGCTATCTGAATACCTTTAGCCGTTAGAGTTTTCAAAATACCCTCATACTTATTGTCAAATAAATCAGGATTCTTAACCTCCTGCTGCCATTCACCTTTACTCATATGCTCTGGCAACATTTGTGTTTCAAAGTACTCTCGAGTCAAATCATCATCATCAATCTCTAGAAAATTTAGAACTCTTTGGTATTCGGCGTTTCGATTATTAATAATTAAATCCTCAAGCCTAAGCTGCATCTGAGCATTATCTTGCACCTTTTTTAGTGAGTGATTAGCAACTACTATGCGATTAGCCCACCAATCTAAAGCTTTATAGGGATCATTTGGACCCCATTTCTCTTTTGAGACTGAGAGGGCTACATCTCTGCCATCCCTGATTATGTTTATAAACTTACCATTAGGAAATATTTTATAGATTAGATCTGATTGCATCATATTTACTGGGGTTGAATCGGCGAAGTATTTAATTTGAGGCTTTGAAATTTGAGCATTAGATAGGTCATAGAAGAGTGCTCGACTTGCTCGAACTTTATCAACTGAAAAGTAAATTTCGAAGTTCTCGATTGCGATACTTAATTGTTCTTTACTTATTCCCTGAACTAAACCTCTGGGTTTACCCTGCTTGCCAATCTCACTCCACCAGATAGTTTTTAAGTCGACAAGAAAATAATTTAATTTCTTTTTACCTATTACATCTAAGAAATTGGCTGCAATATTATTTCTTACGCCTCTTAAATCCTCTTCATATCTAAATGGGCGTCCAAAATTAAGATCAATTAAGCCAAATCTTGAGGTTAGATACTTAATCTCTCGCGGCAAACTGGCATGAACTTGTGGATGATTTTTGAGCAGATTAATTAGTATTGTGGTTCCACTACGACCAGTACCACCGGTAAAGAGTGGAGCAAAGCCAGGATTCATCTCTTGACCCTAATCCAAATTTCTAGGAATGTAACCAATTGTTAAATCAAAAGTTTGAAGACACCGTAAACTCTCAGGATGCTTTGTGCTGGCAAAACTTTAACCTAGGCTTTTGCCATGAAGCATAAATTAAGCATCCTCTCAGTAACTATCTTCATACTTATTGCCCCAACTAGCTTAAGTAGTGCTCAAACTCCCACAGTAGTTATGAGTCGAAATATTTATCTGGGGGCTGATGTGGGAAAGGCACTTGAATTAATCCCAGATTTGCCGGCAGCTGCGCAATTTATGTGGGATCAGATGAAAAAAACAGATTTTAATAAGCGAGCTAAATTACTGGCAGATGAGATTAATCAATACCAACCAGATGTAATTGGTGTTCAGGAGGCTACAACCTGGCAGTGCCAAAAGAACCTTTGGAGTAAAAAGGTTAAGGTGTATGACTTTATTGAAATTCTACTCAAAGAGTTATCTGGTGGGTATGTGGTCGCTGAACTTGAAAATACCAAAGCATATAACCCTGGATTTTCAATATCTCCAATTCCGTATTTAACTAAGGTGACAGATCCTGAAGTTTTTCCTAAATTGTTTTCGCAAACTTCTGCCTCCTGTGGATTTGAAACTGGAGATGCGCTTCTTGTAAAAAAACAATTACAACCTGCAATTATTAATGTAGGAAACACGGAGTATGAGGCAACCTCCTCGATTGTGCCAACCTTAATGACTATATATCGTGGATATAGTTGGGCTGATATAAAAATAAATGGCACACCAACTAGATTTATAACGACCCATCTTGAATCACTTTGGGATGAAAATAAGATTCCAAATAGTGCCAAACAAGCTCAGCAATTGATTGTTGATACTGCAAAAACAAAAATGCCGCTAATACTCCTAGGTGACTTCAACTCCGATCCTAGAGATCCCAGAGCTAAATCCAATCCCAATCCAGGAGAGCAGCCTGTGGCAAGTCAAAAATGTCCGGAGATTTCTTCAACCTGTAATGCTTATAAGTTGATGATTCAAGCAGGTTTTACCGATTTAGGTCCAGATTCATTAGATCCTAAGAATTTCACCTGGGGTATGAATGCTGAGTTATCTGGTGCAGATGAAAAAAGATTAGATGCGGCAAAAAAGATGGGAAATAAATTTGGCTTTTCAGATCGCCTAGATTATGTATTTGCTAAGAACAACATAATTTTAAGATCTGCTCAGATAATTGGAGTAAAACCACCCTACGCATCAGATCATGCTGGGGTAGTAGCGAAAGTTGAAATAAGCCCGGGAGGTACTTTAGTAAGTGCTGATCTTGACCCCCATAAACCCTTTCCAATATCTTTTTGGCAGTTTGTGGCAGTACTTCTAATACTTATTATTTTCTGGTTTTTTTGGCGCAGAAATATTAGAACTCAAGCTTGAAAAAAATAGGGTTAATTCGCGTGGTACTCTATGCCACATGAAAATTTCACGCCTGGCGATTTCAGTGTCCCTTATCGGACTTGTAGCGAATTTGCTTGTTGCAAACTCTTACGCTGCAGGAAATCCAAATTGTTTAGAGGTTGATGGCGATTACATTGTCACCTTTAGCAAGGGTGCCGCTGTTGCAAATGAAATTAAGAACGTTAATGGTAGACAGGTAAATCCTAGATATGTGTACTCAGAAGCTTTGAACGGCTTCGCTGGCTTTTTAACCGGAGATCAAGTTTGTAATTTGCAAAAACGTGGGAATGTGCTGTCTATTGAAAAAGATCAAGAATTCTCAATTCAGTCAGTAAATCAACCAGATGCAACATGGGGTTTAAATCGAATTGACCAGGAAGATTTACCTCTTACTGGTGGATATACTTATGAATCCGAAGGCCTGGGAGTAGATGTTTATGTCATTGACACTGGAATTCTCTCATCACACAATGAATTTACAGGCACGTTTAAACCGGGCAGAAACTTTGTAAAGGACTCTAGAGGCACTGAAGATTGCAATGGACATGGCACACATGTAGCTGGAACTATTGCTGGTTCAAAATATGGTGTTGCTAAGCAGGCTTCTGTTATTCCAGTCAGGGTTTTAAATTGTCGTGGGAGTGGATCAACTTCTGACATTATTGCTGGAATTAACTGGATAATTACAGTAAATAGCGCAACAGCAATTGCTAATTTGAGTTTAGGTGGAGGTGCATCTATTTCATTAGATGCAGCAGTAGATAACTTAATTGACGATAGAGTAAGCGTGGTAGTTGCCGCAGGAAATAGCTCTGCAAATGCTTGTAATTACTCCCCAGCTAGGGTTGGACGCGCAATCACGGTAGCTGCCAGTGATTCTTCAGACAAGTTCGCCACATTTAGCAATTTTGGTAATTGTGTAGATCTAATTGCCCCAGGGGTCAGTATTACCTCTGCATGGAAAGCTATTGGAAAGTGTTCATCAAATTGTTTTAATACAATAAATGGCACTTCAATGGCTGCACCACATGTTGCGGGTGTAGTCGCAAGGCTGTTGAGTGCAAAACTTTCAAGCTCAGTTCTAACTAATGCATCAATTAATAAAGTTACAGGCTTGCCTTCTGGCACTCCAAATAAATTACTTTACATATCTCCAGATTCTTAATTTAGCTAGGTATTTGTAACTCCAAAACAGCACCTTTTTTACCTTTACCTGATTTCAAACTCCAATTTCCACCGGCAATTGCATTAAACCACTCTTGTCCTAATCCACCTCTACCACCTTGTGGACCATCACCATCATCGATTAATTCAACCTTGATTCCAGATTTTGATTTCTCGATTTTTAAACTCACATTTGATGCATGGCCATGCCTGAAGGAGTTAGAGATGCCTTCATTGATGGCATTGCCAATCTCTTGAGATTTTGCAGATTCAATCTGATTCAAACTCTTATCAATACTTACTCTTATCCTAACTAAATCTTTCCATTTTGAGACCACTTTATTAATTTCAGCCTTAAAGCTCTCCTCAGGAGCTGCAAAGTAAGCAGCACTTGGCACACGCAAACTCTCATAAGCTTGGGCTAATTCACGCTCCAAAGCTTTTTTATCCCCTTTACGCCCAGCCTTTTCCAGCGCCATAGCAGAGGCCATTAACCTAGATTGGATTGTGCCATGCAGATACTTAGCTAACTCGCGGCTTAAGCGATCCTCCTCTCGCTTTAACAACATCGCCTCTAGTTGCTCCTTACTTAATTGCCGCTCCAAAAACTCAGATTCAGCATGTTGACCATAGAAAAAGGAGGAGACAAAACCAATAACAATTATTAGCAAGTATAAAAATACTGAGTCAACAATATGGATAATCTCTGATTCCTCGGGTAATTGAAAAATTTGATTCAATTTATGGGTGGCTAAACCAAATAGAGAGACAAATAAAAGAAGGGCAGGTAGGTAGGTAAAGAGACTGTTGATTAAGCCAGATTGCTTTAAAGCCTTTATTACTAGCAAACCTAGGTAAATCAATATCAATCTAGAGCAAATATTTAATATGGCTAGATTTATCGGGGATTTTTCAAAGATAAATCTAAAATTTAGTGCTAAGTAACCGAGCATTACCCAAGGTATTTCGATCTTGATCGTGCTGGATACATACCGAAATAACTCAATGCCATGCACCCGATACACCTTCTCCTCACCCATACGGTGTAGCTGGTGGCTAAATGGGCGGATGGTATCTAAGGCTGCTTTGCGTAATCTAACCGACATTAACTCCCAGTTTTTTTCTAGAGATCTGCCCTTCTCATCAAAGTACTCCTGTGAATCCTTAATTACTTTGAGTAAATTCTCATCTACTCTACGAGTCATTGAGCTTCGTAAGCTTTTGATTACCGCCATACTCTCACTTTTTTGACTCTGGTGCAGCATTCGATCTGCAATTAATGCATTTCGATCATTTTGATAGATCTCAACAGATGAGGCAACTAAGGCAATTAAAGGTAGGGCAAGCATGCCAAGTAGCCCAGCATTTACTCCTCTAATAATCACATAAGCCAAATTTGATTCCACATTTAGAGTAAGCAGATTCATATTTACGGCAAGTATTCCAGCGGTTAAACCACGAACTAGTCCAAGAGTAAAGCCCAAAATAAATACATAATGGGTAGGCACTGGATTTCGCTCCCTATCATGAAAGATAGTGATATCTGCTAATAAGTAAATTACAAATAGTGGTATCAAACTTAAAATACTTACAAAACTCCAACGCCAAAACGCCCACCAAGAGGTAAAGGCACCCTCTGAGATTGGAACAATAAAGACTAAAAATGGCAAAAGGTAGAAGGCGATTTTCCAGGAGATTGCCCATCTGCCACCAACATTTAAACTTACTTTTTTATCACTCATCTCGCGCACTCTTTGAGCCAGTTAACCGAAAGTATAATTTTGAGATCTGCACTCGTTGGTTGGATTGATTTCCCTTAGGTAGATCTAAATTAGCAACTAATCTAGAGATAGATTGTTCAATAGATTTCTCAGTTACACCGCGTATTTTTGCAATCTCGCTATTAGATTTTCCTTGAGCAACTAATCGCATGGTCTCAAGTTGTGAGTCAGTGACCTTTGCTAGCTCAGGTGAGGTGGGTTTTTCACTTCGATCACCAGTAGTATTTTTAGCAACATTTTTAATAGCTTTTTGTACTCCTTTATAAAGCATCTCAATATCTCCCACACTTCGCTTCACCAAGTTCTCAGTGCCAATCGGAGGTGCCGGAATCTTTGGGTGGAGCAATCTTGG
>JBJTJQ010000013.1:0-6166 GCA_046095545.1 Candidatus Nanopelagicus sp.
CCAAATGCAAGCTTTGTAATTAAGCAAGATGTATCACCTGGTGATAAGCCAGATCAGTACTCGCAATTTGGCTTAGATGAAATTTCAATTTTATTCTCCGCTCATGCCGGGGCAAGTGCAATGCCATTAAGTAAGGTGGCACGTGGTGGTGAGTTATCGCGCGTAATGCTGGGGTTAGAGGTTGTAATCGCCGAAGCTGAACCAATTGGAACATATATTTTTGATGAGGTAGATGCCGGAGTTGGCGGTAAGGCAGCTGTTGAGGTAGGGCGAAGACTTGCCAAACTTTCAAAATCATCACAAGTTATTGTTGTTACACATCTACCACAAGTTGCAGTTTGGGCAGATAACCACTTAGTGGTTAAGAAAAGTGAATCAGGCTCTATAACGCAAAGTGATGTAACTGAGGTAAGTCAGGAGGAGCGTAAAATTGAAATCGCAAGAATGCTCAGCGGCCAAGAGGATTCTCAAACCGCCCAAGAGCATGCAAGTGAGTTATTAACCATAGTTAGGCAATCCATGATAAGTTAGTGCTCCATGACCGCCACTCATGCGAGTAAACATATTTTTGTTACAGGTGGCGTTGCCTCAAGTTTAGGTAAAGGTCTTACCGCCTCAAGTTTAGGTCGACTATTACGTGCTCGTGGTTTGCGAGTTACTATGCAGAAACTGGATCCATACTTAAATGTTGATCCAGGCACCATGAATCCATTCCAACATGGTGAGGTATTTGTTACTGATGATGGTGCTGAAACAGATCTGGATATCGGCCATTATGAGCGCTTTCTCGATCGTAGTCTGCACGGCTCTGCCAATATAACTACTGGTCAGATTTATTCATCGGTCATTGCTAAAGAGCGCCGAGGAGAATACTTAGGTGAAACGGTTCAAGTAATTCCACATATTACCAATCAAATTAAGGATGCCATCAAAGCCATGGCAAAAGATGATGTCGATATCGTCATTACTGAAATTGGTGGCACAGTTGGCGATATTGAATCGTTGCCATTTTTAGAGGCGGCTCGCCAGATTAGGCAAGATGTTGGACGGGATAATGTTTTTTATTTACATGTTTCATTAGTCCCTTATATGGGCCCATCGGGTGAGTTAAAGACTAAGCCCACTCAACACTCAGTTTCAGCTCTTCGCTCAATTGGTATTACCCCAGATGCGATTGTACTAAGAAGTGATCGGCAAATTCCTGACTCGGTAAAACGAAAAATTTCGCTGATGTGTGATGTGGAGTTGGCAGGAGTGGTTGCAGCAGTGGATGCCCCATCCATCTATGACATTCCTAAGGTGCTTTATTCGGAGGGTTTAGACAGTTATGTGGTTAAACGACTAGGAATAAAGACTACAGATGTAGTTTGGGGTGAGTGGGAGGATCTATTAAAAAAGGTTCATAACCCAAAGCATGAAGTGACGGTAGCGCTAGTTGGCAAGTACATTGATTTACCCGATGCCTATCTATCGGTAACTGAGGCATTGCGCGCTGGTGGATTTGCAAACTATGCCAGAGTAAATATTAAGTGGGTAGCTAGTGATAGTTGTGTGTCAGACCAGCAGGCAGCTGAGAGCCTTGCTGGTGTTGATGCCATTTGTGTACCAGGTGGCTTTGGTGTGCGTGGAATCGAAGGCAAGCTTGGCGCACTCAAATTTGCCAGGGAGAAAAAAATCCCCACTTTGGGGTTATGTTTGGGTTTGCAATGTATGGTTATTGAAGTATCACGCAATATTGCAGGCTTAAAGGATGCTAACTCTGCCGAATTTGATGATAAGACTAGTAATCCTGTGATCTCAACAATGAGTGAACAAATTGATATAGTGGCTGGAAATGGTCAAATGGGTGCATCTATGCGATTGGGTTTGTATAAAGCCGAGCTACTCCCAGGCTCGATAGTTGCTGGGGCTTATGGTTCTTTGCAGGTAAGTGAGAGACATCGACATCGATATGAGGTAAACAATAAGTATCGTGATCAGATCGCAAGCACTGGCATGCTCTTCTCTGGCCTTTCACCAGACAAGAATCTCGTTGAGTTCGTTGAGCTGCCTAAAAATATTCATCCATATTATGTTGGCACTCAAGCCCACCCTGAATTTCTATCTCGGCCAACTCGGCCGCATCCATTGTTTGCTGGCTTGATTGCGGCAGCAATTGCAAAGCATGGCAAGTGATCATCTAGCTGATTTTTTCAATTTTCTGACAATTGAAAAAGGTCTATCTAAAAATACTACTGATGCATATCGCCGAGATTTAGAGCGATATTTTCACTATTTATCGACAAAACAACTTTCGGTCGAATCTGTTTCACCCGATGATTTAACTCTATATGTCGCCTGGCTGCGCGGGAAAGATAATACAGATCTCAAATTGGCAGAGCCCTCTATTTCCCGCAACGTAATAAGTGTCAGGGGATATTACGGATACCTAGCAAAGGAGCATGGTGTTAAAAATCCCGCTCTTAATTTTAAGCCACCAAAAATTAGCAAACGCCTGCCAAAGGCATTGAGTGTTGAACAGATTTTCAAAATGCTCAACATTGCTGGAGATGATCTAGTTTCAATTCGAGATCGGGCCTTGGTTGAAGTTTTATACTCAACAGGCGCTAGAGTGAGTGAAATTGTAGGGTTAAATTTGTTAGATCTAACAACAAGTTCTAGTGGTACCGAGAGCGTGACCACGATAAAGCTTCGCGGCAAGGGAGGTAAGGAACGTATTGTCCCCATTGGTAGTTTTGCAGTAGCCGCTCTTGAAAACTATTTGACTAGATCACGACCAACTTTGGTAAAAAACTCAACCCAAAAGTCTTTCTTCTTAAGTCAAAAGGGAGGTCGACTTACCCGGCAAAGTGCATGGAATATTGTGCTCAAAGCTGCAGAGCGAGCAGGTATTAAAGAGCAGGTTTCACCACACTCTATGCGCCATTCTTTTGCAACACATTTATTAGATGGTGGGGCAGATATAAGAGTAGTGCAGGAGTTGCTAGGGCACGCATCAGTTACAACCACTCAAATTTACACATTAATCACAATTGACAAGATCCGGGAAAGTTACAGTACCGCTCATCCAAGAGGAAAGTAGATCTACCTACCTCTTAACCGGCGGGCGATAATACTTTGATCGCCCTTAGATTCTAAATCTGCAATTATTATTGAAAGTGATTCTCTTACAATTCGGCCACGATCAACGGCTAGGCCAAGATCTCCTCTAAGAGCTAGTCGTGCTTGATCTAAATCATATAGTTCATCAGGTGACAAATAGACTGTAATTTTTTCATCATGCTTTTCTCTACCCGAAGGGGAGCGGTCAAAAGCATTTACTCGTCTGCGCGGAGTCTGCCTTACACCACTCTTTTGCTTCGCATTTGATGCAGGTGCCTCTGTGATCTCCTCCGCATTCTCGCGCTGGGAAGGAACTGCACTTAAAGTTGCGGTATTTCGAAATAACTCATCGGCACCCGGCAAACTAACCCTGCGACTCATTTTGCTCCTCCTCGTGCAATCAATTCCTTAGCTAATCTTCTATACGAGGCTGAACCAGTACTACTGCTGGCATAGGCAGTTACTGGCAGACCAGCGACTGTTGACTCTGAAAAACGCACTGTACGAGAGATAATTGTGTCAAATACCTCATCGGGAAACTCTTTATCAATTAACTCTAAAACTTCGCGAGAATGACTGGTTTTTCGCTCAAACATCGTTGCTAATATCCCATATATCTCTAACTCTGGATTAGTATTTTCTTTGATTTTCTCAATAGTTTTCTTCACGAGCGATAGACCAAGAACTGCAAAGTACTCACATTCCATAGGAATAATTACCCCATTAGATGCAGTTAGGGCATTTACTGTAAGGGTGCCAAGTGATGGTGAGCAATCAATTAGAACCACATCATATTTATCCAGCACCGGTGCCAAAAGTTTTCTAAGTTTGTGCTCCTTGGCAATTTCAGATACAAAAGCGGCTTCCGCTGCTGCTAGATCCTCATGGCCTCTAATGAAATCCAAGCCGGCAACTGCAGATTTAAGAATGAAATCCTCCAACTTTGCCTCTGAGTCATTTAGTAAATACCAAATAGAGCCATACTGCTCCCGCAGAGCAGCTCCTTTAATTCCTAAACCTGTTGTCATAGAGGCTTGTGAATCAAAATCAATTAATAAAACTCGGCGCCCAGCTTCTGCTAAGGCGGCGCCTAGATTAATTGCGGTTGTGGTTTTACCAACCCCACCTTTTTGGTTGACTACCGAGATTACTTTGGCGTTACCCGCAGCTGGATTTTTTGGTGGCTCTGGAAAGTTTTTTTGCTTTCTACCCAAAACATCTGAGGTGGTTGCTAAACCCTCTTCCCGCGGATTGGAACGAGCAGGTGAGTTTGTCGATTTAACGTTTAACCGAGAAGTCTGTCTAGCGTTTTTTCCCATGGCCAGAACCTACGGTGGGGCAAGTGCAAAGGCAAGGATCTGTGAAGTATCTTGTGCGCATGTCGCAAGAAATTTTTACGCCACAGGTGGCAGCCACACCTTCAATTACAGATGGGCGGGTGGCAGGATTCTCGCTGCATTTAGAAAATTTTGATGGTCCTTTTGACCTACTTTTGCAGCTTATCGCCAGGCACAAGATGGATATCACCGAGGTGGCACTTGGTGCTGTCACCGATGAGTTCATTTCCTATATTAAGCAGTTAGAAAACAGTGAAAGTGGCTGGGATTTGGACAAAACCACAGAATTCTTGGTGGTGGCAGCAACCCTATTAGATTTAAAGGCGGCCAAGTTACTTCCATCAGGTGAGGTAGATGATGAGTCAGATCTTGCTCTTCTGGAGGCCCGAGATCTTCTATTTGCCCGACTGCTGCAATACCGGGCTTTTAAAGAGATTGCGGCAATCTTCAGTGAGCGGATAGAGCGAGAAGAGAAATCTTTCCCAAGAACTGTGGCATTAGAGCCGCATTTTGCCCAGCTACTTCCTGAGGTATTGATCGGGGTAGGCGCCCAGCGCTTTGCCGCTATTGCAAACCGTGTTTTGACTCCCAAAACTACCCCCATCTTTAGTATTGACCACCTGCATAGACCATTAGTTAGCGTCGCAGAGCAGGCGGTTAAGGTGGTAGAGATGCTGCGCAGGGCAGGTCGAATAACTTTCAGATCATTAGTGTCTGATGCTGGCTCCACCTTGGTGGTAGTGGCTCGATTCTTGGCGCTGCTTGAGCTATATCGTGAAGGGGTCGTAAGGTTTGAACAGGTGATTTCACTTGGCGAGCTGCAGATAACTTGGGTTGGCAGCGCAGATGGTGAGGTAAGAGTGAGCGATGAGTTTGATACTCCACCACAACCAGTAGATGAGGCCGATAATGTCTGAAGTTGAACTTCAACGAAGCTTGGAGGCTATCCTTATGGTGGTAGATGAGCCTGTTTCCGAGCTTGTTTTAGCACAGATTATTGAAGTCCCGACTGAGGAAATTGTCTCAGCACTTGTTGCTTTGGCGGCAAAGTATGAGGTTGAGCGGAGAGGCTTTGAGTTACGCCAGGTTTCAGGCGGTTGGCGTTATTACAGCCACCCGGAGATGTCTGGCTTGGTTGAAAAGTTTGTCCTTGATGGCCAACAAGCCAAATTGACGCAGGCAGCGCTAGAAACCTTAGCGGTCATTGCGTATCGGCAACCAGTCTCAAGAGCTCGAGTTTCTGCAATCAGAGGGGTCAATGTTGAAGCAGTTATGAAGACCTTGGTCAATCGGGGATTGGTTGAGGAGGCAGGAGTCGAAGGTGAATCGGGTGCTGTGCTCTATCAAACAACCTCATTTTTTCTTGAAAAATTAGGCCTTAACTCCATTGCAGATCTGCCTGCGCTAGCACCATTTTTGCCTGACATTGATGGCTTGGATGAGTTACTTTCAACATTAACTGATTAAAAAGATTAAAATATTCCTTCTGTATTTTCGCGGTAGAGTTGCGCGTGGGTTTAAGTAGATTAAATAAATTGATTGCCGAAGCTGGTGTGGCAAGCCGTCGAGCTGCGGATAAATTGATAACCGAGGGAAGAGTGAGCATAGATGGTGAGACCATCACCGAGCTCGGATTAAAGGCAGATCCGGAAATACATGACATTAAAGTAGATGGTGAGAGTTTAAAGCTGGCAAAGTCTAAGACTTATCTTGCTTTTCATAAACCA
>JBJTJQ010000014.1:0-4432 GCA_046095545.1 Candidatus Nanopelagicus sp.
AGCCGTGATGATCTCGTTAACCACAAAAACATGGCAAACTATAAGCGCAAGTAAAACTGCCGCTGATTATCAACTAGCTGCCTAAGCTAGCTCTGTTATCCGTTACCCGAAGTTTGTTCTCGCCTTCGGATCTAACGTCGCTAGAGGACTTACCCCTAACCGTGTTACGGAGGTTAATGGGGACATAAATCTGTAACTAAGTCCGCAAACTACTTGTGCATGTGAGAGTTTGGACTAAAAAAGCGCTAATTGCACTACGCCCGTAGAAACTTTGAAATAGTGCTAGAGGACCCGGGTTCGATTCCCGGCACCTCCACTTAACTTAGCTTACTTAAACTTTTTAATAACTCGATAAATTGCAAATATACCGCAGGCGATACCGAATGATCCCATTATTCTTGCCCCAATTGAATCCACATTAATAATTAACATGGAACCAATAAAAATTGCGATCAGCGATATTAATACGGCAAAGATTTTAAGCACCGCTGCTGGTAGTAATCTTGGTGGTAGGTAGGTAAGTGCAACAGCTACTGGTCCACCGATCACAGTTAGCGAGATAATAAAGACTGCAAAAAACGCTAAGGATTCCATGAGTTGATCGTATCGGATGGGTATCTGAAATCATATAGTTTCTGATAAATAGCAACAGGAGTTAAGTTTTAACTTACTCCCGTTGCTATACCTAAGATGAGAATGACTAACTCACCACTAATTTATCACAAAACATCGTTTTACTTTAGGTTTTAAAAACTACTGATAGTAATTATTTAAATTATCCACAGCTTTATTACTTCAAACTTTTTAGATCTATTTATAAATTAGATTTATTGGGCACCTCTGTAGCTCAATGGATAGAGCTCGAGAATGACTAACTCGGAGATATGGGTTCAAGTCCCATCAGAGGTTGAATGGCGGAAAACTCGAACTTCTGGTCAAGGTTCGAGTTTTTCTATTTTTTTATCCAGAACCTTCAGTATTGCCAGCCTCAGCAGCAGTTACATCATTTATTTGATATTTCTTAATAGCTTTTTTAACCACTCGCTTACTAATCATCTCAGCTTGAGCAAGTTGAGATAATGCCGCGACTGCAATTGATTCAGCATCTACCTTAAAGTGGCGACGAAGAGCTCCTCTAGTATCTGATAAGCCAAAGCCATCGGTGCCGAGTGAGTAAAAGGGTTGAGATACCCAAGGCGAGATTTGATCCTGAACTGATCTCATAAAATCACTTACGGCAACTACTGGCCCCTTTTCCTTCTTTAACTTCTTACTTATATAAGCAGTCAACTTCTTATCTGGGTTTAATAAATTATGGCGATCAACCTCAAGGCCATCTTTGCGCAACTCATTCCATGAGGTAACTGAGTAGATAGTGGCGGCAACTCTAAAATCATCATTTAATAATTTTTGAGCCTTTAGCGCCCAATTAACTGAGACCCCGCTAGCTAGGATGGCAACTTTTCGGCGCCTTCTTCTTATTGGTTTTTTAAGTAGGTAAATACCCTTTAGGAGACCCTCCACATCCAAATTATCTGGCTCAGCTGGTTGTTGATATGGCTCGTTATATACCGTTAGGTAGTAGTAAACATTCTCACTATTTTCCCCATACATTCTTCGCAAACCATCTTTAACAATATGACCTAACTCGTAACCAAATGCTGGATCATAGGAAACTACCGCCGGATTTGTAGAGGCAAGTAGTAGTGAGTGGCCATCTTCATGTTGCAGACCTTCACCATTTAATGTGGTGCGACCAGCGGTTGCACCAAGCACAAATCCTCTTACTAATTGATCACTTGCTGCCCAAAATGAATCACCAGTTCGTTGGAAACCAAACATAGAGTAGAAGATATAAATTGGAATCATCGGTTCATCATGGGTGGCATAGGAGGAGCCAACTGCGGTAAATGAGGCGACAGATCCAGCTTCATTGATTCCCTCATGCAAAATTACACCCTCTTTAGATTCCTTATAGGAAAGCATTAACTCTCGGTCAACCGAGGTGTAGGACTGACCATGTGGAGAGTAAATTTTTAAAGTTGGAAATAGTGAATCCATCCCAAATGTTCTAGCCTCATCCGGAATAATTGGCACAAATCTCTTACCCATTCCTGGATCTTTAATTAAATCTTTTAATAATCTAACAAATGCCATTGTGGTGGCAACCTCTTGCGCACCAGAGCCACGTTTAACCGACTCATAGCTTTCATCCTTTGGTTGTGGCAGAGCTTTAGAGACTGCTCTTCTAGATGGTAAGAAGCCACCCAATTCTTTTCTTCTTGCCATCATGTACTGGTACTCAGGTGAATCAATACCTGGATGACAGTACGGAGGTAACTTGGCATCTAACTCTTCATCTTTAATTGGAATAAATAATCGATCTCTAAAATTCTTCAAATCCTCTAACGTCATCTTCTTCATCTGGTGAGTTGAGTTTCTCGCCTCAAAGTGTGAGCCTAAGGTCCAGCCCTTAATAGTCTTAGCCAAAATTACGGTAGGGCGGCCATTATGTTCACTAGCTGCTTTGTAGGCGGCGTATAGTTTTTGATAATCATGTCCACCACGTTTTAGATTCCAAATCTCATCATCACTCCAGGATGAAACCATGGCCGCAGTTCTTGGATCTTTACCAAAGAAATTCTCTCTGACAAAAGCGCCATTTTCAGATTTAAAGGTTTGGAAATCTCCATCTGGTGTCTTATTCATTAAATCAACCAGGGCACCCTCACGATCGGCAGCAAGCAGTGGATCCCACTCCCTGCCCCAAACCACCTTAATTACATTCCAGCCAGCCCCACCAAATACTGACTCTAACTCTTGAATAATTTTGCCATTACCGCGTACTGGTCCATCTAATCGTTGCAGATTGCAATTGACCACAAAGGTTAAATTATCTAAGCCCTCTCTAGCTGCCAATGAGATCGCACTTAGCGTCTCAGGCTCATCGATCTCACCATCTCCTAAAAATGCCCAAACATTTTGATCACTAGTATCTTTAAAACCACGGGCATGTAGATAGCGATTAAATCTTGCTTGATAAATTGCATTAATTGGACCAATACCCATAGAGACAGTTGGAAACTCCCAAAAGTTTGGCATAAGTCTTGGGTGTGGATAGGAAGATAATCCACCACCATCATGAGAGAGCTCTTGCCTAAATCCATCTAATTGCTTTTGGGTTAAGCGCCCTTCCATAAATGCTCTGGCATACATGCCAGGGGAGGCATGTCCTTGGAAAAATATTTGATCTCCGCCGCCGGCATGCTCTTTTCCACGGAAGAAATGATTAAAACCAACCTCATACAACGATGCACTTGATGCATAAGTTGAAATATGTCCACCTACACCAACACCAGGTCGTTGTGCTCGGTGCACCATAACTGCGGCATTCCATCTGATGTAGGCACGAATTCTGCGCTCTAAATACTCATCCCCTGGAAAACTTGGCTCTAATGCTGGTGGAATTGTGTTTATGTAATCGGTAGTGCGCAGACCTGAAACGCCAATGTTTTTTTCATTAGCTCTTTGCAACAGGGAGAGCATTAAGTATCTAGCTCTTACTGGACCAGCATTTTTTAAAACTGCATCAAAGGATTGTTGCCACTCTGCGCTCTCATTAGGATCGGTATCAACTAATTGGTCCACTAGGTGGTCTGGGGCCTTAAAGTTTTCACTCACGGGCATATTCTCTATTAAAAGGGTACTTTGGTCATATTTACCGCTACCAGCGGGCTTGATCTGGCGTAAATCGCCAAAAAGGCTGAGTTAGGAGTTGCACCATTAGCCAAAGTTGGGTGGACTACTCCTAATGAACTCAGCCCATTCTCCAGCTGCCACCGTTGAACGGCTTGGCATCAACAAAGACCAATTAATACTTGAGGTTGGCTTTGATGCTACAGATTGTGATGGCGCATTACGCGATGCCATTGCCAGTAAATCTGGCGCACCATTTTTAGATGCAACTGCCCAAGAGGTAGTGGATGTTGTTATTTTGTGGTGGCGCGAAGATGATGGTGATTTAGTTGATGAATTAGTTGATGCTCTTACCTATTTAACTGAGGATGGACCAATCTGGTTATTCACTCCCAAAATGGGTCGATCTGGGTATGTTGAGGCTAGTGATATTCAAGATGCTGCCCCCACCGCCGGCATGTCTGTTACCACCTCATTTCCTGTCGGGGCAGATTGGACTGCAACTAAATTTGTGGCCCGCCATGCCGGCAGTAATAAGAAGAAACCAAAGTAATTTTTTAGCTCACACTTAAATCCAAAACAAAAGGGAGAAATAGAAAATGGCGCTCGCAATTGGCGATACTGCACCAAATTTTGAATTAATTAATCAACATGGTGAAAAAATCTCACTTGCTTCATATAAAGATAAGAAAAATGTAGTCGTAATTTTCTATCCCTTTGCCTTCTCTGGTATTTG
>JBJTJQ010000015.1:0-2310 GCA_046095545.1 Candidatus Nanopelagicus sp.
TCATCTTCAAATCTACATAGATCTTCAAACCGTCGCATGATCTCAGCTCTAATGTTTAGCGCCTCTGCCACACTCTTCATTCCTAAGGTGAACTCATTAACTCCTGGGATACCAAAATCAGCGGTAACTGAACCTAGCGCCACAATTAAGTGATCAAATTTTAAAAGCTCAGAGCTATCTAACTTAACCTCTTTATTTTTATGATCAATTGAAATGGGAGAGCCCATTCGAAATTTAACTGGGGTTTTTCTTAACGCACCTCTGATTGGATAAGCCACATGATCGGCGGCTAGGCCTGCGGTGGAAACCTGATACAACAGCGGCAGAAAGGTTTGGTAATTATGGCGATCAACCACTGTGACATCGGCTGCTTTATGCAGCGCGCGAGCGGCGGTGAGGCCACCAAACCCGCCACCTAAGATCACTACCCTTGGTTTATTCATTGAATTAAGTCTACTGTTTTCACCATGAACCAAGCTCGCAAAATACTAGTTACCGGTGCCTCTGGATATGTGGGTGGCCGATTAGTTACGGCATTACTAGCAGATGGTGCTGATGTGAGAGTTTTTGTGCGTGATGCCAATAAAGCGCAGAGCCACTCCTGGGCCAATCAAGTAGAGATTGCAACTGGTAATGCATCAGATTTTGAATCTACCAAGTGTGCGTTAACTGGTGTTCACACCGCTTACTACTTATTGCACTCAATTAATTTAGGACCAAATTTTGATGAGATTGAATCTGCCATGGCCAGAAATTTTGCCAAGGCAGCGCAAAGTTGTGGGGTTAAACAAATTGTTTACTTAGGTGGTATTAATAATGATGAGAAAACCAGTAAGCACTTAAGCTCGAGAGCAAATACTGGTAAGGAGTTAGCCACCACATCTGTGCCCGTACTTGAGCTTCGAGCTGGAATTATTATTGGCTCCGGCTCTGCCTCCTTTGAGATGTTAAGACATTTAACTCATCGCCTGCCAGTTATGACCACACCAAAATGGGTAATGAATAAAACTCATCCAATTGCGATCCGAGATGTGCTTTGGTACTTAAGAAATTGTGCCAAGTTAGAAAAACCAGTGGCAGGTGTATTTGATATTGGCGGTCCTGAGATCTTGTCCTATGCCGATATGATGCAAAAGTTTGCCAAATTATCTGGGCTTAGAAAACGCTTAATTATTAAGGTGCCGGTATTAACGCCAAAGTTATCTAGCCTTTGGATTGGCTTTGTCACCCCGGTACCAACCTCACTTGCCCGCCCCTTAGTTGGCTCACTTATTAGTGAGGTGGTCGCGGATCCTAAAAAATCAATTGATAATTTAATTCCAAAACCTAAAGAGGGGTTGATTGATGTCGATGGTGCAGTTAGCTTGGCGCTAAGTAATGTTTCTAGTAATACTGTCTCTACCCGTTGGTCTGATGCCACATTGCCAACTGCGCCATGGCAGAAAGCTCAATCTGATCCAGAGTGGGCAGGTGAGATGTTATTAAAGGATAAAAGAGTGCGCACAACCGATGCATCAATTAAAAGTTTATGGGAGGCGATTGAGGAGATCGGTGGTGATAATGGTTGGTATGGCTCAGATTTTCTCTGGTACCTACGTGGCTTATTAGATCGAGTAATTGGTGGTGTTGGATTAAGAAGGGGCAGAAGAGATCCGGTTCATTTGCGAGTTGGCGACTCACTTGATTTTTGGCGAGTGGAATCGTTAGTGCCAGAGCAATCACTTAAGTTATATGCTGAGATGATTTTGCCTGGCAAGGCTTGGCTTGAGTTTAGAATTTCAAAGCTAGCAAATGGTCAAAGTGAGGTAGTACAAGAGGCATCATTTTCACCCCGCGGTCTTGGTGGTCAGTTGTATTGGTATGCAGTTTTGCCGCTGCACTCATTTGTATTTCCAACCATGATTAGAAACTTAATTAGAAGTGCCAACCGTAAGGATTACGCCGAGATGATCAAAAACAATCCAGTTGATAATTTTGATCTTAATTAACATCAAGTAGTTTTTCATTTTTCCGCCACGCTCAAAATTGATAATAACCTAAATATGTCACACCCTGCTTTTAAGATATACCTATGTCAGCATTTATCCAACCAACCTCTGGGCCAACTGGCCTATCTGAGTTAGAACTTAAGCTGCTAGATTTTGAACGAAATTGGTGGCGCCATGCTGGCTCCAAAGAGAGTGCCATAAGGGAGTTATTTAATTTAACCCCACCTGCCTACTATCAAATGTTAAATAATTTGATTGATCGCAATGAGGCGCTGCTAGCTGAACCTATTTTGGTTAAGCGCTTGCGCCGAATTAGGGATGC
>JBJTJQ010000016.1:0-5022 GCA_046095545.1 Candidatus Nanopelagicus sp.
CTCTTAAATTATTAGATGGCAAACTTAGGGTTTGGCATGGTTACACCCAAGGCATGGATCATGGTAAATCTAAGATTGCCACTGGCAACTTAACCCTTACCGCCGCTTCGGTGAGTGCACCAACCAAGCAAAAATCAATTATCACCTACTGTGTAAAGGGTAAGCAACAGCGGGTTACTGAAAGTGGAAAGTGTCCTAAGGGTTGGAAGGTAAATAAGATTAAGTTGTAGCAATTAATTACTTGGGTAATTCCAATTTAATATATTTTGCCTATTTAATTTGATTTACCCAGCGTAGCTGCCTTACCTATAATCCAATATGAAGCAGGTGAAGTAGTGCCACAACTGATCCACCACAAAAAGCAGCTGCTGGCACAGTTAGCAGCCAGGCTAATAAAATATTTCTAATTACACTCCAACTTATTGCCTTAGGACCTCTAGTTGCACCAGAGCCAATAATGGATGAGGTAATGGTATGAGTAGTACTAATTGGTGCCTTATAACCAATTGCTAAGACAAAGAGAATTGTGGAGGCAACTGTCTCAGATGCCACGCCCCGTAATTGATCGATATGGGTCATACGCTTGCCTAAGGTTTTCATAATCCGCCAGCCACCAGCATATGTGCCAGCTGCAATGGCCAGCGCCGCTGAGATCTTTACCCATCCTGGAATTGAATCGCCTGAGTGAAAGCCACCAACAATTAATGCCAGAGTCATTACACCCATAGTTTTTTGCGCATCCTGTAAGCCATGGCCAACTGACATTGCAGTTGCTGAGCAAATCTGAGCTCCTCTAAAGTACTTACCTACCTTGGATCTTTTTGAGTTTCTAAATAGATATTGCAGCAACAGTGTTAAACAAAATGCCAGCGTAAAACCAATTAGGGGCGATAGCACCATTGGAATTGCCACCTTAGAGATGATGCCACTCCAAAACACAGTCTCACTAGATGCAATCGCTGCCCCCACTAAGCCACCTATTAGCGCGTGAGAGGAGGAGGATGGAATACCAAACCACCAGGTGATTAGATTCCACGTAATCGCTCCGATAACCCCACCAAGTACTACATAAAGTCCAGAGGTGCTCTGCTCCACCTCAATAATGCCCTTGCCAACTGTTTTTGCCACACCCTCACTTAAAAATGCGCCCACTAGATTGCCAACTGCTGCAAGCAGCAGCGCTTGTTTTGGCCTCAGCGCCTTTGTCTCTACTGAGGTGGCAATTGCATTTGCAGCATCATGAAACCCATTGGTGTAATCAAAAACTAAGGCAACAACAATGATGAGTGAGACGAGTAGAAAGGCGGAATCCATTTAGATTTGGCTCAAAATCTTAAGACTCTTTTAGCGCGATAGTTCGAACAATTCTAGCCACCTTAGCCATCTCATCTAAAGAGTTCTCAAAGGCATCAATTACGCCATTAATTCGCAAAATTGTCATCGCATCAAAGTTGCCATTAAATAGCATTGAGGTAATTCTGCGATGTAATCGATCACCCTCGGTTTCAATTCGATCCGCCTCATCGTAGTAGTGATCTAACTCTTTGAGATTTTTAAGTCTTGGAATACTTGCCGAAGTTAACTCCGCTAATCTTCTAACTGCATCTACTAGATCAGACATACCTTCTGGAAACTCTTTCACGCTGTGAAGCACAATTAGATCGGTGGCCTCTTCAATCTCATCCATGGCATCATCTAGTGAGTTTGCTAGATCTTGTAAATCTCCGCGATCGTATGGTGTGACAAACATGTCATCAATTCTTCTAACTAACTTTCCTAAAAGATCATCCGCCTCAGTCTCAATCGCACCCACCCGCTTAGCCAACTCTTTGCGTTTATCCTCGCTCACAGCGAGCATCTCAACTGAGGCTCTAGCACCAGCTGCTAAGCGATCGGCAAGGGATGAGTAAAGATCAAATAAGACTGCATCCTTGGGGGTAAATGACATAAGACTCCCTATATAACTATTTAAGTTTTTTTAAAGACAAGCAAACCCTAGCCCCAAATCTGATAATGCCAAATAGCGGCACGTAATTTCTTTGCCCATATGAGATGATTTATTCATGCCATACACCTTGATACTGCTTAGACATGGTGAGAGTCAGTGGAATGCAAAAAATCTCTTTACCGGCTGGGTGGATGTGGAGTTATCCAAGAAAGGCGAGCAGGAGGCAGCCCGGGGTGGGCAATTATTAAAGTCGGCCAATCTACTTCCCGATGTATTACACACCTCACTGTTAAAGCGGGCGATAAATACCGCAGAGATTGCTTTAGCTGCTGCTGGTATTGCTTCTATTCCAACTAAGCGAAGCTGGCGATTAAATGAGCGCCACTATGGCGCGCTGCAGGGAAAAGATAAGGCAGAAACCTTAAAAACCTATGGCGCAGAACAATTTGCACTTTGGCGCAGATCCTTTGATGTGCCACCACCTGCTATTGCCGATGATGATCAATACTCCCAAAAAAATGATCCTAAGTATTTGGATCTAGGCAATGATTTGCCAAAAACCGAGTGCTTAAAGGATGTAGTTGCCAGAGCGATTCCATATCTAACCAATGAGATCTATACTGATTTAAAAGCGGGTAAAAAGGTATTAATTACCGCTCATGGTAACTCTATTAGGGCAATTGTTAAGTACTTAGATAATATCTCTGATAGCGATATTGCGCAGGTAAATATTCCAACTGGAATTCCATTACTTTATGAATTAGATAATAACTTTAAGCCAATAAATAAGGGTGGTAGGTATTTAGATCCAATCGCTGCCAAGGCGGCGATTGAGGCGGTTGCCAATCAAGGCAGGTAGGTAAATTTACTCCTTGACTTGATAACTGCCGGTAACTAAAAAGTAAACTCTTCGCGCAATTGAGACAGCGTGATCTGCTGATCTTTCATAATACCTACCAAGTAGGGTCAGATCGATTGCCGACTCTGCCCCATGTGGCCAATCCTTGCTAATTAGGGATTGGATTAATTTACGGTGCAGCTTATCCATCTCATCATCATCTACCGCTAATTGTTGGGCATCCTTTAAATCACGATCTTTAATAATTTTGGCAACTTTTTCAATAATTAAGCCAGCTATCCGCCCCATCTCCTCGATAGTTAGTGAGGATTCTGGCGGCACAGCGGTTGCTGGGTAGTGCAGCCGGGCCAGCTTTGCGATGTGATGGGCCATATCCCCCATGCGCTCTAAATCAGCACTCATGCGAAGTGAGGTAACTAGCGCTCTTAAATCTGAGGCGACAGGTTGTTGGGTGGCAAGTAAGACTATGGTTTTTGCATCTAACTCATGTTGCAGCGCATCAATTTGATCATCTTGTTTAATTACCTTTTCTGCCAACTCTAGATCTGCCGTTAATAAGGCGGTGGTGGCATCCTTGGTTGCGGTGTGCACAAGTTGGGCCATCACCACCAAGGTGTTGGTAATGGCATCTAAATCATCATGAAAGGTATTGCGCATATGGCTAAAGATACTGCTTTAGGCTGGTTTAACTAATCACTTTAGGTTAATACAAAGTAAACAACGGGCAAACAAGAACAGGCGCTGTGTTTTTGCCATTTAAGTTATCTGCCAAATACCCATACCATTACCGCATGAGCTGGCTAGGCAAAAAAGCCGAAAAGGTCGATCAAGCAGGCGTAATTACCTCCTCACTAATTGCTGTTTTAGCTTCATTTAATCGAGAATCAATTATTTTGGATTCAACTGGTCAGATTATTTATGAAAGTAGCAAAATTCCATTATTAAATTTAGTTAAAGATAACAAAATTTTAAGTGAGGAGTTACAAGCTTTAATCAGAGTGGTAAGAAGAACTGGAAAGAGTCAAGAGGGTTCAATTGAGGTAGCTCGGGGTCCAATTGGTGAAGGAAAGCGGGATCTACAAATAACAGCAGCATTAATTGATGATGAGGGCTCAGTATTAGTAATAATTGATGATGAGGGTGAAAAGCAGCGCATAGATGCAATTAGGCGAGATTTTATTACCAATATCTCCCATGAGTTAAAGACACCAATCCAAGCCCTTTCATTAAACTCAGATGCACTCTTAGAGATTAAAGATGAGCCAGATAAGGTGATTTTATTTGCCAATAAAATTAAGACTCAAACTATTAGATTAAATGATTTAGTAAAAGAGATTATCAATTTATCTAAGATTCAAGATTCAGATCCCCTAGATATGGCCCATGAGGTGGAGATTGCTGATGTTATCGCTGAGGCGGTGGATCAATGTGAGGTATTGGCGGAGGCGAGAAATATTTGGGTCAAATTAGATGGTGTGCAAGATGGCGTGGTGATTGGCAACCGTGAACAATTAGTTATGGCGGTCCATAATTTGGTAGAGAATGCGATCAACTACAGCTCAGAGGGCACAAATGTGGTGATTAGCTCTAAATTAGATGGTGAGATTATTGAGATCTTAGTTAAGGATCAAGGGTTGGGCATTGCCAAGGAAAATCTCGATCGAATCTTTGAACGATTTTATCGGGTAGACCCGGCTAGATCTCGAGCAACTGGTGGTACTGGTTTGGGCTTATCAATTGTTAAACATGTGATTACAAATCATGGCGGTGAGGTTAAGGTTTGGAGCTCAGTGGGGGTAGGAAGTACCTTTGCGATTAGATTACCGATTGCCAAGGAAAGTGTAAGCGCATGACCAAGATATTAATTGTTGAGGATGAGGACTCGGTAATCGATCCCTTGGAGCTACTTCTTAGCAAAGAGGGCTTTGTAATTGAGACGGCCAAAGATGGTAAGGCGGCACTAGATAAGTTTGAAAAAGTTTCACCTGACTTAGTTCTACTTGATTTGATGATTCCATTAATCTCAGGCACTGAGGTTTGCCGGCAGATTAGAGCAAAATCTCAAGTGCCAATAATTATGCTCACCGCAAAAGATACTGAGGTCGATAAGGTGGTGGGGTTAGAGCTTGGCGCTGATGATTACATTGTTAAGCCATACTCAAAGGCAGAGCTAGTTGCCAGAATCAAAGCGGTTTTAAGAAGACAAGGTAGTGAT
>JBJTJQ010000017.1:0-27486 GCA_046095545.1 Candidatus Nanopelagicus sp.
GGATCTCCACTGCCATGATAGCCGCCTTCAACCTTTACAACTCCTTCTTTACCTGTGTAGGCGCGAGCGGTTCTGACCGCATACATGGTGGACTCAGTTCCTGAATTGGTAAATCGAATCTGATCAATGCCAAATCTCTTGCATAACCTTTCAGCCGCTTCTCTAGAGCTTGGAGATGGTGCGGTGTATAAAGTTCCCACAGAGAGCATCTGCTCAATCTCGTGCATAACCTCTTTATTTAAGTGTCCAACCAACATTGAACCAAATCCCATGGATAGATCAAGCATCTTTCGACCATCAACATCTGTCATCCAAGCGCCTTTGGCTGATGCAATTGATATTGGGTATGGATCAAATGATTGAAATGATGAGTGAGCACCAAGTGGAATGCTCTTTAGGGCTGTTTGATACTCTAAATCTGAACTCATTAATGAACTTTTGTATTTTTCTAATTGCTCTTGAAATAATTTTTCAAGACGCGCCTCATCAAGTGGTTTTGAATGTGTTGGTATAGATCTAAAAGTCTGTGGGTGGTTCGTTTGAGTTTTCATGCAAATTTGTACAACAAGTGGTTTTATAAAACCTATTTTTGTAGTGCACACTCCAAGTCGTAAGTTGTCTTACTAGGTAAGTTTATCAGTTTAAAACTTATTATCAACCACTAATATTTACGCGTAAAATCATTAAATTAACTTTTTTGTGATGTAAATAACTAAGATTAATCAAGTAGGATCTTTCTGTGATTAACACCAGAGTTGACCTCTCGCCATCTCAAATTGAACATTTAAAAACTTTAGTTTCGGGCTCTGTTAGTACTAATGAAACTATTCTTGACCAACACGGAAGAGATGAATCGGCAATTCCACCGGTCCGGCCATCAGCTGTTGTTATGCCACGTAGCACAGAAGAGGTTTCTAAAGTACTTAAGTACTGTAATACTGAGAAAATCCCAGTTGTCGCATTTGGAGCTGGCTCATCTTTAGAAGGACATGTACTGCCACTATTTGGTGGAATTTCTTTAGATTTAACAGAAATGAATAAAATTATTGAAATTAAAGCTGATGACCTGGTTGTAAGAGTTGAGCCAGGTGTTCATCGAATGGCGCTTAATGAAAAACTAGCAACACAAGGCTTATTCTTTTCAGTAGACCCGGGCGCAGATGCCACATTAGGTGGCATGGCATCTACTGGTGCCGCTGGCACAACTACTGTCCGCTATGGCGCTATGCGAGACAATGTTTTGGCTCTAACTGCAGTAATGGCCGATGGCACAGTCATAAGAACTGGTCGAGAAACTAGAAAGTTATCTGCTGGTTATGATTTAACAAGGTTACTGGTTGGATCTGAGGGAACACTTGGTGTAATTACTGAGTTAACTCTCCGAGTTTTTGGTATTCCTGAAAAAATGGCTGCAGCCATCGTTCGTTTTCCAACCCTCTCTGATGGCGTCACGGCAGCTACTGCAATTGTTAGATCTGGCATAGCAATTGCACGATGTGAATTTCTAGATGCAAAATGTATTAAAAATGTTAACTCACATGATGGGTTAAATCTTTCAGAGATGCCTACATTATTTTTTGAATTCCATGGTTCACCTGTTGGTGTGGCAGAGGATGCTCAATCTGTTAAAGAGATTGTGGAAGAGTTTGGTGGCTCAGAGTTTGAATGGACAGCAGATGAAGGAGCTCGCCGAAAATTATGGCAAGCCCGCCATAATGCATATTGGGCTGGTATCGCAGCGCATCCAGGTAAGCGTGCAGTAAGTACTGATGCCGCTGTTCCACTTTCAAAACTTTCAGAAGCAGTACAAATTGCAGAACAAATTCTTTCAACACACCCTTATCCATTTTCCATTTTAGGTCATGTTGCAGATGCAAATTTTCATTGCTTTATTGTTACTGATCCAGAAAAGCCAGAAGAATTAGAAGATGTACGACATATTACCCATGAAATAACGATGAAAATGATTGAAATGGGCGGGACCTGCACCGGTGAGCACGGGATTGGCTCGGGCAAGATCTCAGCTTTAATCGAAGAAACTGGGGCTCCTGCCGTTAGTATTATGAAGTTGATTAAACAGACTTTAGATCCAAACAATATTTTGAATCCAGGAAAGGTATTTAACTAAATGAGTATGACCGTTTGGGAAATAACCATTGCAGTCCTACTTGCAGTCTTAGCCTTTGACCTAGCACTAGCCATAATCCGAAGAAACAAAGAGACTTCCATGAAAGAGGCATCGCTTTGGACCGCTTTTTATGTAGGAGCGGCAATAATTTTTGGCTATTCATTAGGTCAATGGAGTGAAACCCAAGCAAGAAATGAGTTTTTTGCTGGCTGGATAACTGAGTACTCCCTTTCGGTGGATAATCTATTTATTTTTATTTTAATCCTCGCTAGATTTCAAATTGATAAAAAGAAACAACAATTAGTTTTGCTTGCTGGAATTGCGATGGCGTTAGTTTTAAGAGGTATTTTCATTGCACTTGGTGCTGCCGCGATTGAACGGTACTCCTGGGTTTTCTATATATTCGGTGCATTTCTTATTTATACGAGCTATAAATTGTTTACCGAAGATGAAGAAAAAGAATGGAAAGAAGGCAGGGTAATTTTATGGTTAAGGAAAAGAGGGGCCTCTTCATTAACTATAGTTTTAGTAGCAATTGCCTTTACAGATCTAATTTTTGCCCTAGATTCTATTCCTGCAATTTTTGGGCTCACTAAAGATCCATACATAGTATTTACTGCAAATGCATTTGCATTGATGGGTTTACGACAACTTTATTTCCTCCTGGGTGGATTGATGAACAAATTAATTTATCTAAATGAGGGACTTTCGGTAATTCTTGGTTTTATTGGAATAAAGTTAGTTTTAGAAGCAGTTCATGGCGGTGGAACTCACAAATTATTGGGAATAGAAGTTCCTGAAATCTCAACGCAATTTTCCTTAGGAGTCATACTTATCACCTTGATTATTACAGTTGTTGCAAGTCTAATTAATACTTCTAAATCAAAGGTGGCAGAATAGTCTTTATGGGTGAGGGTAAAAATAGGGTTCAAGTTTTTGAACCCCACAAATCAAAGTTGCCTCCACTTAGACCTTACCTAAGGGATTTTTGGCAGCGCAGAGAGTTCGCAATTGAATTATCAAAGTTTTCCGATAAGGCTGAGTACTTAGAGTCTCGGCTTGGAAATGTTTGGTTAGTGCTAAATCCATTATTTCTAGCTTTTATTTACTTTTTGCTTGTCGCAGTTATTCAAGGTGGTAGAGGAGGCTTTGGAGGTTTTACTACCTTATGCCATATTTTAATTGGGCTTTTTACATTCTACTTTGCACAAAACTGCATTACCTTAGGCGCTCAATCAATTACCTCTGGTGGTAAATTAATTTTAAATCAAGCTTTTCCTAGGTCACTACTTCCGTTGTCAAGTGCCATTAGTGCTTTTAGGCAGTTCTGGCCAACAATTCCAGTTTATATCTCAATTGTAATAATTGGTAAATTAACTATTAATGATACAACTATTCCTGGTCTTACCTGGAATTATCTTTTAGTGCCCTTTCTATTCATAATTTTGGCAATAACAAGTTTTGGGTTAACACTTTTATTTGCAACTTTGAATGTTTATTTTAGGGATACTACAAAGTTACTTTCATATGTTATGCGGATTTGGTTATACGCATCCCCTGTACTTTGGCAACCAGATATGCTCTCAGGTTGGTATCGAGTAATACTTTATATAAATCCACTAGGGCCAATACTTTCTGCCAGTTCAAGTATTTGGATTGACGGTGCAACTCCGACTGCATCACAACTTATTGGATGCCTAGTCTGGGCTTTGATTGCATTTATTTTTGGTGGATATTTCTTTGTATCGAGGGAGCGTGATTTTGCTGTCCACATCTAGCAAAGAAGTTAAGATTCCAGATAATCTGGCGGTACAAATTGAGGATCTTTCAATTAGTTACAAAATAAATATCGAGGCAAAAAGGACCTTTAAAAATGCTTTGATGCGCGCTAGTCGAGGCGAGAGAGTTAGAACTAAAACAGTCGAAGCGGTAAAGAGTTTATCGCTTAATGTCCCACATGGATCTGTATTAGGAATTGTCGGAGCAAATGGTGCTGGTAAATCAACACTTATGCGCTCAATAGCTGGCATTTTGCCACCAACAAGTGGCCGAATCGTAGTAAATGGAAAAATTTCTACATTGCTTGCACTTGGGGTGGGATTTAATAAGGCATTATCAGGTCGCGATAATATTATTTTAGGTGGCTTAGCAGCTGGTATGAGTCGAAATGAAATTGAATCTCAAACTGAGACCATTGCACAATTTGCTGATCTACCTAATGGATTTATTGATATGCCGGTAAGAACTTATAGCTCGGGAATGTATGGCAGAGTTGCATTTTCTGTTGCAGTAAATATGACGCCAGATATCTTGCTAGTTGATGAGGCTTTATCTGCTGGTGACGCTGCTTTTAAAGAAAAGTCTTTTAATAAAATTAGAGAACTCTGCCAAGAAGCCCGAACAATTTTGATTGTTTCTCATGCTCTCTCCTCACTAAACGAATTGTGTGATCAAGCCATATGGATGCATAGGGGTCAAATGCTTGCCTCGGGAAAACCAGAGGAAATAACCGAAAATTACTTAAAATTCTTAAATGTTGGTGAGTTACCTTCTAGTTATGAAGACTTATAAAGGCAAAACAAAAAATATTGCTGTAATCAATGAAGCTAAAGCAATTGATTGCAACAAAATAGAGACTGCAGTTTTGCGATCTGCTTTCTTATCCTCTTGCGATTGAACTTTAGAAATCTGGCCTAATTTTCCAAAATTAAATGTGCCTGCAAATCCATAGGCTAAGCAAAATCTTTTTCGAGATTGAACAAATCCAACGGAAAAAATTAAAGCGGGAATAAATATAGAAAGGCGAGCATCTCTTTCTTGATCTGTAGCAATGATGCCAACAGCGGAAATACCAATAAGAATTAAGCCAAAAATTGCAACTGCTTGTCTCCGCCTAATTTCACCCTGACCAATATTGCAGGTGCCTGGAACATATGCACTACTCATTTCACATCTTCTCGTTCTTCGTCATCACTCCATACTTCATACTCATCACTTTCAGAGCGAGCAAGCCAATTAAATAAACCTTTAATCGCACCAAATGCAACCAAAATTAGGCCAAAGAGGGCAAGTAGTCTTTTAAAGGCTTTAATCATGGGATAAATCTACTCTTAATTTTAATTAAATTTGCTCAATTTCCTGAGTTTGCTAATTTTCCTAGTTCTTTCCCAGAAACCCTAAATACTGTCCATTCATCCATGGGTAGTGCACCAATTGAGTTGTAAAAATCAATTGCGCTCTTATTCCAATCCAAAACCCACCATTGCAGTCTGGGATAACCTCGCTCTATACAAATTTTGGCTAACTCCTTTAACAGCGCCTTTGCATGACCTAGGCCTCGAAACTTAGGATCAACATAAAGGTCCTCTAGGTACATACCATGCTTGCCCAGCCAAGTCGAGTAATTAAGATGCCAGATAGCTATTCCGGTTACCTGCTGATTAACCTCACTTAATAAACAATTTACTTGAGGTGATTGACCAAAAAAAGATTGCTCTAAATCTAAGTAAGTTAAAACTGCCTCATTTGGTGCTTTTTCAAACTCTGCTAAGTCCTTAATATATTGATGGATAACTGGAATATCACTAATGGTTGCACTACGAATTACAACTGACATTTAGTTGATACCAGCGGCAGAAAAAGAGTCTTGAATATCTGTCCAAAGGTCTTCAACATTTTCTATGCCCACTGAAAATCTAATTAAATTTTCAGGAATGGTGTGACTCTCAGTTGCCCACCGCCGGCGGCGCTCCCAAATCGATTCCACTCCGCCTAATGATGTGGCACTTGTTATAAGTTTCGATGAATTACACATTTTATCGATCTGAGATATCTCAGCCTTAACCTCAAAAGAGATCATTGCACCAAATCCTTTCATAAAAGACTTTGCTCTTTCATGATATGGATCAGATGGCAGCCCTGGAAATCTAACTTTTGATACTCGCTTATCTTTTTCTAATCTCTTTGCTAATTCCATAGCAGTTTCCTGTGAGCGTTGCATTCGTAAAGCAAAAGTACGTACTCCCCTGAGTGCAAGCCATGCCTCAAATGGACCAGCAATTGCTCCGCCATATCTTCGAGATTGCTCAATTCGATCATATAGCGATTTGTCATTTACAACAGCACAGCCCAGCAAAATATCACTATGCCCTGATAGATATTTTGTTACTGAGTGCACGCAAATATCGGCTCCAAGTTGTAATGGATTTTGAACCATTGGTGTTGCAAGTGTGTTATCTACAGTTACTAAACAACCTTCTTTTTTTCCAGCGGAAATGACCTTAGGAAGATCGACTACTTCGATTGCAGGATTTGTCGGCGACTCTAAATAAAGCATATTTGCACCAGGTAATGCCTTTAAGACTTGTTCGGTATCTGGCAAATTAACAAATCTGACATTAATTTGCTTTTGCTCATGCATTTTCTTAAGCATTGTTGTTGTACCTTGATAACCATTTTCAGCTGCAATAACTGTGCTACCTTGCGGCAAAAGTGAAAAAATTGCACTAATTGCTGCCATACCAGATGAAAATATTAATGTTTGTCCGCCTTCAAGAATTGAAATTGCCTCTTCTAGCGCACTCCATGCTTCGTTGCCATATCGCCCGTAACCAATTGGCCCACCTTCATGGAAAGTAGAATTAAGTGCAATGGGAGGATTTAATGCCCCGTCTGGTTTTTTTTCAGGGCGACCAGCTGCCACGACTTGTGACTCGGTGGTTAATTTTTTCCAATTTATGTTTTGACCCATGTATATAGCCTAACCTAAATATCATAAAGTTAAGTCATGAATTTAGAGGTAAATTTAATATCAACTAGAAAAATGCAGGCTATAGCGCGAAAAATTATTGAGGTAGATCCTAAATTCCAGAAAGTAATTGACAATTCTCCATTATGCGACATCGGGTCAAAGAGAATAAAAAGTTCACATTTTAAAACCTTAGTTCAATCAATCATTTCACAACAGCTTGCTACAAAAGCCGCCGAGACAATTACTCTTAGAGTGTCTGATTTGATTCAAGATGAGTATAGACCAGAAGTTTTTCTGAAATTTTCAACCGAAGAGTTAAGAAATGTTGGTATCTCAAGTGCAAAAGCAAAGGCCATAACAGAGTTAAGTATTGCTTCAATTGAGAAACGAGTTAGTTTTGACAATATTCACCTCTTACCAAACTCAGAAATAACTAAAGAATTAACAAAGATCTGGGGAATCGGAAGATGGACAGCAGAAATGTTTCTAATTTTCCACTTAGGAAGATTAGATGTATGGCCCGTTGGTGACTTGGCAGTAAGGCGAGGTTGGATTAAAATTCATAACCTCAAAGCAGAGATTGATCCCTTGGTGCTAGATAAAAAAGGCTTAAAGTTTTCAGGATTTCAAAGTGTGGTGGCGTGGTATTGCTGGCGAGCAGTCGATAATTAATTCTTAGGTTCTAATACTAAAGCTACCGAATTGATGCACCATCTTTGATCAGTTGGGACTGCATAGCCTTCACCGGTAAAAACATGGCCAAGATGTGAGCCGCACGCTGAACATCTAACTTCAGTTCTAATTCTTGGAAATAACGATCTATCTTCAATTAATTCAACAGCATCATCCTTAGTTGGCGCGTAAAAGGAAGGCCAGCCACACCCTGAATGAAATTTTGTTTCTGATCTAAAAAGTTCTGCAAAGCATGCCTTGCACTTGTAAACCCCAATAGTCTCAGTATCAGTGTACTCACCTGTGAATGCAGTCTCGGTTGCAGATTTTCTTAAAACTGCATAAGAAAGTTCATCTACTCGACTCTTTAAAGCAGATTCATCAATCCTTACTGGATATGGTTCACCCTTTAGGTTATTAGGAGATATTTCATTCATTATGAGTATTTATCGCCAATGGATAGCTAACTCCTGTTGAAGAATGGCAATCATAGCCATTTGGATTTTTTTCTAAATATTTTTGGTGATACTCCTCAGCTATCCAGTATGTAATCCCTTTTGCGGAAATAATTTCAGTGACTATATGGCCTAAACCGTTTTCAGTAAGTGCTTTTTGATAAATTGATTTACTCATTAAGGCTATGTCTAGTTGTTCTGGCGTAGTTGCATAAATTGCAGATCTATATTGCGTACCAATGTCCCCGCCCTGTTGATTTAGTGAAGTTGGGTCATGCATAACCCAAAATTCAGCTAACAAACTTTCGAAGCTGATAATTGTTGGGTCAAAAAATACTTCAACTGTCTCAGCATGATTGGTAGTCCCAGTACAAACTTCTTTATATGTCGGATTAGGTTTGTTTCCACCCATGTAACCTACAGATGTAGAAGTAACGCCTGTTAAGTGCCAAAACCTTCGTTCAGCTCCCCAAAAACAACCTGTTGCAAAATATGCAGTTTGAGTCATTTGCAAATTCTCCCTAATTATCTCCAAGTATGCAATCTCGAAAGCTTTATGTAAACTTTTGAAAGTCACTAAACTTGGTAATCTTGATTGTTTTATTAAGTGAGATGCCCCTAAATCTTAGGGGATCGAACCTGGCTCTTAGGCGTGAGGAGTCGATGTGATTGGTGCCAAAATCACTTTTTTATCAATTTATGCCATCAATTTATATAAATAATTTAAATTTAAAGCCAAATATCCTTGTGTATTAATTAAATTAAAGAGAGAATACGCATATAAATTATTGATATTCAATAATTAAAATTCAACTACTTAGGGAGATGAGTGCCGTATGGATTGGCGACATGAAGCTGCTTGTCGCGAAGAGGATCCAGAGGTTTTCTTTCCGGTAGGAAATACGGGGCCAGCCTTAGCCCAAATTGAAGAGGCTAAAAAAATTTGTGCCAGATGTTCGGTAAAGGATCCTTGTTTGGCATGGGCGCTAGAGAGCGGACAAGATGCTGGAGTATGGGGTGGGCTTTCTGAGGATGAGCGACGAGCGATGAAGCGTAGAGCGGCAAGAAATCGTGCCCGATTGGCTGAGAACCAAAATTCTATTTAATCAACTGAAAATATAATTCGACCACAAGTTAAATTACCGTTTCTGAACAAATTAATACTTCCTTTTAATTCATTTTTAGTCAGGGTATTTGCAATTTGTAATCCTAGATTTGATGATTGCTCTAAGTTGAAATTGTCGGGTAGCCCAGCCCCATTGTCAGAAACAGTGACTGTATAACGATTACTCTCCTTGTCTACCTCAATTATTAGTACATCCCCATTTTCAGATAATCCATGCTCAATAGCATTATGAATTAATTCTGTAACAACTAAAGAAAGTGCGGTTGCAATCTTTGAATCAAATGATCCAAATACACCAATTTTCTTAAAATTAATTTGTCTTGGAATCAATTCAATTGCGTTATTTATGATTTGATCAAAAACTTGATCAAATTCGACCGACTCTGAAGATTGATTTGATAATGTTTCATGAACTAAAGCGATAGAAGCAACTCTTCTGACTGCTTCCGCCAGCGCAGCGCTAGCTGTAGGATCTTCAACTCTTCTAGATTGTAATCTCAATAGTGCAGAAACTGTCTGTAAATTATTCTTTACTCTATGGTGGATTTCTTTAATTGTTGCATCCTTAGTTAATAGTGCCTTATCCCGATTTCTTAATTCCGTAATATTGTGCACTAGGACAATAGCGCCAATTCGATCCTTTCCTTGAGTTAAGGGAATTACCAACAGATCGATTACCCCTTTTCCACTGTCATACTCCGCCCTTCGAAGGAATTTTCCACTTAATAATGTCTTCCAAGACTCATCTACTGGTTGTGTGCCATCTCGATCTAGTGATGAGAAAACCTCGCCAAGATTTTTTTGTTCTAATTCATCTTGATATCCGATACGGCTAAGAGCTGATCTAGCATTTGGACTTGCAAAAAATACTACGCCATTCACATCTAGCCTAATCAAACCATCACCTACTCTTGGTGCTGATTCAGAACTATAAAGAGAATTTCTAATAGGAAAGTTTCCCTCTGAGACCATTCTAAAAATTAGATGAGCTATTTCTCGATAATTTAATTCTAGCTTTGAGGGTGATCTCATTAAATCTGCGTTCCTATGCCTTGAAATAATAGCTAAAGTTTTATTATCTAAAATAACTGGGACGGTTTCTTCTTTGATCATAATTTCACCAACTTTTTCTGGTTGCGTGTCCTTAACAATTTCACCCTCAGATAATGCCTGGTCTATTAGTGGGCGCTGGCCCCAATTAATTTTTGAGCCAATTAAGTCATCTCCAAAAACAGTTGCTGCTGTAGTGGGTCTAATCTGGGCTATTGCAACATAACCTTGTGGCCAAGATTTTTCATCTTTTCTAATTGGAAGCCATAAAACTAGATCAGCAAAAGAAAGATCGGCAAGAAGTCGCCACTCTGCAACAAGTTCAGCCAGGTGCTCAACTTCATGCTCTTTTAATTTCGAGTTAGAAGTAACTAACTCACTAAGGGTTGCCATGGACTAATGGTAGAGCTTTTTTTCACCAATCTGAGCGGCTATTTTTGCTAGTTGCTTTTGAAAACTATCCATCCCCCAGATCGAAAACTTTCCTGATTTACTCATAGAATCTGCTCCTATCTGGGAAGTAAATGGTATTACAAAATTACTAAGCCCACCCATTAATTTCTTGAAGCTACTTTGAATTTCTTGACTTGATCTATCAAATCTTTGTTGATTCAGGATTACTGTTATTACTGGTTGATTAATCACATTGTTAAAATCTTTCATAAATTCAGATAAGTAGTTAATTCCTTGTGTATTTGACTTAATCACATAGATCAAATGACTGCTGGACCCAACAACCTCTCTCAACCATCTTGCTTCAAATCTTCTATCGGACATAGTACTGGTCAAATTTATCGATGATCCACCGTCAATTAAAACTTGAGTATTTGAAAAACTATTCAAAGTAGGAATTAAGTCATCTGGTGAAATAAGCTTCATATTTGCCCTTCCAAATGGCCTAAGATTTTGGTGAGTTGAACTAACCACGGTGCTGTTCAAAATTGATCCTAGATAATTGACTAATGTAGAAACTCCTGGTGCACCGGGCGATCCCATGAAAGAAATTACATTTGGTAATCGTTCAATGTAAGCCGCTAAATGATTCTGCTTAATATTTGATATTTCAGATAAAATTTTGGCTGGATTGAATTTTTTTGGGTCAAAATGTATATATAGATTTTGACTATCAGACTTAAATTTTTTTTGAAACTTTAAATTTGATTCAAAGTTGTGATCGTAAATAACTAAAAATGAGTCTTTTTGATTACTTATAAAATTCTCTAGGGAATGTATAGATAGAGCTCTAAATGCAATTTCAAATCCTTGAGTAAAAAGCAGCGATGTTACGATCTCTTCATTTTTTGAATCAATTATTGCAGTAATTATTTTCAATTATAACTACTCTGATCTAACTATAATAACTCTAGTATCTGACATAATTTGTAGTACTGGCAAAACTTGATCATCACTAAATATTGCAACGACACTTACCTTACCTGAGTTATTTTCTTTTGAAACTTCAGATAGAGAAATGCTCTGTCCAATTAGTTGTGCACCAGTAGTTAGCTGAGAGTCCCTCGTAGGTATTGCATAAATATCAACAACATCCCCTTTTTGTAAATTAATTGGACTATCGGTGATTTCAGTTGTAATTGGAACATATTTTTGATTAAGGGAATTAGGGGATGCCGCAATTGACGCCACGGGTATGAGGTCTCCAACATTGACTGGATTTAATACTAATGCTCCAATGATTTGAGCTTGTCCAGATATGTAATTTTTTGAACTTTCTGGCAATAAAACTGAAACTTTTATTAAATCGTTATTAGATAATCTCATTCCTGGCGCTAAATTCGTTTTTGTTGCCCAGACTTCTACTGTTCGATTAGCTTCCTTTGAAATTAGACCTGCGGTAAACATTGCAATACATAGGATTGATAGTCCAAGTACTAATTTAGAATTTCTTAGGTATTCGATCTTTCCAAATCTCATAGGCTTTTTATATTGAGATCCTAAAAACTTTATATCATCCTTTCGGATGATTTTTTTTCGATATTTTAAGCCAAAATCATCATATGACAGTTATGCAAAGGAATGTTAAATTAACAACTAATAAGAAAGTATATTTAAGCCCAACTTTTGACCCTGATTTTGGTGAAGAATGGTCGCACCCAAAGTTTTCAGTTACTGCTTCATCTCTTTCAGAGTTGCCAGATATCTACGCTTGGAGCAAAAGTTTTATCATTGTATTATTTGAAATTTTGCGCAGTAGAAGAGGCGTATCTCAAATTTCTAGCAATTGCCATAAGCTTGTTGCACGAAGAATTATTTACTATCAAAGTAAATTCGATGGAAATTTGAAAGTAAGAAGAATTTACATAAGTCAACCAATCGAAGGTGTTTCAGAAATAACCGTTACTCTAAAAAATGATGAACGGGTTAGATCATTGATATTAAGGTTTGAGGGTGTGGATAGAAGGTGGATTTGTACTGAACTTTTTATTATTTAGGACGCACCATGACATCTCTTATATTTTTTACCAGATCCACATGGGCAGGGAGCATTGCGAGATGTTTCTCCACTGGCTGGAGCTTCAATATCGGCGGCAGAATATTGAAGTTGTGAAGTTGGTGCAGGAGTAGGTGTTAAGCCTTTCGCTCCAACTTGATCTCCCTCAACTTGCACCTCGGCACTAAATAAATGGCTTACTAATTGCTCTTTGACCGCATCCATCATTGCAGAGAAAAGGTCATATCCTTCTCGCTGATACTCAACCAATGGATCGCGTTGCGCCATGGCTCGCAAGCCAATGCCTTCTTGTAAATAATCCATTTCATAAAGATGCTCGCGCCATTTTTTATCTAAAACGGAAAGTAAAATTTTCCGCTCTAACTCTCGCATAATTGGTGCTCCTAGCTCAGATTCCCGTTTCTCATAAGCCTTACGCGCATCAACAAGGACTCGATCAAGTAAAAATTCTGAATCTAATGCACCAACTTCACCAACCTCATTGATGAGTTCTTGTGCTGAGAAAGAAATTGGAAATAAAGCTTTTAATGCAAGCCAAAGAGTATTTAAATCCCAATTCTCAGCCACACCATCACTTGTAGCCGAATTAATATAGGCGGCAATTGTCTCTTCTAAGAATTTATTAGTTAAATCCTTAATATCAGCTCCCTCTAAGACTTCACGCCGCTCTGAATAAACAACACTTCTTTGTTTATTCATTACATCGTCATACTTCAAAACATTCTTACGCATTTCAAAATTTAATGATTCGACTTGCGTCTGAGCTGATTTAATTGCATTGCTTACGATTTTAGACTCAAGCGGAGTATCATCTGGCATTCCAGCAGCTCCTAAAAAGCGTTCAACTAAACCAGAATTAAATCGCTTCATTAATTCATCCTGAAGTGATAAATAAAATCTAGATTCTCCGGGATCACCTTGTCGGCCAGATCGACCACGTAATTGATTGTCAATTCTTCGAGATTCATGCCGCTCTGTGCCAAGTACATATAACCCACCAAGTGAAATAACGGTTTCGTGTTCTTTTTCTACGGCAGCCTTCTGTCGCGAAATTTCATCAGGCCAAGCCTTTTCATACTCTTGTGGTGTTTCAGATGGATTTAGACCTTTGCGTTGTAATTCAAAATCTGCCATAAATTCTGGATTGCCACCAAGCATTATGTCAGTTCCACGACCTGCCATATTTGTCGCCACAGTAACTGCACCGATTGTTCCTGCTCGAGCAATAATGGCAGCCTCTCGTTCATGCTGTTTGGCATTTAAAACCTCGTGTGGCACGCCTCTTCGTTTTAACATGGCAGATAATTCTTCAGATTTTTCAACGCTGACAGTACCAACTAAAACTGGTTGTCCTTTTTTATTTCGATTAACTATATCTTCAACAACTGCAGTAAATTTCCCAACCTCTGACTTGTAAATCAAGTCAGACTGATCAGTTCGCTTCATGCTCTTATTTGTTGGAATAGGAATAACGCCAAGTTTATAAATCTGCATAAATTCAGATGCCTCAGTCATTGCGGTACCAGTCATACCGCTGAGCTTTTCATATAACCTGAAGTAATTTTGAAGGGTGATTGTGGCTAGGGTCTGATTTTCATCCTGAATTTCGATTCTTTCTTTTGCTTCTAGGGCTTGGTGTAAACCTTCACTATATCTGCGGCCAGAAAGCATACGTCCAGTATGTTCATCAACAATAAGTAACTCGCCGTTCATAACTACGTAATCTTTATCCCGTTTAAAGAGCTCTTTTGCTTTAATTGCGTTGTTTAAATATCCAATTAGGTGCGTATTAGTCGCCTCATATAAATTTTCAATTCCAATCGTACTTTCAACAATTGTAACTCCAGCTTCTAAAATACCAACGGTACGTTTTTTAACATCTACTTCATAGTGAGTATCTTTATTGAGTTTATTAACTAAATTGGCAAATTCCACATACCATTTTGTTGCCTTATCAGCTGGACCAGAAATAATTAATGGGGTTCTAGCTTCATCAATTAAAATTGAATCAACCTCATCTACTATTGCAAAATTATGATGACGCTGAACACAATCTGCAAGTGTCCAAGCCATATTATCTCGTAGGTAATCGAAACCAAATTCGTTATTTGTTCCATAAGTAATATCAGCTGCGTAGGCTTCACGTCGCTCTGCCGGTGACATATTTGAGAGAATTACACCAACTTTTAAACCTAGAAAGCGGTGAACTCTGCCCATCCATTCACTATCTCGCTCGGCCAGATAATCATTTACTGTGACAACGTGTACACCTTTTCCTGATAATGCATTTAAGTAGGCTGGTAATGTTGAAACTAGAGTCTTTCCTTCACCAGTTTTCATTTCAGCGATGTTTCCTTTATGAAGAGCAGCGCCGCCCATTATCTGCACATCGTAGTGTCGTTGACCTAATGTTCTTTTTGCTGCTTCTCTTACTACAGCAAATGCCTCTGGTAATAAGGAATCTAATGTCTCACCTTTACTAATTTTTTCTTTAAATTCTGTAGTTTTATTCCGTAACGAATTGTCATCTAAATTTGAAATTTCAGATTCAAATTTATTAACTTTTTGGGCTATTTTCTCTAGCTCTTTGATCGCCCTACCTTCACCTGCACGCAAGAGTTTGTCCAATAAGCCCACAACATCCCCCAACGGTTATATCTATGATTTATACAAATACTCAGTGGCTTATCGTATTAGAGAATTTCGACCCGTCGCACACGCTGTTACCGCACCGATAGCCGTGATTTTGGCATCAGACAGGGCTCTAAACCCCTCCAAAATAGAGCTTCCGGTGGCCACTAAATCATCTAATAAAATGAATGCACCCTCGCTTGGAATTAGACCCTGCAAAATATATGCATTCTCTAAATTATCTAACCTTTGATTTCTATTCAATCTAGATTGATCCTTAACGTTTTTAGATACTCTAAGGAGTGGAGTGCTCCTAGCTGCAATTGAAATATTTTTTAACTTTTTTATCACATTTTCACATAACTCACTTACATGGTCTCTTCCTCTTGCTCGAATAGCCCTTGCGGCAGACGGGATTGTGACAATATTTAGTGGCACCTCAACTTTTTGATAAATTACGAGTAATTTTATAGATTCAACTAAAGCGCTAGAAATCACATCTATTGCAGTGGTATTGCCATTCTCTTTTGCTAATAGAATTACTTTTGAGGTGTCAACGTTGTAGTCAGATAAATAGAACAAATTATGTTTACCTATGGTTGATATTTTAGGTTTATTACTCCACGGTGTAAGGCAAAATTTGCAAATACTGAAACCTTTTTTAGAGCAAACAATACAAAATTTTGGGTAAACCAATTCTTTAAATCCTTCTAAAATGCCTGTCATAAATGCTTTATAGCATTTATTGCATTCTTAAGAATTTTGTAGTGTTGACAAACTATCTGTTGGAATTAAATCGATTGGAAATGATTGGACAGAGGTACCATGTCGCTTGGGTAGAGTTAAAACAAAGTGAGCACCTTTATTTTTCTCGCCCCATGCTAGTAATTGTCCTTGATGAAGCTTTGCATCTTCTAGAGCAATTGATAGTCCAAGACCTGTACCACCACTTGTACGGGCTCGGGAGGGGTCAGCGCGCCAGAATCTATCAAAAAGTCGCGATGCATCCTCCTTATCAAAACCCAGTCCGAAATCACGAACACCTATTGCAACTTCATTTTCACTTTCCGTAACTAATATTTTTACAGTTTTTCCCTCACTATGCTCAAAAGCATTGGTAATTAGATTTCTTAAAATTCTCTCTATTCGCCTTGGATCTGCCTCAATAAATATCTGCTCTTTCGAGACAGTTATCTCAATTAAAGGAGATTTGCTTGGATGTAAATAATCTATGGTCTTACGAACCAGGCCACATACATCAAAACTTTCAACGCCAAGGGATGCAGCTTCAGCATCGAACCTGCTTACCTCTAGTAAGTCAGAGAGTAATAACTCAAACCTATCGATTTGATTAATCAATAACTCACTACTTCTTGCAATACTTGGATCAAACTCACCTTTCTGTTGATAAATTACCTCTGCGGCCATTCTGATGGTGGTAAGTGGTGTACGTAGTTCATGGGAAACATCGGAAACAAATCTTTGTTGAAGTCTAGATAAATTTTCTAGTCGGTAGATTTGCTGTTGAATTGATACTGCCATTTCATTAAATGAATTACCTAAGCTAGCCAACTCATCCTGGCTAGAGACAGCCATTCGACTGGTTAAGTCTCCACTTGTAAATTTTTCTGCAACAGCTGCAGCTTCTTTAACCGGTGAAACTACCTGTCGCAATACGAATTGAGTGCTTAGTCCAATTAGCAACACTAACAAGAGTCCAGTAAAAATCAGAATCCACGTAATATATGTAACACTTGCATACTGAGCATCTAACTTAAACAAATAATAAATTTCATAAATACCTGATCTGGGAATATTAAGTTTTCCACCAATTAAAAAACCTGGATGCTCCTTCCCATCCGAGTATCTAATAGTAATTCGCTTATCTAGAACTTCTTCACTTTCTCTAACCCGCTCTCGGAAATCCTCAGGGATAGAATCTAGAACTAAAAGTGTTGGAACGGTTTGATAAATATTTCTGTTATTGAAGTTATTAATAGGTAAGATAACAGTTTCTCTGCCTGATAAAGATCCATCTTCACGACTTGATGTAATAAATTCTTGAACAACCTTATTTAAGCCTGAGTCATCCTGAAACCTTGCTATATTAAAATGACCTTGCGCTAGAAACAAGGCATTCTTCGTTTCAACTTTAGAGATACTTATTTTCTCATTTATAAAGGTCGAAGAAACCCGATTTTGAACAATCACGCCAATTACTATCACGATAACAAATGCAAAAAGAATATTAGCTAACAATACTTTTAGGCTAAGTGACTGTTTTATCTTAACCCAACTCTTTAACATTTTAGATTTTTCCTACTCCAGCTTTATAACCAACTCCTCGTACTGTTAAAACATATTTTGGATTATCAGCATCAATCTCAATTTTGGATCTAAGCCTTTGAACATGAACATTTACAAGTCTGGTATCAGCTGCATGTTGATAGCCCCAGACTTCACTTAACAAAGCCTCTCGGGTAAACACTCTTCCAGGTTCTTTTGCTAGCGCAACTAATAGATCAAACTCTAATCGAGTTAGCGGGATTTCTTTATGGTTGCTAATCACTTTATGTTCCATTTGATCAATAGTTAAGTCGCCAATTGCAAGTGATCCGATTCGAGCGTTCCTTCGAAGTCTGGTTTTAATCCTTGCCACTAATTCTTGTGGTTTAAATGGTTTGATCATGTAATCGTCGGCCCCAGCTTCAAGCCCTAAAACAACATCCTGGGTGTCCCCTTTTGCAGTTAACATAACAATTGGCACCATTGATGTCTCTCTAATTATTTTACAAACCTCAACACCATCTATGCCCGGAAGCATCACATCTAACAAAACTAAATCAGGGGTATGTTGATTAAAAACATCCATCACATGGTCGCCACGATTTACTAAATCAACCTCCATGCCAGCACCAGTTAATACGATACTCAGCATTTCGGCTAAGTCTTGATCGTCATCAACGACCATGACTAGCGGCATTTAAGAACCGTGTTCCCAAGAATTTAAGTAAAGCTCTTGCGCGGGAGTTAGCACATCTAACTTAGCTCCCATGCTATCAAGCTTTAATCTTGCAACATCCTTATCGATTATTGATGGTACCTCATGTAAGCCAGCAGGTAGATCCTTACCTGACTTTAACAACCATTCAGCTGTCAATGCCTGATCTGAAAAAGACATATCCATTACTGATGCAGGATGACCTTCGGCAGCTCCAAGATTTGCCAGTCTACCCTCGGCAATAAGCAATATACGACGGCCATCGGACATTACATATTCATCAGTTTGATGGCGCATCTTTGAATTCTTAACCTTTGCATTTTTCTCTAGCCATGCAACATCGATTTCAATATCAAAGTGGCCTGAATTTGCCAGGATCGCACCATCTTTCATTTGCTTAAAATGTTCATCTCGTAATACATCGCGGTTTCCAGTAACTGTTATGAAAACATCACCAATCGCAGCTGCTTTGGTCATTGGCATAACTCTAAAACCTTGCATTAGAGCGTCCAATGCCTTAGTCGGATCTATCTCAGTTACAACTACCTCAGCACCTAATCCCTTTGCTCGCTCTGCAACACCCTTACCGCAATATCCAAAACCTGCGACTACAACTACTTTCCCAGCAACTAAAGTATTGGTAGCGCGGAAGATTGCATCAAAGGTTGATTGTCCAGTGCCGTATCGATTATCAAACATGTGCTTTGTGTCAGTATCGTTTACGGCAATCATTGGAAATTTTAACGCTCCATCTTTTGCCATTTGGCTTAATCTGATAACACCTGTTGTTGTTTCTTCACAGCCGGCTAGCACTCCATCAATTAATTCTGTTCTAGATGTATGTATTACATTTACTAAATCGCAACCATCATCAAATACCAACTGTGGTTTGATATCTAATGCCGAATTGATATGTTGATAAAAACCATCGCGGTCAATTGCATTTTTTGCAAACACGGAAATTCCATATTCATAAACCAAGGCTGCTGCCGTTTCATCTTGAGTAGAGAGTGGATTCGATGCACACAGTGCAATCTCCGCGCCACCAGACTTTAGAGCTAACATCAAATTAGCAGTCTCCGTAGTTACGTGCATACAGGCTGCAATTCTGATTCCATTAAATGGCTTTTCTTTTGAAAATCTATCTTTAATTTGCGACAACACTGGCATATTACGGGCTGCCCACTCAATTCGTTTTTTTCCTTCAGCCGCAAGTGCTGGATTGGCAACATCACTCTTAATTCCAGTTGCTGTGTTCATTCTTCTCCTATAAGTAATGTGGCTTAAAATTATTTATTACAAGGGTCTAAAGATACCCTGCTAGCCACACATTTATCACCTTTTGATTTGGGCTAGTACTTCATCCCTTATCTTGGCCATGAGTTTTGGAGTATCGGCTTCGACATTTAACCTAAGAAGTGGCTCTGTATTTGAAGCCCTCAGGTTAAACCACCACTGATCTGCCGAGATAGTTAGACCATCCAATTCATCAACCTGATACTTACCTGCATACTTCTTTTTTATCGCCATAATTGATTTTTGTGAGTTTTTTACTTTGCTATTTATCTCACCGCTAGCAAAATAACGATTATATGGTTGAAGTAACTCAGATAAAGTTTTGTTGGAATTCATTAGTTCAGCAAGGGCGTATAAAGCTGCAAGCATTCCAGAATCTGCCTTCCAGAAATTTTTGAAATAAAAATGACCTGAATGCTCACCAGCAAAAATGGCGCCGGTTTCTGCCATCAAGTTCTTTATAAAGGAGTGCCCAACGCGACTACGCACCGCAACACCCTTATTCTCAGCAATCACTTCCGGAACTGTTTTTGATGAAATTAAATTGTAAATAATTGTCGACTTAGGACTCTTTTTCAATTCACTTACAGCAATCAAAGCAGTAAGGGCAGATGGATTAACTAACTCTCCTCTTTCATCAATTAAAAAACACCGGTCAGCATCACCATCAAAAGCTAAACCAATATCAGCTTTTTCTTTCCTAACTTTTTTCTGAAGATCCGTTAAATTTTTTGGGTCGATCGGGTTAGCTTCATGATTAGGAAAATCACCATCTAATTCAAAATACAAAGGATATAACTTAACATTAAGTTTATTCATCACTGCTGGAGCAGTAAATCCAGCCATGCCATTTCCAGCATCAATGACTACTTTAAGTTTTCGCTTAGTGAAGACTTTCTTTGGAAATTGTTTTATTAAATAATCGACATATTCATTTAATAAATTTTTTGAAGTAACTTTTCCAACAGGTCTAGTAGAGATTGGAACACCTTTTTCAATAAACTCTTTAATCAAAAGCAAACCAGACTCTTGTCCGATTGGCCTTGCTCCACTCTTACACAACTTCATTCCATTATATTTTGCTGGGTTATGACTGGCAGTAAACATAATTCCAGGCAAGTTAAGTTTTCCACTAGCAAAATACAACATATCAGTTGATGCCAGCCCGATTCGGATTACATCCAAACCTTGACTGGTAACGCCATCGCAAAATGCCTTAGCTAATGAAGCTGAGGAGGAGCGCATATCTTCACCTGCGACAATTGTGGCCGGCTCTCTCTCAAATTCTAAAAATTTTGCAAATGCTACTCCAACCGAAAAGGAAAACTCTGGAGTTATTTCATTTTTGACTAAACCTCTAATGTCGTAAGCCTTTATAATTTTATCTAACATTTAATTTTTAAGCCTTAAATAAATATTTAATTATTTAATTTGAGGGTAATACGCGTAAATGTCCGCGTCTACCTAACTCGGGCTGCATCGTTTTCCCACTAACATCCTGACTTGCAACCTCTCTAACAGCATTTGCAATTACCATTAAATCTTCTTCGGTTGGACCTGTGTTGTTATTTTTTACCTCCTCTTTAATTACATTCCAACCTACCGGAACTGTTAATCGTTCACTGTGAATTGGACACAAATCGTAACTATGTGGTTCGGCGTAAGTAGAAAGCGGACCAAGTACTGCAGTTGAATCAGAATAGATATAAGTAAGGGTCTTTATCGCAGCACTAGTGCAACTTGCTCTAGAACACCTTCGGACTGAAGACCTTTTCATACGAACAGGTTATATGGAGTTGATTAGAAAAGCTGGGATTTAACGGCGTGTAATTACCGAGGCATCCGAAATTGGCTCAGAGACTGTTTCCAGATTAGCGCCATTATTCATTGGAATCGTGCTTATGCCAATATTTCCCGTTAATGGCAACAATATAACACCACCACTTATCCCCTCATTTTTTGCAAAAATCTGTAACCTGTTTAAACCCACTGGTGATTGCCATGAAACAAAATCTTTACCTGAAATTTTTTTCTCAATTTTTCTGCCATTAATTCCATTTGCTTTTATGAGCACATCAATTTTGTCACCGTCAAAAGTTAAGATTGGACGTGATCCAGTTAAATTTGCACTCCAACTTTTCACTGGATCTGAGGCAGTTGTCCAGGTAATTTCATTACTGCGACCAAATGTAAAGTTTGAAAGAAGACTTGCTAAAACAGGTTGATCAGAATCTATGGAAAGTGAAAATGGCTGGTTAGATGGTGAATTCCTAAGCGGAATGCTCAATACTTTCTGACTCGATATTTTTACCTCTGACAATCCTTCGGGAACAAATTTTCCATCATTTGAATTAATCGTAACCTCTATATTTGCATCAATCTTACCTGGCACAAGCAATCGTAAATTGTGACTAATAGAGTTGTTATTGCTATTTAAACTACCAACGAGGCCTGGAATTGAAACTAATCTAACTTGTTTGCTTGGAGCAGCAATGGCTGATACAAAATCTGCACCTAAAGATTTAAGTCCTTTTTTTCGCTCATCAAATAAAAAGGAACTAACTCGACCAGATTTTGTATTAACCGCTATGGCGATCTCTTCCTCCCCAGGAGCTAATGTGTCAACCGATATTTTTTTAGTTGAGTTTTGAGAAATTAAAAAATTTCGCTCTTCAATTGGCCCATTTGGCGTGAACACTTCAACTGTTACATTTGAATCGGAAAATCCACTATTTACAATAAATAGCAATGATTTACTAGTTACAGCTCCAGAACCACCAATAAACCATTGTTGACCATTACTTACCGAACAAGGCACAACCGCTTTCCATTTATTATTCGCAAAGGTAAGCGCTGTATCAGGGTTTCCTGCCACTAAGATAGCTGAGTTTGTCAGCGGAATTTGATTTGACCTTCCAGGATTTAACTTCTTACTAGAGCCATCGATTAATCTTCGACCAATTTTGGCTGACGCAACACCTGCAATTGATGACACATTATTTCCTATTGCCGGACAAACCGTTGCAGGATATGCAGAAATAACCTTAATTTGGTCAGTCCGCTCTGGTGCAACAAGGGAAATAAGTAATGAAATTACAAGAAACCCTACTAATAATATAAATTTGATTGAGAATATATTTTTCATAATAATTCCTCAAGAGGTACTTCTTTTCGTCTTCGGCCCGCTGGTAAAGCCAAAATGATCACGGAGATAATTACAATTAGCTGAAGAGAAATCCAACCTCTCCTTGCCGTACCGTCATGGGTAATAAGTACTTCACCTGGTTGGGCAATTTTAAATACTGGAAGGCCGAATTCATTTTGCTCCAAGGGGACTGCAACTCCATTTAATAATAATCGCCAAGACTTATCAAAATTTTCAGCAATAATTATTTTTCCACTAGATGATACATATCCATTGGCACTAATGTCATTTGAATTTATTGGAAAATATTGACCTTTTTCATTTTGAAAAGAGACCCTGGCATGGGCGTTATTAACTTTCCAAACAACGCCATCCTTGGTCGCGGAACTCCTGGTAAAGCCACCAATTCCATCAATGGTTCTGACTAATGCCGGATCTGCTGGATCCTTCATAAAAATATATTGGATTCCATAAAATCCTAGAATCTGACTACTGCTAACCCCAACACCATTAAATAAATCAACAATTGATTTATGGACAATCTCAGGAGTTTTGCTTGAAACATCAGGTTCACCCAGTAAAAGATCACTACCTCGGGAAATAAAGTATTTCACTTGCTCTTGATACTTTCTTACCACCAAAGTTTTTGGCCTCTCATTGGTAGTAGCTAAATCAGATATGAATGCTGGGATTACCTGATCATTATTGGTACTTACTAATGAGCTTGCACCAACCGAAACACCCCACCCGGTCATCACTACTGTTGAAAGAATTGTGATTAAGGCGGTAAATGCTGAAAGTATATGTTTATAGCCAAAATTAATGGTACGAAGCTGCGGAATCAATTTTTCACCAAGCGAGAAAATATTTAGAGTCAAAATGAATTGGGCAATTACTATTAAGCTTCCACTCCAAACTCTTTGGGCAGTGGAATTATTTCCTGCAATGAAAAAGGATGAAATAGTTGCACTAAATACTAATAAAATTAAGGCCAAGACTGCATTTGCGCGCTGCTGCCTTACCACTAAGCATAAAATTAAATAAAGAATAAATGGCGCGAGCAAGTAAAGATTAGGTGATGCCGGACCGCCGGGATTAAATAACAAAATAGAGAAGTAATCACTTGATGGCACTGATAGGCCAGGCTCTAGTAATTTAGAAGTGGGTGCGAACAAAAATGAGAGTGAGTTTGGAATATTAATCAAAAATGGTGTAATCAACAGGGCAAATCTTTTCTTAATCCCATCTTGATTTAGAATTTTAGAGATGACCTTCCATTTTGTTGAGTTACTATTTTTGGAGGCAATATATTGATTAATAATTTGATATAGGTGATAGCTAAGCCAAATTAGGAGGAAGAGTGGTGAAAAGGCTGCTGTTATTGCTGCAACTATTGTTATTAAATAAAGCTTTCGCCATTTCAAATCTGTTAATTGCTGGTGATTATAAAGTGCGGTAAATAAAATTGGGAAAAAAGCAGCCACTATTAGAGTTCCAATTCGACCTTGATTTATTGAAGTCAATATCGCAGGGGAGAGTGCAAAAACAAATCCGGAAAAGGTAGCTGAGTAATTACTTAAATTAAACTTTCTAGCCGATCGATAGGTTAAAACATAAAGCAGTGATGGAATAAAAAAGAAGAATAGGTAGATAAGTATTTGTGGGTTACCGCCAGTTATCACCGATGCTAAACCAACTATTAATACCCATAATGGTGTTGGCGAGCTACTGCCTAAGCCGACTAAGTGCCAGGAGGTGAAAAAATCACTAATTAAGTCCATGGCGCTATCTGGTGCAACTGGTAGTGCTCCCCCGGATAATGAACCAAACCGATTACGAGAATAGAAAATTGAAAAAATACCTATCAGCAAAAGGCCAAATAAAAATGGTTGTTTTGCTAATGCTCTAATTTTTGCAAAACTCTTTCCTTCAACAAACTCTAATTCATCAAAGCTCTCATCAATAATGCCTATATCTGAATAACTCTTAACTTGAGTAGAACTTTGTTGGGTATTTTTTGACTTAAATGCTTTAGAGATTGAAGTTGAAATTCGCTCCAGGCTGGCCCGTAATTGTGTTGATCTAGCCGGGATGAATTGTTTAATTACTCGAGCAGATAACACCTTATTTTTCTTTCGATATCGCCGGGATTTGATTAAATCTGCTGGTTTGAAGATTAACAACCCAATAGCTGCAATTTCATCAGCTGCATAGCCAGGTAATTTCGCGAGTAAGTAAATTATTGATCTACCAATAGAGGTAAACAAGAGTTGCAGCGCAACCCAAGGCAGAATCCACCAGCTTGAATTGGCTAGTAAAACAAAGGCGGCATTTCGACGATCAAGTAATAATGGCCGATGCAAGATCGCATCTTTGACATCGATTTCTCTTCGTTCTGAAGAGGATGCCTGGGCGTGATACAAAATTGCCTCACCCACACAGATAACTGAGTGGCCAGCAATATTTGCCCGCCAACCTAAATCAACATCATCTCTAAACAACTCAAGGCTAGGGTCAAAACCACCTAACTCTTCAAAGACGGCTCGCTTAATTAACATACCCGCACTGCTAACCGCTAAAACATTTTTTACCTCATCATGTTGGCCTTGATCATGCTCTCTATCCTCTAACCCACTCCAACGTGTGCCATTTTCTGTAATGCTAATTCCGGCTTCTAAAATATGTTTGCGGTCATACCAACCTAGAATTTTAGGACCAGCAATTCCAACCTGTGGCCGTTCTACTACCGCTTCTAATAATTTTGCGAGCGCTAATTTATCTGGTGCGCAATCATCATGAATTATCCATAACCATTCATTAGTTTCTTGATTATTGTTCTGTTTATCAACAATGGGCAATTTAGCAACAGCTGCAGCTACCGCTGATCCAAAACCAGCACTTTTAGATTGTTTAATAACTGGGATACCAGCATTGCTTAATAATTTGACTGAGCCATCTATTGAACCATTATCAACGGCAATAATTTGATCTGGTAATCGCTTTTGGGATGAGAGGGAAGCGACCACCTCACTTAACCAGGTAACACCATTATGTGTAACAAGAATTGCTGTTACATGCTGGTCTTTAACCTGTGCTTGAGTGCTTTGCTTTTCAGCCACCCGCTATTTTAAGCGCTGCGGCGCTTTAACCGGCGGCGTTCACGTTCAGATAATCCGCCCCAGATACCAAACCGCTCATCATGAGCGAGGGCATACTCCAGGCACTCAGAGCGAACATCACAGGATAGGCACACTCTTTTTGCCTCACGGGTTGAGCCGCCCTTCTCAGGAAAGAAGGCCTCTGGATCGGTTTGAGCGCATAGCGCTCGCTCCTGCCATGAGAGTTGTTCTGAAGAAACTATTAGAGCTGAAAGCTCTGCACGTTGATCTGACATCTTTCTCCTTAAACCTAGTAAGAAACCTGTGAATGCTTCAGGGGCCAGGGTGTGCCCGCAATAAGAGAATTACACGCTTGTAACTCTAATAAGTCAAGTCGATACTGGTCGATCTGTGGGGTTAAAAACCTAAATAATTGGAATTTACGATCATTCCTGCGGAAATTTGGGTATTTGGTGCGATTATCGAGTCAATAATTTTGCAATCTGCACCAATCTTTGCACCCCTACCAATTATCGAACCGCTAATCTGACAATTACTCTCAATAATTACTTTAGGTGCAATATAACTTCCTTTTTCCACTCTAGCTGAAGAATCGATACTTGAATCAGCTGCTGCAAGGTACTCTCCTTGGTGCTTTGGCGTGGCTGGAGAGAAAACTTTGCCCATAATTAAATCTGCTGAGGCTTGAACTAAAGCTGCTGGCGTTCCAATATCTAGCCAATATGAGTTATCTAAATAACCAAATACCTGTGCTCCTGATTTAAGTAGCTCTGGAAAGGTTTGGCGCTCCACACTGACTACCTGGTCTACTGGAATCTGCTGTATTACTTCAGATTTAAAAATATAACAACCTGCGTTAATTAGGTTACTAGTTGGGTTATCCATTTTTTCTAAAAATGATTTAACTTGATTATTACTCTCTAATTCAACACAACCATAAGCTCTAGCATCATCCACCTTAGTTAAATATAAGCTGACATCTGCCTGATGTTCTTGATGAAACTGAATCTGTTTTTTTAAATCATGGGCACTTAACACATCGCCATTAAAGATTACAACTAGGTCGCAAGGATCCAATAATTTTGCTGCATGCCTGATGCCACCTCCTGTGCCTAGGGCGCTACTCTCAACTGCATACTTAATTTTTATGCCAAATCTTTCGCCATTGCCAAAATAGGGTTCAAATAACTCAGACTTGTATGAGGTGGCAAGGACAATCTCGCTCATACCAGCCTGGGCAGCTTTTCTAATTTGGTGTTCGGTAAATGGCACACCAGCTACCTCAAGCATCGGCTTAGGTTTTTGTAGTGTTAAGGGCAGGAGTCGAGTTCCTCTGCCGCCAACTAATAAAATTGCACTGATCTTCATAATGCCAGTCTTTCCACAACTTTATCTATATCTTGATCATGCGCAGTTAAAGCAATTCTTACAAAATTATCACTGCCATAAAAACTTCCTGGGGTAACTAAAATTCCAAGTTCAGCAAACCAATCAACGGTTTCATAGCAATCCTCATTTTTACTGCACCATACATATAGTCCAGCCTGGCTATATTCAATAGTGAAGCCAGCATTTGTTAATACATTAATTAACTTAGCTCTTCTTCTTGTATAGCGCTGCGCCTGCTCTTTTGCATGGTTGTC
>JBJTJQ010000018.1:0-3958 GCA_046095545.1 Candidatus Nanopelagicus sp.
GGCTCAACTGCAGAACATAGGTTGGCCTCAACCCTAATTGGCGCAGCAGTTGGCATTGTTTTTTCTTACTTTTCTCACCCCAATACCCCAGCTGGTCGAACCGTTAATCAAATATCAAGATTAGGTGGTAGAGGAGCTGAATTAATAAGTGAGATGGCCGAAGGGGTAGCTGCTGGATTAACTCAAAAACAATCTGGTGCCTGGCTAGCAAAAGCAAGGTTGCTAGTTGAGGAGATTCCCACCTTAAGATCACAAGCGATTGAGGCGAAAAGATATGCCAGATGGTCACCACTTGCTGAAGTAGATGAGGCTGAATCCTTATATATCCAAGGGGTAGCAATTGAACATATGGTGGTGCAGATTAGATCTATGGCTAGAACTTTATTTGATTCAACCTTGGATAAAAATAGAAAAAATACCGTTGATAGGCAGATCGCTTACGCACTCTCTGCCACAAGTAGTGCGATTACTGAAAAGCTAGAGTTATTAGAATCTGAAAATAGAGATTCACAAATTGATAATATTGCTAGAGATCTTCGACTGGCAGCTGATAATCTCACCGAAGAGTTAATCGCAAAAGCAGATGAGCTGCCTAGAACCCAATTTGTTCGATGTATTTCAATAGTCTCGCAAATGAAAATAATTGCTAACTCACTAGATGAGAGCTCACCAGCCCTTTATAGTGTTAGTACCCCAGGCGAACCTAGTTCGACTGCGGTGATAGGAATTTCACCTGTAAAGCAATCAACCAAGATTTGGCAGGGGATTTGGCGAGCGTTAAGATCATTTTTGAGACGGTAGTAGGATAAATAGATGGAAAATAACGAGATCGCTCAAATTGCTAAAGATTATGAAGATGCAACTAATACATTTTTATCCGCCTTTGCAAAACTAGCCCCAGCTGATTTAGATAAGGCAAAGCAGGATGGCTGGAATGCCAGGCAGGTAATCCACCACTTGGCAGATAGTGAAGCGCAATCATGTGCTCGACTTAAGCGATTAATCGCCGAACCCGGCAGTGTTATTCAAGGTTATGATGAAAACATCTGGGCTCAAAATCCAACACTTGGTTACACCCAACTGCCAATAGAGAATTCATTAGCGCTCTTTAAAGCATCCAGAGCAGCCTCTCTTGAGATAATTAAACGTCTAAGTGTTGAACAATTAGGAAATGCTGGCGTGCACACAGAGTCAGGTGCTTATGATGTTAGAAAATGGCTTAAAAGCTATATAAATCACCCGAAAGATCACGCAAAACAACTGTTAGCCGATTAATTCCGCTTTCGAGTACTTTCGTTGTGGATGAGTACAAATCTCATCATTCATTTTTTCAGCGCAATTTGCACACAAAAGATTTAGTGAGTTGCAAGGTGGCTTTGGGCAATCATAAAAACGATAAGCATCTTTGTCGCACTTTTCACATTTTGCAATTGATTTAAATTTATCACTAAACTCAATCGACATCCGATTATCAAAGGTGTATAACGAGCCTTCCCACAAACCTTCATCACCATACTCTTTGCCATAAGTAACAATTCCACCATCAATTTGATAAACCTCTTTAAACCCTCGAGTTTTCATTACTGATGATAAAACCTCACATCTGATTCCACCTGTGCAGTAGGTAATTACTGGTTTTTCCTTTAGATGATCGTACTTTCCACTTTCAATTTCAGAGACAAAATCTCTAGTAGTTTCAACCTCAGGTACTACCGCATTTTTAAATTTACCAACTCTTGCCTCATATGCATTGCGACCATCAAAAAAAACAACTTCATTACCCCGGTTTTTTACCAACTCTTCAACTTGATACGGCTTTAGATGCTTACCACCACCGACTACGCCATTTTTATCTACCTTAATCTCAGTTGGATACCCAAAAGCAACTAGCTCGGCTCGCACCTTGACACTTAATTTAGGAAAATCATTACCAGTTCCTTCAGACCACTTAAACTTCATCTTTTTAAAACCTTCATAGCCTCTGGTTTGACGAATATATTTCTTTAGTTCATTCATATCGCCACCTAATGTGCCATTGATGCCATGCGGGGAGATAATAATTCGCCCCTTTAAATTAAGTGATTGGCATAGATTTTTTTGCCAGGCTTTAATGGCCGCTGGGTCTGCTAGCGGGGTAAAGATGTAATACAAGATCACCTTTGGTACTGACATAACCCAATTTTAACCCCTGGCACAGAGTGCTTTAGATCGGGCCGATTCACCTAACTATGCGATATTAAATTTAGGTCTAAGCGGCAGATTTGAGCTGGTATAGGCAGCATCAATCAAGATCGCTTGAGCCAGTGCATCCTTAGTATCAGTCTTCACACTCTTACCCAGATCAACTGCATCAGCAAAGGCAAGTAATTGATAGGTGTAGGTAGATATTGATGGCATATGTTCAACCCGCTTACTGCCACCAGCCTCCACAATAACTCTTGGATCCCAACCGGAGACCACAAAATTAGGTAGGTGAACACTTCCCTTACTACCTGTGATGGTCAGCGGTGCCTGCATTACCTCGGCCTCAAAATCACCCTTGGCAAGTGCTGAAACTCCATTTGGATACTGCAGCTGCATATATAACTTAGTATCAATTTTGCCATCGGCAGCATTTGATTCAGTTTTGATAATACTTGGTTCACCATTAGCAACTAATTGACTGATCATGCGCTGGCTATGAAGGGCGTAGCAACCAACATCCATGGTGGCACCGCCTGCTAAATCAAATTGCAACCTTAAATCCGATGGATCTGGCATTGGAATTAGCAGGGATGACTCCACTTTAATTACCTCACCAATCTCACCAGATTTAATAATGGCTAATGCTCGTTGGAAAACTGGGTGGTAGTAGTAGTGAAAGCCCTCCATAAATACCTTGCCAGATTTATTTACCGCAGCTAATACCTCTTTTGCCTCTGCAGCATTACTTACCGCAGGTTTTTCACTCAAGACATGTTTGCCAGCAGCTAAGGCTCTTAGATTCCAAGGCCCATGCGCGCCATTATGAAGTGCGTTATAAATCAGATCGATTTCGGGGTCATCTATTAAAACTTGGTATGAGGTATAGGTTTTTGCTACCTGATACTGCTTAGCAAAGGCATCGGCCCGGGATTTATCTCTAGAGGCCACAGCCAGTAATTGATGTCCGGTGGCATGTGCTGGATAGATGATGGCACTTGGTGCAATTCTGGCCGCACCTAAAATACCTATCCGTAACGGTTTCCTTGCTTGCTCCATATCGCTAATCTACCCGCTTTATGCCTTTGAATAGTAGCGAAGCATAAAATCTTGCTTAAACTGGAAAAAACTGCCATTTTCAATGGTTTTTCGCATCTTTTCCACCAGGCCAACGATGAAGTGCTGGTTGTGGATAGTGGCCAAGGTTGCTGCCACCATCTCCTTGGCTCTAAATAAATGGCATAAATAAGCTCTAGTGTAATTTTTGCAGGTATAGCAACTGCAATCTTTTTCTATAGGGAAGAACTCTTTTTTATGTGGAGCATTTGAGATATTTACTCGACCATCCTTTGTAAAAACAGAGCTCGTTCTTGCCTGTCTAGATGGTGCAACACAATCAAAGGTATCTGCGCCATTTTCTACGCCAATAAATAAATCCTCAGGCTCACCTATTCCTAGAAAGTGTCTAGGTTTATCTACTGGTAGTTCCTCATTTACCCATCTTAAAATCTCGCCTAAGTTTTGTTTATCTAACGCCCCGCCAATTCCATAGCCATCAAATGATCTTCCGGCAACACTCATTTGCGACAAATCCTTTGCCGCCTTGCGACGTAAATCCTCATATTGAGCTCCCTGCAATACACCAAAGAGTGCTTGATATGGTTTTCCGTTTCGCTCATTGGTTAATCGCTCATGCTCTTGCAAACATCTAATCGCCCATAATCTGGTTCGCTCTAATGCTTTTTCTTGATAACTTCGAGTGTTGTGCAAGGTGGTG
>JBJTJQ010000019.1:0-14599 GCA_046095545.1 Candidatus Nanopelagicus sp.
GTAGTTTGTTCATATAAGGCAACCGCACATCCCATATGGGAGCAAATCTTAGAAAATGCAATGATGCCTTCATAGGTCCAAGAAAGTCGCTGCGCATCTAATTGAAACTCAGCTGGGCGCAATCTAATTAACAACACCGCATCTTTTGCAATATCTTCGAGTTTACGCTCTTTACCAGGGGCTAGCTCAGGCATAACCTGTGCAACTGCGCCAACCTCTAAATCACTTGGCTTAATTGGTCGATCACCTGGATCAGTTACCAATCGAGTGCCAGTTTTCCAAGAGGTCTCATTCAGGGAGTTACCAGGAAGTGGCCCTAAATCTCTCAATAAAATCACCGCTGGCAATCCTGCCAAACCAGCAGCTGCAGCCAGAGTTCGCTTAATTAAGGGCCGTCGGCCAAGACCAGCTCGTGCTGCACCCTCCTTAGCGGTTTTAACAAAATCTTGTCGATCACTCTCTTCTGATTTCATCTCATGACGAAGGGCAATTACCTCTTGATCTGGCATTAACGTCTTGGCCCAGTGCACAGCGCCAAATCCAATAAATAATAAGCTTGCGGCAATACCGATTCCAATTCCTAATTGCTGGGCATTATTACTTCCCATAATGGGAATGAAAATAAATTGATCCTCATCAATAAAAAAGAATGAGTAGATAAATAACAAAGTACCAACCGCCGAGAGGGAGAATAAAACAGCTACCTGACGCTCTGCCCGCTTGGCTGCAATTGGATCGGTGTCAGCCTTTCGATGAACATGTTCTGGTAACCCTGGATCTGCCAGTGGCTCTAGCTCTTTGGACATAATTTAATTACCTAGCCTTTGCCGTTAACCAAACAGCGATACCAATTAATAAGCCAAGACCTAAGGTCCAAACTAGTAGACCTTCAGTTACTGGTCCGACTCGGCCCAGGGGAGCGCCACCTAAATTTGGCTCACTCTCGGCAGCTTTAATCCATTTAATGATGGAAAGTTTTTCCTCTGGAGTAATAGTTTTATCAGAGAAAACTGGCATCGCTTGTGGACCGGTAATCATTGCCTCATAAATATGTTTTGGTTCAACACCCATAACAGTTGGTGCATACTTTCCCTGAGTTAACGCTCCACCTTGCCCGGCAAAGTTATGACACATGGCGCAGTTATTTCTAAATAACTCACCACCCTCAGCGGTATTACCATCGCGCTCCCACTTGATCTCCTCATTTGAGTAAGCCCTTGGTCCTGGTGCTAAGGATGCAACATAGGCAGCAAGAGCTGCGGTCTGCTCTTCATCATAAACTGGTGCCTTACGCATCGCTTGTTGGCTCATATCCTGCATTGGCATTCGACCAGTTCCAACTTGAAAATCAACTGAGGCTGCACCAACGCCAATTAATGCCGGACCTGCACCTGCACCCTCACCATTTAACCCATGGCAAGATGAACAACCCTTTAAAAATATTTGTTGACCCTCTTCAATTAAGGTCGATCTAGCATCAGCTGTCATTGAGTTAGTAGCTGGTGCGGCGGTAGCAATTGAAAAGGTAAAGCCAAGTGCGCAGAGTGAGAATAAAAGTAGAAAGGGTTTGGCTAATTTGTGTTTTCGATACTTAGAAATAAATCTCATTTTATTTTAGCCACATCCCTATTTAATTAGATAGATTGCAGTAAACAATGCAATCCACACAATATCGACGAAGTGCCAGTAGTAGGAGACCACAATTGCCGTGGTCGCTTGTGAGTGACCAAACTTTTGCGCTTTAAATACTCGAATTAGGACAATTAAAAATGCGATTAAACCACCAGTCACATGTAGGCCGTGAAAACCAGTAGTCATATAAAACACTGAGCCATAAGGATTTGAGGAGAGAGTTAAACCTTCATGTACCAACTCAGCGTACTCAAATATCTGTCCGCCAATGAAAAATGCGCCCATTAAAAATGTTAAGGCAAACCACTCCCGCATACCCCATTGGGAAATTTGCCATAATGAACCAGCTCTTCTGGCTTGAAATCTTTCAGCAGCAAATACACCGTACTGACAGGTGACTGAAGATAAAACTAAAATAGTGGTGTTGGTTGCTGAAAATGGAATATTCAACATCTCAGTTGATTCAGCCCAAATCTTTGGACCTTGCACCGCACGGGTGGTGAAGTACATGGCAAAGAGTGCGGCAAAAAACATCAACTCCGATGAGAGCCAAACAATTGTGCCAACTGCAACCAGGTTAGGCCGATTGGTCTTAACCGCGGGGCTGGCATAGGTGGTCATAGGGTGGATTATTCCGTAAATAGATAGGAATACCGCAATTACCATAGGGGGCAGAGCCCTGATATCTGGGTGAAACTGATCACCACCAAAATTAGGCGCAAATTACCGGGCAGGGCAAAGGTAGGATTGGGATATGACGCAAGATTTGAAGGAAAATTTGACTAACCATGAAGCCAAGTTAGTAATCACCCTTTACTCAGATGATTCATCAGTTCGCCAATCGGTAATCACCGCTTTAGGTAAGCAGCTGGATAAGAATCTGCCCCCACATGAGGTAAAAGAGTTTGCTACCGCCGATGCATTACGCCTTTACGTTGATAGTAAAAAACAGGTTGATCTTTTTATTTTAGATGGTGAAGCAGTACCCGAAGGTGGCATGGGGGTAGCTCGGCAATTAAAGGATGAGGTTTTCAATTGCCCACCAATTTTAATTATTACTGGTCGAGCTCATGATGCCTGGCTTGCTACCTGGTCAAAGGCGGAGGCATCAGTTACTCATCCGATCGACCCTTTTACAATTGCGGCAAAGTGTGCGGCGTTGTTGAAGGTTACCTCTGCGCTCGCTAATTAATTTAAGCCGGAAATTATGAATTGGGAGCTAATCAATAGCACCTTATCAAAAAAAGAAGATCTTTCTTCCCAGCAAGCTACCTGGGCAATGGCTGAAATTCTTGAAGGTAAAGCAAGTGGTGCAGATATAAAAAATTTTTTACTAGGGTTAAAAAGTAAAGGTGAAAGTGCTAACGAGGTTGCGGCGTTAGTAGAGCAGATGTATAAGTATTGTGCACCCATTAATATCTCAGAGCGAGCAGTAGACACCGTAGGTACAGGTGGCGATGGTGCCAATACGATAAATATTTCAACTGTGGCGGCGATAATTACCAATGCCGCTGGCGCAAGGGTAGTTAAACACGGTAATCGAGCAATCTCCTCTAAATCTGGCGCAGCAGATTTACTTGAAGCACTTGGGGTAAGGATTGATTTAACTGGCAAAGAGGTTGAACAGACAGTCTATAAAATTGGTATTGGCTTTTGTTTTGCCCCAGTTTTTCACTCAGCTATGAAACATGCCGCCACCGCCCGCAAGGAGTTGGGCGTACCTACTATCTTTAATATTTTAGGACCGCTCTCAAACCCAGCTAAGCCAAAGGCATGTGCCATCGGAGTAGCAAGATCAGAGTTACTGCCACTAATGGCACAAGTATTGCTAGATCAAGGTAAAGAGGGCTTTGTGTTTAGAGGAGATGATGGCTTAGATGAGGTTTCACTCTCAACCGCCTCCACTGTGCTGCAGGTAAGTAATGGAAAAATTGAAGAGAGTAAATTTGACCCAGCAGAGCTTGGCATAGGTAGAGCAGAGTTAGCTGAGTTAGCTGGCGGTGATGCTCAAGTTAATGCCAGATTTACCCGAGAGATTTTAGGGGGCAAAACTGGTGCAATGCGAGATGCGGTAACACTAAATGCCGCTTTTGCTATCGCCGCCTTTAAGGGAGATTTTCATCTACCACTACAAACCCAAATAGCTAATGGCTTAGTGCTAGCAAATAAGGCAATTGATTCGGGGGCTGCATTCTCCGTTCTGGTGAAGTGGGCTGAATTATCTAATGAGATAGTAAGTGCTAGGTAGAACTTAATCCCCAATAATTTTGACGTTGGATGTGCGCGGATTTTTTAGCAAACTCCATAAGTGATTCCACAGTGTGAACATCAAAGCTACCTAATCGTTCAATTAAGCCATGAAGTATTTCAGTTGTCGCCTTGGCATCATCTAATGCCCGATGGTTTGGTTCAGTTTTAGTACCGAAAAATTGAGCCAAAGTGGCAAGCTTGCAATTTGGTACATCCTCTTTAGTAAGCACCTGTCTGGCAATTGTGACTGTATCTAACGTTTTATAGTTTGGCCACTTAATATCTAACTCTTTGGCGGCACTCTTTAAAAAACTAAGGTCAAATTGCGCGTTATGAGCCACCAAAATGGATTCACTATCTGTACCGGCAAAATCCAAAAAGGTTGGAAATATTTCATCAATTACTGGTGCCTTTGCCAGCATCAGATCTGAAATTCCAGTCATTTGGGTTATGTACTCTGGAATAGGCGTTAAGGGATTTACAAAGGACTCAAAGTGGCCAAGATACTCACCCGATTTAACCTTAACCGCACCAATTTAAGCAATAGCTGCACCCTTTTTTGGTGATGCACCTGTGGTCTCAAGATCAATGATTACAAATGTGGTCTGATGAAGTGGGGTGCTGCCGATTACCATAGATAGAAGATACCGGCCAGATGTGACAAGTCGATAAAAATTGGGATCTAAAGATTAAAAAAAGCTTTTATTGAGCTAACTATCATCTCAACTGCGATTGCAGATAGTAGTAATCCAGCAATTCGAGCCAGCAACGTAACACCAGACTCTTTTATCACAGCTAAAATTTTGGTGGAAAACATAAATGTAAGTCCGATAATTACGTGAACGGCAACTATAGCTAAAGCCAGCGCAGTCAACTGCTGCCCATTATTAGCCTTCTGCACATAAAGCATGGTGGTAACAATTGCGCCAGGTCCAGCAAGTAAAGGTGTTCCTAGCGGAACTAGCGCAATATTCTGGGAAGCGGCAGATTCGCTTTCGGTAAGGGAGCCGGTTAACAATCCAAGACCGGTAATCAATAAGAGAATTCCGCCTGCTCCCTGTAGAGCTGCTAACGAGATATTTAGATAATTAAGAAGTGCGTTGCCAAAAAGCGCAAAGGTAACAATTACAAATAGTGAAACAAAGGCGGCCTGCCAGGCTAATTTACGTTGTTCCTTAACGCTTCTGCCTGCCGCCAAACCAAGAAAAATAGGGGCAGCACCTGGGGGATCTAAAATCACAAATAAGGTGACAAAAGCTTGAGCGCCAAAGGTAAGGGCAGAAAGTGCGGCTAAATCCAGCATGCGCTGAGCATACCTGCTTTTCTTTTACTTTTTTAATCAATACTCTTCAGCGGTGAGGTATGAAACAACGCAAAACTTCTTTACCAAGGTGAAGAATTGAATTATCTAGATCGTAATTTTGTATTGGATTTAGATTCAAAAGATCCACTTGCAAAGTTTAAATCAGAGTTTGTAGTTGATGATCCCCAACTTTGTTACTTAGATGGCAATTCATTAGGCCGTCTACCAAAACAGACGGTAAAAGCGGTAACCGAATTTCTTACCAACGAGTGGGGGCCAGAACTAGTTTCTGGTTGGAGCCATTGGGTGGATGAGGCACAGCCGACTGGGGATTTACTTGGAAAATCTGCCCTTGGTGCTGCCGCTGGTCAAATTTTGGTCTGCGATACAACCTCAGTAAATTTCTACCAATTATGTGTTGCTGCAATTAAGGCTAGACCTAATCGAAAGACCATAATTACCGATGCGGCAAATTTTCCAACAGATCGATATATTTTAGAGGGAATAGCAAAACAGTTTGGCTTAAATTTAATAATTATTCAAAATGAAGATCCAAAGGTGGCCACTAATGAACGAATAACTACCCAGGTATTAGCACCATATTTAAATGAAGATGTTGCCATGGTGAGCTTTCAAATTATTCAATATCGATCTGGGGCTAGAAGTGAAGTCAAAGCAATCACCGATCAGGTTAGAGCCATTGGCGGTTTAGTTGTTTGGGATGCAAGCCATGCAATTGGTGCAATTGAAATAGATTTAGATAACTCTGGGGTAGATCTTTGTGTGGGCTGTACCTATAAATATGGCAATTCCGGCCCAGGATCTCCGGCCTGGCTATATGTATCAAAGCGAATTCAACATGAGTTACAAGTTCCGATTCAAGGTTGGTTTGCACAAGAGGCGCAGTTTGAAATGGGGCCAAAATTTGAAAAAGCTGAGAGCATCAGAGGCTTCCAAATCGCCTCCCCTTCCTTAATCGGAATCAGATGCGTTCAATCTGCTTTTAACATGATTGATGAAGCTGGAATTGCTCAGATTGCAAAAAAATCTGCACAAGGAACTGAGTTAATGATTAATCTATATGATCATTGGTTAAAACCATTGGGTTTTGAGTTGAATACACCTAGAAATTCAGAGCACCGAGGTGGTCATATTTCGCTAGTTCACCCCGATGCTGCTCAGATCTGTGTGGCGCTTCGAACTCTGTCAAAGGTGATTCCAGATTATCGAACTCCAAACTCAATCAGAGTTGCAATTTCACCTCTTGCTACCTCATATGTTGAAGTTTGGGATGGCTTTGCCAGAATTAGAGATCTGGTGGCAAGTGGTGAGTATAAAAAAGTGAAGGAGAGTGGATCCAGAGTCACATGAGTGAAAACTACGATTCCGCCCTTACCTACAACTCCTACCTAGCGGTCGATGAACTACTGGCCTTGCAAAAGCCATTATCAAATGGTCCAGAGCATGATGAGATGTTATTCATAATTATTCATCAAACATATGAGCTTTGGTTTAAGCAATTAATTCATGAGTTTAAGCAGGCTCAAAAAGCTTTAGAGTCTGGTGAAACTCATTACTCATTATCGATTTTAGGAAGAATTCGCACAATCCTAAAAGTTTGTGTCGCCCAAATCGACATCTTAGAGACCATGACCCCATTACAGTTCAATGCTTTTCGCTCCTACCTATCTTCATCAAGTGGTTTTCAATCTGCGCAATTTAGAATGGTGGAGGCACTGCTTGGTAGAAGAGATAGCAAGATGGCCAGCCACCTACCACCTGATGTAGCTGAGCAAATTAAAGCCCTGACCAAGCAAAATTCAATCTGGGATTCAACCCTTGAGTTTTTAACTAAACGAGGACATAAGGTTCCAAGTGAGATTTTAAATCGAGATAAATCCGTCGCCTACTTGGCAAATGAACAGGTGCAGGATGTTTTGCTAAAAGTGCATCAAAGTGATCCACAAACAGCGATGGTTTGTGAGAGATTAGTTGACATTGATGAGGGCATGCAAGAGTGGCGATATCGTCATGTGAAAATGGTAGAGCGCACGATAGGTAAAAAAATGGGAACCGGTGGATCTAGTGGGGTTGATTACTTGAGCTCAACATTATTTAAGCCAGTATTTGCAGATCTTTGGGAGATTAGATCTCGCTTTTAAGTTGGTATTTAATTGCATTTTTTAGACTCCATCATGATGAGGTAGGTTTTAGCCATGATTGATCGGGCAAGGTTGGCCGAACTTCGCGCTAGTGAAGAGAAACGATTTATTGAGCTGCACCCAAAAAGTGGGCAGCTATTTGAGAAGTCAAAAGTAAATATGCCAGATGGGGTTCCCATGTCCTGGATGGCTAAGTGGCCAGGTGCATATCCAATTTTTGTGGAAGAGGCAAAGGGAGCAACCTTTGTTGATGTTGATGGCAATACATACATAGATTTTTGTTTAGGTGATACTGGTTCGATGACTGGCCACTCACCAGATGCTGTGGTAACTGCAATCAGAGAGCAGGTTGGCAAAGGATTGTCGGCTATGTTGCCCACCAAGGATGCCGCTGATGTGTCGGCAGATCTTGCTAGCAGATTCAACCTACCATTCTGGCAATTTACCGTATCGGCTACTGATGCCAATAGACACGCAATCAGGTACTCAAGATTAATTACCGGTAAATCAAAGGTAATAGTTATTGATCGTTGCTACCACGGTAGCGTTGATGAAAGCTTTGCTACCTTAGATAAGAAAGGTAAGACAGTTGCCCGAGAGGGAAATATCGGCGCTCCAGTAGCGCTGGAGCTAACCACCAGAGTTGTAGCATTTAATGATTTAGCGGCTATGAAAAAAGCGCTGGCCCATAATGATGTGGCGGCCATCTTGATGGAGCCAGCGATGACCAATGTAGGCATTGTCTTGCCAGCAGATGGGTACTTAAAAAAGGTAGAAAAACTGGCTAAGAAGTATGAAGCTTTACTAATTATTGATGAGACCCACACGATTTCAGTTGGCCCAGGTGGAATGACCGCCGAGTTAGGTCTGTGCCCAGATTTTCTAACCATCGGCAAAGCTATCGGTGGTGGCTTTCCCACTGGTGCATTTGGTATGCAACAGCATGTGGCAGATTCAATTAAAAAGTTAGTTGAACTTGAGGTGATTGATACTGGGGGAGTGGGGGGCACCTTGGCAGCTAATGCATTATCTCTTGCAGCAATGCGCGCATCCTTAAGTAAGGTTTTAACCGCTGAAAATTTTGAACGAATGATAAAGCTAGGAGATCGTTGGGCAGATGGAGTTGAGCAGGCAATTAAGAAATATAAGCTTCCCTGGACAGTTAATCGCTTAGGAGCAAGAGCTGAGTACATCTTTGCTCCAACCGCCCCCACAACTGGCAGGCAAGCAGCTGACGCAGGCGAGTTTGAGTTAGAGCAATATATTCACCTTAGAATGCTAAATGATGGATTTCTAATTACTCCATTTCATAATATGGCCTTAATTAGTCCCGATACCACTATCAATGATGTTGATGCTCATACCCAAGCCTTTGAAAAAATGTGCTCAGATTTAGTTGGCTAGTACTTACGCCTAATCCATTTGAGTAACCACCCTTAGCAATCTCTGAAAGAGCTAACTGCCTTGGCAAGGTGGACGGTAAGGTTGAACCCCAGCAGGGTTGGCAGGGCATTTATGCGTGCTGTAGCGGCCAGATTGGCGCTCATTGAGTCGGTTTACCCTTACCCACAACTCGTGTCGCTCCCACACAAACCTATAGTGCGGGTTTATAGTTGTGTTTCACAACTTAATAGGCCAAAATCCAGATCCTTCCGGCGTTATCCCACTACCGCATCCCCTGCGAGTAAACCGGAGCTCTTAATTTGGAATATTAAGAAGTGAAACTCTGCAAGAAGCGTAAATACTGTAAAGGCAATTCCTAACCTTTCATTGTTTGTTGCGCATTTTGCGACCCTAAATTTAAGGAGAGCTCATGCAAGTAACCGTTTACACGCTGCCTTCCTGTGTCCAATGTGACACTACTAAGCGGTATTTAGATAAGGGCAAAATCGATTACTCGATCGTGGATCTAAGTACAGATGAGGACGCTTACGAGATGATCAAAGCTCTGGGGTATCAACAGGCACCAGTGGTAATAGCAGGAGATGAGCATTGGTCAGGCTTTAGACCAGACATGATCTCAAAGCTGTCGGTTGCCTAAAGTAGTCTTGAAATCAACATGCCTAGGATCGTCTACTTTTCCAACGTCTCTGAAAACACCAAGAGGTTTGTCGAGAAGTTAGATCTGCCAGCGGTGCGAATACCATTACAGGCAAGTGAGCAGATCGAGATGGCCGAGCCCTATGTGTTGGTAACCCCAACCTATGGAAATGGTAAGGATGAGTCCGGGGTACCCAAGCAGGTAATAAAGTTTTTAAATGTTAAGAAGAATCGTGATCTAATAAAAGGAGTAATCGCCGCCGGTAATACAAATTTTGGGGATAAGTATTGCTACGCTGGCGAATTAATCGCCAAAAAATGTAATGTTCCGTTGCTCTACCAGTTTGAGCTAATCGGCACCCCACATGATGTAACGACGGTCAAAGAGAGAATGGATTTAATGTGGAAGCAATTTTAATGGAGAAGCCGAAAGACTCGAGCTATAACTACCATGAGCTAAATGCCATGCTCAACCTGTATGGGGCAGATGGCAAAATCCAATTTGAAAAAGATCGTCAAGCGGCACGTCAGTATTTCTTAGAACATGTAAATAAGAACACTGTATTTTTCCATAACCTAAAAGAGCGATTGGATTATTTGGTTGAGGGGGAGTACTACGAAAAGGAATTGCTAGATAAGTACTCATTTGAATTTATCACCAAGATCCATGATTACGCCTATTCATTTAAGTTTAGATTTGAATCCTTCCTAGGTGCCTTTAAGTTCTATACCAGCTACGCGCTAAAGACCTTTGATGGTAATCGCTACCTAGAGCGATTTGAAGATCGAATCGTTATGACCGCCTTATTGCTAGCTGAAGGCGATGAGCAACGTGCCATGACACTAGTTGCTGAGATTATCTCTGGCAGATTCCAACCAGCGACACCAACATTTTTAAATAGCGGTAAAGCCCAACGCGGTGAACTTGTTTCCTGCTTCTTACTTCGAACCGAAGACAATATGGAATCGATCGCTAGATCTATCAACTCATCATTGCAATTATCAAAGCGTGGTGGCGGAGTTGCACTACTGCTAACCAATATTAGAGAGAGTGGAGCACCAATTAAGAAGATTGAAGGACAATCTTCAGGTGTAATTCCAGTTATGAAAATGTTGGAGGATGCTTTTAGTTACGCAAATCAATTAGGTGCTCGCCAAGGGGCAGGCGCGGTTTATTTAAATGCTCATCATCCAGACATTTTAAAGTTCCTAGATACTAAGCGTGAGAATGCTGATGAAAAGGTTCGAATTAAGAGTTTAAGTTTGGGCGTGGTAATTCCAGATATTACTTTAGATCTAGCTAGAACCAATGAGGATATGTATCTGTTCTCACCATATGATGTGGAGAAGGTATATGGCATACCAATGAGTGATATCAGTATCACTGAGAAGTACCAAGAGATGGTCGATGATGCCAGAATTCGTAAATCCAAGATTAATGCTAGAAAGTTGTTTGAAACTATTGCGGAGTTGCAATTTGAATCAGGATATCCATACATCGTTTATGAAGATACGGTAAATCGGGACAACCCGATCGCCGGTCGAATCAACATGTCTAACCTATGCTCAGAAATCTTGCAGGTTAATACGCCAACTACCTATAACGAGGATTTAAGTTATAACCAGGTTGGTAAAGATATCTCCTGCAACTTGGGGTCATTGAACATCGCCAAGACAATGGATTCACCAAACTTTCCTTTAACAGTTGAAACTGCGATCCGGGCGCTAACGGCGGTATCTGATTTAAGTAATATTGGATCTGTTACCTCCATAAAAGATGGTAATGATAAATCCCATGCAATTGGTTTAGGTCAAATGAATTTGCACGGTTATCTAGCTCGTGAGCGAATTCATTATGGCTCTGAGGAGGGCGTGGATTTTACAAATATTTACTTCTATACAATCTTGTTCCATGCCCTAACGGCTTCAAATAAGATTGCAAAAGAGCGAAATAAAACTTTCGTAGGCTTTGAGAATTCTAAGTATGCCTCTGGTGAGTTCTTTAGAAAATACATTGAAAAAGAGTGGAAACCAAAGACTGCGCGAGTTGCTCAATTATTTACTGAATCAAATATTGCCATTCCAACTCAAGATGATTGGAAGGCGCTGAGTGAAGAGATTAAGAAGCACGGTATTTATAATCAAAATCTGCAAGCTGTTCCACCTACTGGTTCAATCTCTTATATCAATAACTCAACTAGTTCAATTCATCCAGTGGCATCTAAGATTGAGATTAGAAAAGAAGGAAAGTTGGGTCGGGTTTACTATCCAGCCCCATACCTTACAAATGATAATTTGGAGTATTACGCAGATGCGTATGAAATTGGTCCAGAAAAAATAATTGCTACCTACGCTGCCGCCACCCAACATGTGGATCAAGGCTTATCTTTGACTTTGTTCTTTAAAGATACTGCTACAACTAGAGATATCAATAAGGCACAGATCACAGCTTGGAAAGCTGGGATCAAGACCATCTACTACATTAGAATTAGGCAGATGGCACTAGAGGGAACAGAAGTTTCAGATTGCGTGAGTTGCATGCTATGAGTGATATGTTAATTAGTTCAAGCGAAAGTGATAAGAAGATGAAGTTAGCTAGCAAAATCACTCGTCCGGTTAATTGGAATAAGATCGAAGATCCAATTGATCTTGAGGTATGGAATCGCTTGACTTCTAACTTCTGGTTGCCAGAAAAAGTTCCTCTTTCTAATGACATTCCATCTTGGGCAACTTTGCGACCAGAGGAACAAGCCTTAACTATGCGAGTATTTACCGGTCTTACATTGTTAGACACAATTCAAGGAACTGTCGGTGCGCTGACTTTAATTCCAGATGCCTTAACCATGCATGAGGAGGCGGTTTACACCAACATTTCATTTATGGAATCAGTTCATGCTAAGAGCTACTCTTCAATATTTTCAACGCTGAGTGCAACAGCTGAAATTGATGATGCATTTAGATGGTCGGAAGAGAATGTGAATTTACAGCGCAAGGCTGAGATTGTTTTGAATTACTACCGAGGCGATAATCCATTAAAGCGCAAAGTAGCCTCCACTCTGCTTGAGTCATTCCTGTTTTACTCCGGCTTTTATCTACCTATGTACTGGTCATCTAGAGCGAAATTAACTAACACTGCTGATCTAATTCGTTTAATTATTCGTGATGAAGCAGTACATGGTTATTACGTTGGCTATAAGTTCCAGAAAGGTATGGAGTTAGAAACTCCTGCCTATCGCGCAGAGATTAAGGCTTATACCTATGACTTACTACTTGAGTTATATGAAAATGAGATTAAGTACTCAGCAGATCTTTATGATCCACTAGGACTTACCGAGGATGTTAAGCACTTCCTCCATTACAACGCTAACAAGGCTTTGATGAATCTAGGTTTTGAAGCCCTCTTCCCACATGAGAGTACTCAGGTAAATCCAGCGATTATGTCTGCCTTATCACCTAACGCAGATGAGAATCATGACTTCTTCTCTGGCTCAGGCTCTTCATATGTAATTGGAAAGCATGAGGCAACAAAAGATGAAGACTGGGAGTTCTAACCCAGATTTTCAAATTAGGATTTATTCACCAATCTTGGTGAAATAAGTTCTAACGGTAGCCTTGTGATTAACCTAGATAATAACCAAGTTGGTTTTATCCTCTCACTTCTTGCGGCCCTGGCCACCATGATTGGCTGGGTAATAGTTGCAGTTAGAAAAAATCTATCTCAATACTTAGTTGCCGCCTCTTTGCTAGTTGCAGCTGGGGCGATGATTTTACTTAGCGCTTTTGAACTAATTCCAACTGCAAATAAGGTCGGATTATCCAGTGGATCTATAATTTTATGGCTAGTAATTGGTGTATTGGTTGTTTTAGCTCTGAGATTTTTATCAGATAAATTAGACGTGGCAGGAAGTAAGTTAGAAAAATCAGCCGTATTGGTTGCCGCAGCTCTGACTTTGCACAATTTTCCAGAGGGCTCAGTTGCAATATCAACTGCAATTGTTGATTTTCAATCTGGAGTAGTAGCAGCTTTAGCCCTATCACTACACAATATTCCAGAAGGGCTAGCAATAGCTGTTACCGCAGTTGCGGCTGGCATGAGTTCAAAAAAGGTATTTGCGTTAGTTGCTGCTGCCACAGTTGCTGAAATTTCTGGAGCAGCTGTAGTGCTTTATGAGAGTGCGGCATTGTCGGAGATTTTAGTAGCAAAGTTGCTAACCCTAGTTGCTGGCATTATGTTCACAGTTGCCATAACTGAATTAATCCCACATGGTTTAAGTTCATTAAAGGCGAGTAGGAAAAAGCCTAAATTAGATTAAGAAGAAACTTACCTCTTTTTTGTAATCGATAGGCCAATCAGTTTATGCAGGGCACGGGTATCAACTGACCAATCATTAGGCACAGCGATAGTTTTCTTGTTAATTTTAAAATCGATAAAATATGGAGTAATTTGCTTAAATACCTTGGCATCAAATGGTGCTATCAGAATATGGTTCTTAGCCGTTGAAACGCCAAAGATATATCTACCCTCATGCTTTAGCATTGGTTGATTCCAAGCAATCACCTGCTCTAATTTAGGATACTTGCGCAATATTGAACGAAAAATTCTCTTAACAGTTTTGGCTTGTTGGGGATCTATTGATTTGTAATACTCACTGTGATTGGCGTATTTTTTTTGAAGATTTGGAGCCTTTGGTAAACATTACCAAGGCATTTGCATGAGTTTGAGAGAAGCCATACTTAGTTTTTAAGTGCGCAATCTGAGCTGGGTATTTTTCTGCTTCAAGTTTTTTTACGATTGCAATCCAATGGTTAATGCTTTTACCGTGCTTTTCAATTATTGCAGGAAAATGAGCTCGACGAGAGGAGTCCTTAACTTTCATTTACTTTACAATCACCTCTTCTTTGGCCTAACAATCATCTCATCTGCGCTAATTCTATTTGCTTGAAATTGGTTAACGGGTGCGTCACTTGGGTATCCGATGGCCAATCCACTAAGCAGTCGGTAATCTTTTGAAATATCAAACTCTTTACGAATTGCATCATCCCAGATATTGACTGCTCCCTGAGCGCAGGTACCAAGACCATGAGCGTGGGCTGAAAGCATTAAATTTTGCATCATCAAACCTGCATCAGAAGCGGCGTAAATATGAAGACTTTTATGGATATAAATAAACAACTCAACTGGGGCGCCAAAGAATGCATAGTTCTTACCCCA
>JBJTJQ010000020.1:0-16341 GCA_046095545.1 Candidatus Nanopelagicus sp.
ATAGCGGCAAAGATGTGAAGGTGGCAGCATCTGTTGGCCCATATGGTGCATCCCTTGCCGATGGCTCTGAGTACAAGGGAAATTACGGAGTAAGTAAAGCAGCTATTAAAGATTTTCATGCCAGGCGGCTTGAAATATTGATCTCAACTGCGCCAGATTACTTAGCACTTGAGACTATGCCTGACACCTTTGAGGTTGAGGTACTACTGGAGCTACTTAGAGATTGCCCAACCCCATTTTGGATCTCCTACTCTTGCACGGAGGGTAATAAAACAAATGCTGGGCAGAGTTTTCGAAGCGCAGTTGATTTAGCCGATGAAGCAATGGCGGTCGGGATAAATTGCACCAATCCAGAGTTAATTTCAGAGCTATTACGCTCTGCCCGATCAAGTAAACCTTTTATTGTCTATCCCAATTCAGGAAGGGTTTGGGATGCAAAAAATAAGGTTTGGACAGGGAGTGCGACAACAGGATTTAGTAAAAAATTGGTAAATGAGTGGATTGAAGCTGGTGCTGAAATTATTGGCGGTTGCTGTGGGATTGGGCCGAATGAGATAAACCAATTAAATTTCGATAGATAATCTATTTGTCCTAGCACTAATTGATACTTATATCTAGAATTACACCATGGTGCTTGTTTTATTTGCTGTGTTTATTTTAGAAGCTCAAAGTTAATGAAGAAATATTTTCTATTCGCTTTTGTAATTATGCTTGTGGCTTTTGTTGCTATTGGATTTATTTATTTCGAAGATAGAAAGAATGATAAGCCAGTCTCCAGCTATCAACAATTAGATCCAAATCAAGGTACAGATATTGGCAAGTCTTGGAATCCGCCTCGAAGTAGTGAATGCGCTACCATCATTAACGCAGTAGCCTCGGTACAGGTCGATAACACTTATACAAATCAGAATGAAATCGAGGCTAAAATTATCGAAAATACCAAGCTCGCTGCTGCAAGATTGTCAGTACTTGCTCAAAAATCACTTGATAGAGATATAGCTGCGTGGAGTTATAAAGCAGCTTTACTTTTGGTGCAGTTTCCTCAAGCAATTCAAAGTCAAAATCAAACTGCGGTCGCATCTTTATATGATGAAATTGGAAAGATGGTTACTAATCCTCCGAAAACCTGTGATAACACTTTAAACTCAGCGGCCTGAATTAAGGTACCACCACATATTTAATATCACCTTGCCCAGGTGGCTTATCTAGAATCTCTGGAACTTCGGGCAAAGTTAATGTTCGCGAAATTAGAGGATCTAGCTGCAATTTCGCAGAATCAACTAAGTCCGCAGCTCGCCGTTGTGTTAGAGGATTCAAAAAAGAACCTTGGATACGTAACTCATTAACCACAAGCTGAAATGGATTAAATTCAACCATTGTTTTCTCGGTAGTTAAACCGAGCACCACAATTGATCCACCACGGCGAGCTATTTTTTGGGCTAAATTAAAGGTTTCTACAACTCCGGCACATTCAAAAACGATGTCGTAATTTTGTAGTTTGGACTCAAAATTTTTATCTTGCGGGTCTACTGAATCTGTGGCGCCTAGTGAGGTTGATAGTTCTCGGCGGGCTTTTTGCCTAGTGACCATAGTGATTTGTGCGGCGTTGGCTAATTTACTCAACTGAACCATTATCTGACCCATCACACCACCCCCAAGCACCGCTACTTTTTCACCACCTTGCATCTGTGCAATATCTAATCCACGAATACAGCATGCTGTTGGTTCAATAAATGCTAGATGTAATGGATTTAAACCATTACTAACTTTATAAAGTTGCGTGTTAGGCACTAAGGCATACTGGGCAAAGCCGCCATTGATATTGACACCTAAGGCTGTTAGTGATGGACAAAATGCTGTTCGCCCTGCCAAACAATCACTACATTTACCGCAAACTATATTTGGATCAACTGAAACCAAATCCCCTTCAGAAAATTTGCTATCTGGGCTGGCAGAATCTACTACGCCACCAAATTCATGACCTAAAATTACCGGCTTGCTGGATGGATACTCTCCCTTAAAAATATGTCTATCCGTGCCACATAAACCAGAGGCTAAAACTTTAATTACTGATTTACCGGGTTCTGGATTTGGAATCGGTTGGTCAGAAACTGCAATCTGATCAATTGCTGACAGAAGAAGCGCTTTCATAGAAATTAGTTAGGAAGCACAATCGTCTTGCGACCTTGACCGGACTTAAAAGCTAGCAATGCATCTTTATATTTATCAAGTGGGTACCGATCGGAAATCATAACCTCGGCATTTAAAACACCACTACTGAAAAGTTCTACCGCCCGATCAAAGGAGTGCAAAACGGCCATTGAACCCACAATAGTAATTTCCTTGTTATAAATCCAAAATGGCTCAATTTCAACTTTAGCTCCTTCGCTAGCTACTCCAAATTGTAAAAAAGTTCCACCCGGCATAACATGCTTTAATCCATCCTTAATTGCCGCTGTCACTCCAGTGCAGTCAATAACTACATCAAATCCTCGTGGTTGATCAAATTGATCTGCAGATTGTGCGGTATTGGTAAACCCCAAAATAGTTGCGGTTTTTAGCTTGTCTAAGTTCAGATCCACAATTGAAACTGAGGCTGCACCATTAATTCTAGCTAGCTCAGCCATCATCAAACCCATAGTGCCAGAGCCATATATTAAATAGTGAGAGCCAGGATTTCGTGGTAATTGATCAAATCCCCTTACTGCACATGAGAGCGGCTCAATCAGTGCAGCTGATTTCAAATCGACTCCACTTGGCAACTTATGGATATTTTTCTGAGGTGACAATAAATACTGTGCAGCCGCACCTGGAAAAGTTACACCCAACGCATTCCAGTTTTCACACAAATTACCTCGAGCACGGCGACAATAAAAACATTCTCCACAATGTAAAGATGGATCTATCGCAACTCGATCCCCCACTTTAATTCCCTTAACTGCACTCCCAATCGCCACTACTTCACCGCTCATTTCATGACCAGGGACAATTGGTAGCTTTGGAGCAAACTCTCCTTCAAAAATATGTAAATCAGTGCCACAAATGCCAACCGCAGCAACCTCAACCACTACTTCAGAGTTTCCTGGGGTTGGATCGGCAATTTCAATAAGCTCTAATTGGTTCGGGGCTGTAATAGCAATTGCTTTCATGCGGCAATCAAACCACTATGGCAATCTAGAAACCAGCCTTGGTAGTCACAAAAACGTTATTGTTTCTTAATCAAAATTGCTTGCTGGGTAGGTAGCAAGGGGCAAGAATTCATGATGGCCTGTCACTCGATCTAAGGGGTATTGGGATTGGCTCGTAATTTAGTAAGCATGGAAAATGTCTCAAAACGTTATCCAGGCGTTTTAGCTTTGGATAAAGCAAGATTTGATCTGCGCTCCGGTGAAGTACATGCATTGGTTGGGGAAAATGGTGCTGGAAAATCTACTTTAGTAAAAATTCTATCGGGAATTGCTAAAGCAGACAGTGGCGAAGTTTTACTAGATGGACAGCCCATCGTGCTAGATGGCCCACGGAGTGCCCAAGATTTAGGAATAAGCATAATTCATCAAGAGTTAAATCTGATGCCGGATTTAACGATTGCTCAAAACATTTTTATTGGAAGAGAACCTAGAAAATTTAAATTTATTTTAAATGATAGCGGACTTGCTGCTGAAGCTAGCAAGATTTTCAAACAATTACATCTTGATCTAGATCCTAACCGCAAAGTTCAAGGTCTCTCAGTTGCGCAGCAACAAATGGTAGAAATTGCTAAAGCTTTGTCTTTTAATTCAAAAGTTTTAATCATGGATGAGCCAACTGCTGCACTTACAAATAATGAAATTAGTGAACTATTTACAGTCATTAAAGGTTTGCGAGCAAAAGGAGTTGGAATTGTATATATTTCTCATCGACTTGAAGAGCTTAAGCAGATTTCTGACCGCATAACAGTTATGAGAGATGGAAAGTATGTAGATACTGTTGATACTAAAGAAGCAACCGTAGAAAAAATAATTTCAATGATGGTTGGAAGAACTCTTTTTCAAGAATCTCCTCATATATCATCCGGCACCAACCAAGAAGTTGTGCTCGAGGTAAAGAATCTTAATAACGGTAGATTTGTAAGAGATGTTTCATTCAAATTATATAAAGGTGAAATCTTGGGATTTGCTGGATTGGTTGGTGCAGGTAGGACTGAGGTGCTAAGAACAATTTTTGGTGCTGATCGCTTAGCTAGTGGAGAAATTTATATAGATAATAAAAAAGTCAAAATCCACACACCTCAAGATGCTGTTAGACATGGTATGGGGTATCTATCTGAGGATAGAAAACAATTAGCACTAGCTTTAGGCCTTGATATTGAGGCTAATACAGTTATAGGGGTATATAAAAAGTTTGCTAAATTTGGGTTAACAATTAGCAAAAAAATTCAAGAAGCTGCGAATCAACAAGTTAAGAATCTTTCCATTAGAACACCTACAACTAAACAGCGAGTAGGAAATCTCTCTGGCGGGAACCAACAAAAAGTGGCTATTGGTAAGTGGCTAACAACTGATTCAAGAATAATAATTTTTGATGAGCCAACACGTGGAATTGATGTTGGAGCTAAAAGTGAAATTTATAAATTAATGAATGATCTGATTGACCAAGGTAAATCGATAATTATGATCTCTTCCGAGCTTCCAGAGATCTTGCGAATGAGCCACAGAATTTTAGTAATGTGCGAAGGCAGAATTACTGGAGAGCTTTCAATTAAAGAAGCTAACCAGGAAAGCATCATGGCATTTGCCACGATGAGAAACTAGACAGGAGACGGTGTGCAAAAGCTAAAGTTTTCAAGGTTCTTAAAGATTAGATCTGATGCACTCCAAAGAGTGCTGGCATTTGGTTCCTTGGTGATAATGATCATTTTCTTTTCAATTGCCTCTGAAAATTTCCTAACAATTCCAAATATTAATGGAATTTTGTTGGCAGCTACCGTTAATGGTGTATTGGCTTTAGGTGCCACGTTTGTAATTATCACCGGTGGTATTGATTTATCTGTGGGTACAATGATGACAGTCTCTGCAGTTGCTACTGGAATTATTATTACAAATTGGGAGCTACCGATCTGGCTTGGAATAATTGTTGGAATATTAACGGGAACATTTGGTGGAGCCCTTAATGGCATATTGATAGCCAGATTAAAGATCCCACCTTTTATAGCCACTTTGGGAACTTTGTATATAGCAAAAGGGCTTGCATTAGTGGCTTCAGGTTTAAAACCAATTTATTTCAATGACACACCAAGATTCAATGAAATTGCGATGGGAACCATCGTTCCAGTGCTTGAAATCCCTAATATAGTTTTGATTTTTTTCTTTGTCGCATATCTTGCACATTTATTACTTACAAAAACAACCTTTGGTCGTTACACATTTGCCCTTGGTTCAAATGAAGAGGCGGCGCGTCTTTCTGGTGTAAATGTTGATAAGTGGAAAATATGGGTATATGTGTTTGGTGGCGCAACTGCCGGCTTAGCGGGAGTATTGATTTCTGCTCGATTAAATTCAGCTCAACCATCTTTGGGTATGGGATATGAGTTGGAGGCTATCGCAGCGGTTGTAATTGGCGGAACTTCACTTCGAGGTGGAGAAGGAAAAATTATAGGAACCGTGATCGGAGCGTTAGTTATCTCTACGCTAACCAATGGTCTGCGTGTGCTTTCAGTACCACAAGAATGGCAGACGGTAGTAACGGGGGCTATCGTCATCTTAGCTGTTTACCTCGATATCGTTCGTCGTAGACGTGAGGCAGTAGCCTCAGCTCGACAAACATCCGGAGATAAATAGATTCAGATAGTACGTAAATCTGAATCTTCTATGTATGGAAAGGAATAAAGTGAAAGCAATTCACAAAGTAGGAGTTGTTGCTTCAGCAATGGCTCTAATTTTGACTGGTTGTTCTTCAAGCAGTGATAGCGCATCTGGTGACAAGCCATATGTTGCCATCATTTCTAAAGGCTTCCAGCATCAATTCTGGCAAGCAGTGCAACTGGGTGCCACAAATGCTGCTGAGGCTAACAATGTAACTATGACCTATGAAGGTCCAGAAAATGAGTCACAGGTCGATAAGCAACTTGAGCAACTTCAGGCAGCACTTGCCAAGAAGCCAGCCGCAATTTGCTTTGCTGCTCTTGACTCAAAAGCTGCAAACTCACTACTAGAAGAAGCTAAGGCTGCAGGTATTCCTGTAATTGGTTTCGACTCTGGTGTAGATAGTGACATTCCAGTCACAACTGCTGCTACCGATTCAGTAGCATCCGCTGCACTTGCTGCAGACAAGATGGCTGCATTAATTGGTAATAAAGGTAAAGTTGCAATCGTTGCTCACGATCAAACATCTCGAACCGGTATTGACCGAGTTAAGGGATTCACTGATCAAATCAACAGCAAGTACCCAGACATTAAGATCGTTACTACCCAATACGGTGGTGGAGATCAACTTAAGTCAACCGACATCACCAAGGCAATCATTGCTTCTAACCCAGACATCAAAGGCTTCTTTGGTGCTAATGAGGGATCTGCAATCGGTGTCCTAAATGGTGTTAAGGAGTCCAAGAAGGTTGGAAAGATCGTAGTTATTGGCTATGACTCAGGTAAGGCACAAAAGGATGCAATCCGTGATGGATCCATGGCTGGTGCTATTACTCAAGATCCAATTGGAATTGGAACAAAGTGTGTTGAAGCAGCTGTGAAAGCAATTGCGGGCGAGTCATTGCCTAAGTTGATTGACACTGGTTTCCACTGGTACGACAAGACCAATATTGACGATCCAGATATTGCAGCCGTTCTATACGACTAATAATAAAACTGATCATCAATAGATCAAATAGGCCCAGCAAAAGCTGGGCCTATTTTTATTTTCTAGACTTCCAAACTGAACCTGAGGTGTATTCATAATCGATAAGAGATTGCTGCTTAATTTCAGCTCCTGCACCAGGCTCTAACGGTGCAATGTAGTTAGCATTTTTTATTTTAGTTGGTATAACAAAATGCTCATGCAAATGATCCACGAACTCGACAACACGCTGGTCATGATGTCCGGTAACGGCTACTGAATCAAACATAGCTAGATGAGCCACCATTTCACATAGTCCAACTCCCCCAGCGTGCGGACATACTGGGACACCAAACTTTGCTGCCATCAAAATGATTGCAACATTCTCATTAACTCCAGCTGTTCTGGTTGCATCTAACTGCAAAAATGACATAGAGCCAGCTTGCAACATTTGCTTAAACATAATTCTGTTATGAACATGCTCTCCAGTTGCAACTTTGGTTGGTGAAATGGCTTTTGCAATTGTGGCATGTCCCAAGATGTCATCTGGAGAGGTTGGTTCTTCTACCCAGAAGAGGTTTACATGACTAATTTTTTTAATCCATGTAATTGCTTCATTGACATCCCAAACTTGATTGGCGTCGCAAGCCATTCGAACATCGTTGCCAATAGTTTTACGGACAAGTTCTAGTCTATGAATGTCATTTTCAAGGGATCTACCAACCTTCATTTTTATCAAGGTAAATCCATCAGCTACTGCTTCTTTAGCCAAGCGAATCATTGTTTCGTCGCTGTAGCCAAGCCAACCTGGCGTAGTTGTATAAGCGGGTAAACCTTTTTCTAATAAAACTTTCTCATTAGATGCTCTTGCGCTCTGAGCTTTTTGTAAAATTGCAAGTGCCTCTGCAGGAGTAAGTGCATCTGAAATATGGCGGAAATCAATAAGTTCAACTAAGGCTTCTGGTGACATATCTGCGAGCTGCTTCCATAATGGTTTACCATTGATTTTGCAGATCAGATCCCATAAAGCATTCACCACGCCACCTGCGGCCATGTGTGGAATTCCTTTTTCAGGCCCTAACCAACGAATTTGTGAATCTCTAACTAGATCTTTACCAATTTGGCCAATTCTGTTTTCTAAGGTCGAAAGCTCCTCGCCTACAACTGTCTCGGCTAGTTGGGCTATTGAATTACACTGCAAATCATTTCCACGACCAATTGTAAAAACCAAACTATGTCCTGAAAGTTTTGGATCGTCAGTTTGCAATATCAAATATGCCGCAGAATAATCAGGGTCAGGGTTCATTGCATCAGAACCATGTTTTTCCGTTGAAGTTGGAAATCTGATATCTAAAGTTTTAAATCCAGTTATTCTTGCCATATCTAACCCTTCTAATTAATGACCAAAGCCTATATGATTTTGAAAATATTTAAGGAGTGATATGGCAAAGGTAGTTTTGATTGATCTTGGTGATTTTTCACATAATGAGATCGAAATTAACTTGAGCAATCCACTTATGCCTGTTTCGGTTCCTCTAGTAGCGGCATTAGCAGGCAACATATCTGGAAATAATTTTGTTGTTATCTCAAAGGGAATATTAGGCGGTAAAAATGGAGTTGGGCTATCAGATGCAATTATCTCTGCTGTTTCTCCACAATCTGGTGGGTTAATTGAATCCAAAATTCAAGGCAAGCTCGCAAATGCACTAAACTCAATCGGCGTTGATGCAATTGCTGTAACTGGAAGTTCAAAATCATTAACTGGAGTTGAAATTACTGATCGTGGATTTTTAGAGTTTGATTTTCCAAAAGCTAAGAAGTTAAAGGGCTTGTCGGTATGGGAAACTATCGACAAAGTAAAGCGGGAGAACACCTTAACCACATTGACAATAAGCAAGTTTGGTGAAAAACAAGTTTTGAGTGCATCTGTGGTTTGTGATTATGGATTTGCAACCTCACAGGGTGGGTTGGGTGCAGTATTTGGTCGAATGAATCTTAAGTACTTATCGATTTCTGGTACCACTGATAGTTCAGTCAATCCTGGGGTTAAGCAAGTAACAGATAAATACATTGCTGGCCTTGAAAGTAATCCTCTAACGAAGTCAGAACATGATGCACCGGGATTTGGAGTGTGGGCAAACAGTTCACTAGTCGGCTATATGGCTGGCAAGAATTTTGGTCAAGATTTACCGCAAGTAGTAGATGATTTTGATCCAAGTGCATTTTTGCCATATTTGAAAGATGATGGTGTAAATAGTTGTCCAGGTTGCCCACAACAATGCCTTAAGTCATACCTTGTTGAAGATGGACCAGTTGATGGTGGTCGTCAACACCAATTAAGTATCACCGCTTTGCTTTCACAATATGGCGAGGGTGATATCGAAAAATTAATTGAATTCAACTCATACTGCAATGAAGTCGGAGTTGAGCACATTTATATTGCAGCGCTTTTAGCTCAAGATAAAGTAAATTCTCGAAAAACTGTAAAAAAATTGGTTAACAAGGTCGCTTCGAAAAGACTTACAAGTGGCTTTAATCAAATAAAAGGAATGGCAATTCCGCCATGGGACGGCAGAGGTAATCAAGGATTATTCCTAGCAATGGCACTCAATCCATCAGGGCCAAGATATGACGTAATTGAGCATGATATTGACTTTGACCCAGACTGGGCTTGGAGAAGACATGTAGAGTTTGGAAAAGAATTTGGAATTCCTGAAGGTGGATTACCGCTAGGCACTTTAGATAAAAGAAGAGAAAAAAGTATTGGTGACCTCTGGTTGCTTTGGTCAGCATTAGATGCACTTGGTATTTGTATTTATGCAGCACCGCCAACAAGAGAATTACAAAGCACAGATATTATAAATTTAGTCAAATCTATATCTGGAATTCAAACCAACATGGAAAAATTGTTCGAGTTAGGTTTAGCTCGATTAGCCATACAGCGAGATATAAATAGTCGCTTAGGTGTTGATCCTAAATCAGATACGCTTCCAGATATCTTTTTTGAACAACCTATAAAATCAGTAGGAGCAAAATTAAATGGTGCGGTCATTGATCGCAATGAGTTTATTTTGATGCGTGCTGCAATAATTAAACGATTAGAGTGGAATAATGGTGGTGGCGTAGATAAGACAGCTAGTATTTGGGGTGAGTGTGAAGAGGCGATTAAAACTGTAATGAGTAGAATCCTCTAATTATGCGCATTGATTCACATCACCACATTTGGGATCTAGATGTTCGCCCACAAACATGGATGCAAGGCGATGAACTAAAGCCAATATCTCGCACAATTTTAATGAATGAGCTTGAACCAGAGTTACAAAAAGCATCCATTGATTACACGGTGGTAGTTCAGACCGTTCCACTAATCGATGAGACTCCTGAACTATTGGATCTATCGATGTCTAATCCTAAGGTTTGTGCAGTAGTAGGTTGGTTAGATCTAGAGAGTGCGGACATTAGACCCCAACTTGATAAATATCTAAACCATAAAGGTGGGGATAAATTAGTTTCGATCAGAGATATGGCGCAAGATAAGAGCGATCCGAATTGGTTGTTACGAGAAGATGTCGTAAGGAATATCCATAGAGTTGGTGAATATGGACTTACCTTTGATATTTTAACTAGACCACCTCAGTTGGCAGCGGCAGTTGAGATGGTTAGGCGCTCTCCCAACAATATTTTTGTTTTGGATCATATTTCCAAGCCATATATGGCAAAAGGTGAATTCCAACCTTGGGCAGATCAAATTAGTGAAATTTCTTCAAATGAGAATGTATCGGTCAAAGTCTCAGGTTTGTTTACAGAGGCCAACTGGAGTGATTGGAGTATTGAGACTTTCCGCCCATATTTTGACCACATTCTCAAATCGTTCACACCAAGTCGGATGATGTTTGGTTCAGATTGGCCCGTATGTTTGCTAGCCGCCACTTACAGCCAAACCATAAATCTAATGGAAGAATTAACCGGTCAACTCACAATGGCAGAGCAAGATAGTTTTTGGTCAAATACAGCTAAAAAGTTTTATAGATTGAAGGTTTAGGTATGAAACGACAACTACCGCGTTGGAGGAATATTAAACCACTACTGGGATGGTCGCTGCCTAAATTTCCAAGACCTGATAGAAAATTAAATAATGTTGTCAATTTGGCTGAGATGCGATTACTAGCAAAACAACGAGTACCAAAGGCAGTTTTTGATTATGTGGACGGTGGCGCAAATGATGAGCTAGCTTACGCGAGAAGTCAATCTATTTATTCTAGAGTTGAATTCAGAGCCAGAGTATTAAGAGATGTATCTAAAATTGACCTTACAGCTTCTATAGCTGGTGAAAAATGTGCACTTCCAATTATTTTTGCGCCTACTGGTTACACCAGAATGATGCATTACGAGGGCGAAGTAATGGTGGCAAAGATTTGTGAAGAAAATGGATTGATTTATAACCTTTCTACAATGGGAACTACATCGTCAGTTGAGATTGGTCAACAAGTTCCAAATGTCCGTAGATGGTTCCAGTTGTATCTATGGCGAGATCGAAATCAAAGTCTTAAATTTATTGAAGAAGCAAAAGCTGCAGGTTTTGAAGGCTTAATGTTAACTGTTGATACTGCTGTTGGCGGAATCAAATGGCGTGACATGAGAAATGGTTTAACAGTTCCGCCAAAAATTAGGTTTAAAACATTTTTTGATATGGCACTAAAGCCAAAATGGTGGTTTAACTTATTAACTACTGCCCCACTTGAATTCGCAACTTTTCGAAACTTCAATAAGCCGTTATCTGAAATAGCTGCCACTGTATTTGACCCAGCGGTAACTTTTGAGGATGTTAAGTGGCTACGTTCAGTTTGGCAGGGAAAACTTATAATTAAAGGTATTCAGAATGTTAGCGATGCAGCTGAGTTGGCCAAACTAGGTGTGGATGCAATAGTGCTTTCAAATCATGGTGGTAGACAATTAGATCGATCGGTAGTGCCACTTGAATTATTACCGGAGGTAAGAAAAGCTGTAGGTGCAAAAGGTGTGGGCCCTGAGGTTTATCTAGATGGCGCAATAATGAGCGGCGCAGATGTGTTAGCTGCTATCGCACTTGGTGCCGATGCAGTTTTGATTGGCCGTGCATATCTTTATGGTGCTATGGCAGCTGGCAAAGATGGCGTGAAGAAAGTTGTTGAAATTCTGAGGTTTGAAATGGAAACTGCCATGAAGTTAATGGGTGTAAAAAACTTAAGCGAATTAACGCCTGAATTTGTAAATATTAGAAATTAGGCATATCGAGCATGCAGTGCGCCATCAACCATTAGATCTGCACCAGTTATAAAGGATGCATCTTTAGAGAGAGCAAACAAGATTACATTTGCAATTTCCTCAGGGGATCCAAATCTGGCATTTGGGGCAACTGATAACGCATGTGCTTTTTCATCCGGAAACTTCTCCATATAACTCTTCAACAAAGGAGTTGCGGTGGTTCCAGGAGAGACTGAGTTAACTCTAATTCCATATTTGCCCTCATCTAGAGCTAAGTTTCTAGATAATCCGATGATGCCGCCTTTGGCTGCAGAGTAAGGAAAGAAGTTTGGTCTAGACATGCGGCCATGGATAGATGAGATGTTAACAATTGAGCCATACTTTTTTTGCCTCATATCTGGCAGGCACAACTTTGCTAAATACCAACTAGATTTAAGATCAAGTGCAAAGAAGTCATTCCACTCTTCTTCTGCATACTCAACAGCATCAGCGTATGAGTTGCGGCCTGCATTTGAAACTGCAACTGTTACTGGGCCAAAGGTTGCAACTAACTTGTCATATCCGGCTTTAAAGGTTTCAAACTTTGAAACATCCGCTCTTTGATACTGAACTTGGTAACCCTCTTTACTTAGCCTCTCAACTAGTGCATTTGCCTTTGCATCATCAATATCAACAAATGAAACCTTGGCACCCTCTTTAGCTCCACCAATTACTAGCGCCTCACCAATTCCTGCAGCACCACCAGTTACAAATAAATGCTCACCCTTTAAAATCATGCTGATCTTGCTCCTAATCCGCCATCTACCGCCCAGTCAGAGCCGCTGACATATGAAGATTTATCGGAAAGTAAAAAAATTACAACCTTGGCAACCTCTTTTGGTTCACCCATTCTGCCCATTGGTTGAATTGCATTTGCTCGCTCAGTTCTGCCAGATTCAGCGGCCAACCAACCTTTAGTTAAGTCGGTGAGTATGTAGCCAGGTGATACAGCATTGACTCTGATCTCATGCTTTCCTTCATCCAATGCTAAGTTTCTTGTTAAACCAAGAACAGCTGATTTTGCTGCGCCATATGGGAAAAATCCTGGGTAGGTAAGCCGGCCATGAATGGAGCAGATATTTACAATTGAGCCGCCTTTAGCTTTTCGCATTGCAGGAAGTGCCAATTTTGCCGTTAACCAAACCGGTTTCATATCAATTGCAAAAAAATCATCCCACTCTTTATCAGTCATACTTACTGGATCGGCATGAGAGTTAACACCAGCATTATTTACAACTCCAGTTACCTCACCAAACTTGCTAACTGCCTGATTAAAAGCTGCTTTTAACTCCTCAAAACTGCCAACATTAGCCTTTGCAAAGAAAATTTTTTGGCCTAATCCAGATAACTCAGCGACTAATTTTTCACCACCTGCTACATCTATATCAATAAAGGATACGGCAGCACCTTCAGCAGCTGCATCTCTAACAATGGCCTCACCAATTCCCTTGGCACCACCTGTTACAAATATATGTTTATTGGCTAACTTCATGTTTATAAACTACCTTACTTGCAGCCTCTATGGCACTCTTAAAAGCAATTACATTTTTTCTAACGCCAGCAGCACCATCCTTGGTAAGCGGACCGCCCAAGCCAACTAAGTCAGCGCCAGCCTCAAACCACTTAGGGATTGACTCTAAGGTAACCCCCGCAGTCGGACACCAGCGATTGTTTGGAAATGGTTCTCTAATAGACTTTAAATGATTTGGACCCAACACTGAGGCTGGGAAGAGCTTTAAAATATCAGCGCCGGCATCTACTGCAATTCCAACCTCGGTTGGGGTTGAGACTCCGGGCATAGAGACAAGTTTTAATTTCTTAGTTGCCTCAATTACATCCTCATTTGTATCGGGTGAGACAATAAATTTCCCACCAATAGATTCAACCTTCTTCACATCTTTAACTGTTCTAACTGTGCCAGCACCAACTAGCAAATCTTTATTTTTTAATAGTTTTTCAATAATCTTCAAAGCACCTGGTGTGGTTAAGGTAATCTCAATGATCTTAACTCCAGCATCAACTAATGCATCAGCCATCTCCTGACCTTCTTGCTGTGAGTTGCACCTAACTAAGGTCATCATTTTTTCAGAGAGTAATTTGTCCAGCGCCTTCACTACCTACCCCTTACCTTTTGTGCGATCTGAGTGTTTACTACACCACCAACACCAGTTGGAATCCCAGTCCAGTCCCCAAACATACTTGCAACCAGCGCTCCACAGATACTTCCCTGCTCAAGTGCTTGCTGCGCAGACATGCCACTTAACAAACCAGCGATAACTCCACCGGTGAAGGCATCCCCAGATCCCACCGGATCTACTGCAACCACCTTAGGAGGCTCTAATTCACCGTAACTTCCATCAATACTAAATCTCATTTTCTGATCACCTTTTGTCATAACTGCAATCTTGCACCCTCGTTTATTTGCCTCTGCTAATACATTTTTAGCCTCTTGAGCACCAAAAACTGCTCTGTACTCATCCTCACCACCAATTAATAACTCAACATCTTTAGACAGAGGCGCTAAAACTTTGCTGGCATCTGCTTCACTCCATAACTTTCTTCTAATATTTAAATCAAAACTAGATTTGATATTTAAAGATGCTGCCTTTTCTAAGGCAGTTTTCACAGTTTTTGCTCCCGTAGTTGAGATTGCACAGGTAATACCTGTGGTATGAAGCCATCTAGCTGAAGAAATATAAGAATCTAAAATATCTTCTGGCTCAATCGTTGAAGCTGCAGAGCCCTTTCGTAAGTAACTCAACTCAACTGGGGCAGATTTTCCTGGATTTCTCACCATCGCACCGGTATAGGAGTTAACCCGCTTTACCAGCGAGACATCAACACCTTCAGCTTCAATATCTGCCAGCATTACTGAACCCAGTTGATCATTTCCAAATCTAGAAAAGTATTGGGATTTAAGACCAAGGCGGGAGATTGCTACCGCCACATTAACCTCTGCCCCAGCTGTAACCCGTTCAAAACTTTTTGCACTCATTACTGAATCAGTATCAGTTGAGATAAAGACAGATAGAGCCTCGCCAAAGGTAAATAGATCAGTGCTCAATTAAGCACCAAAAAGTGTTGTCTTTTTTCCAACCACTCCGGGGGATGCAATAAAGGTAAAGCCTGATTGTGGATATTGCTCTAAATCCATTTGCTCACCAGGATTTCCAACCGCTGAGGTAATAATTAACTTATCTAATTTTTCACCTGCAAAAACACATGAGGTTACTTTTTGGGCAGGTAATTTAATCTCATCTAATTGTTTCCCAGTTTTACCATCAAAACATCTAACACAAGATCCCAACCAAAAAGCCACCCAAAGATTGTCATTTGCATCAGAGCACATACCATCTGGAAATCCCATGCCATCGGATATTTGAACTAATGGCCTGCGATTTGAGATTTGACCATTTTGATAATCAAACTGATCTACCCGCATCGACAATGTGTCTATATAAAACATTCGAGTTAGATCTACCGACCAATCCATGCCATTTGAGATTCCAACCGAACCAAATAATCGCTCTAATTTTTTGCCATCTTCACTTAATCGATAAAAAGCACCTTGATCTGTTTGATTTTCATATGCCATCGATCCTAAAAATAAATTTCCATCTGGGCAAACCTTGGCATCATTCCAGCGAATCACCCCAGATTGGTTGTCGCCATCCACATCAGCTCTAGTGGGCAACTTATGGATTTGGCCATCACGATCACGCAGCACTGGCCCATCCGCAGTTCCTAAGATCTCACCGCCCTTACTTCTTGGAATTTGAAATCCAATATGTTGTTCAGAAAAGTACTCATCGATATTTCCAGTTACAAGATCACGGGATCTAACCGCTTTTCCATAGATATCACACCATTGAATATGGTTATTTCTATCCCCAGTTGCAGTTGGACCTTCACCTAGTTGATTGCGCCTTGAATCAAAGACTTCAACTGCAATCGCCATGATTAACCCTTAAGTGAACCGGAGAGCAATCCTCGTAGGAAGTAACGACCTAGGAAGATGTAAACGATCAAGGTTGGAAGGGAGACAATTAATGAGGCGGTCATATTTACTCCGTAATAAACCTGATTTGTTGAGCCAGTAATAAAGTTAAGTGCAGTCGTTGCTACCGATAACTTAGGCGAGCCGCCAGTTAAGAAAATAGCAAATAGGAAGTCATTCCAAGCTGAGGTAAATTGCCAGATCAAAACCACCACAAATGCTGGAATTGAAAGTGGCAGAATAATTGAACGATAGGT
>JBJTJQ010000021.1:0-10255 GCA_046095545.1 Candidatus Nanopelagicus sp.
CTTATCACCATACTTTTTTACTAAGCCCCGTACCTGTATTGCTGGATTAGTGCTCATGGCGACATCTTTCCCTAATTGGTATTGATTACTCAATTTAATTGGGAGAATAAGCCTGTGAGTCCCCGTAGAAATAAGCCAAAAGGTAAGAGTAAGCCCTCAAATAATTTTGATGAGAATGAGATCACAACTGCCAGTGATGCGATTGAAGAGCATGATGATGGGATTTATATAGTCAGGAGAATCAGTGGCTCCTCCTCAAATAAACCATACCGTTGCCCAGGATGTGACCAATTAATTCCGATGGCTACTCCGCACACAGTTGCCTGGTTAGAGCATGATCAAGATGGCAGACGTCATTGGCATAATATTTGCTGGAGTAAGCGCAATTTACGTAGGCCTAAGATTGAAAGAACTCGAAATGCTCCTAAATATTGAGATAAATTTAGAATTAAATATTAAAACTACTAAGTTATAGTTAGCAAATGAGTAAAACTTTTACCGCGAAAAATCCAGCAACTGGTCAGCCGGTTGGCTCTGAAATCTTGGAATGGGATCAAGCTCAGACTAATGCTGCGATTAAGGCTGCTGCGAATGCTAAACATAAACTTTCAGCAACCACGCCAACGCAGCGAGCTGCAGTATTAAATGCGATTGCAGATGCGATCGAGGCTGAAAAAGATAATTTGGCTCAAACTGCCAATTTAGAAACAGCGCTACCACTGCCAAGGTTAACTGGTGAAGTCATGCGGACAGTTATTCAAATTAGAGCATTTGCTAATTTAGTTAAAGATGGTGGACATCTTTTACCTATTATTGATTTAGCAGACCCAAATTTTCTACCAGTTGCTCGTCCTGACTTAAGAAAATCTCAACAACCGCTAGGTGTCGTTGCGGTATTTGCAGCATCAAACTTTCCACTGGCATTTTCTGTAGCTGGGGGTGATAGCGCCTCAGCGCTGGCTGCAGGTTGCCCAGTAATTGTGAAAGCACACCCATCACATCCAAATACCAGTCAGATTGTTTATGAAGCAGTTATAAAGGGCCTTACTTCCCAAGGATTACCAAAAGAATTATTTGCCATCATCCAAGGAGAAAATCCAGAGATTACTCATTGGCTGGCTAAGGCGCCAGAGGTAAGCGCAATTGGCTTTACTGGATCTGCCATGGTTGGAAAATTATTAATTAGATTATCGCAAGAGAGATCAGTACCGATTCCAGTTTATGCCGAGATGGGATCTTTGAATCCAGTTTTCTTTACGCCAACTGCGTTAAGTGAAAAAGCTGATGAATTAGCGAAAGCAACAATCGATTCAGCATTACTTGGCTCCGGGCAGTTCTGCACAAAGCCAGGAATAATTATTGTGCCAAATGATCATAATGGCGATAAATTTATCTCACAGGTAAAAGAGTATGTAGCACAACAAAAGGTTGCGCCATTATTAAATAAAGGAATAGCTACTAGGTTCAAAGATGCTATTTTAAAGTTATCAAAATCAAAAGGGTTAGAGATTGTCTCCAGTATCGACAATAGCGATGGATATGGTGTTACGGCCAATATTTTTGTCACCGATTGGTCTGATGTAAAAAATCATGAGGATTTACTGGAGGAGCACTTTGGTCCAACTTCAGTAATAATTCGCACGCCATTTGATGAGTACCTAAAGGTTGCAAAATCTATGCAAGGGCAATTAACCGCAGCAATTCATGCCGGTGCTGATGAGAATTTGAAAGATTTGGTAGATCAGCTATCTCAAATTGCCGGTAGAGTAATTTGGAATGGTTTTCCTACGGCAGTATCGGTTACAGCTGCGCAAAACCACGGTGGACAGTGGCCAGCCTCTTCTACTCATACCACCTCAGTTGGATTGGATGCACTTTATAGATTTGTTAGACCTGTGGTTTATCAAAATTTCCCAGATAATAAACTTCCACCAGAGTTACAAAATGCCAACCCTTATGGCATTGAGCGAGTTATTAACTCTGAAAGAAGCAGGAGGGCAATTAATTAGTTACTTGTAATTTACAACCTTATTTTTAATAGTTCCAATACCTTCAATAGTGGTAACAATATTTTCCCCACCCTTTAAGTATTTTTCTGGCTTAAATCCCATACCAACTCCAGCAGGAGTGCCAGTGTTAATTACATCGCCAGCCTTCAACTCCATAAATTGAGAGATGTACCAAACACAATGATTAATTCCAAAAATTAAATCATCAGTTCTAGAGTTTTGCCTTACCTCACCATCAATTGTGCAACTTAACGCCAGATTACTTGGATCTAAACCATTTTTAGCTAGCTCATCTTTGGTAACGATCCACGGGCCCATTGGGTTAAAAGTTGGAAATGATTTGCCCTTTACCCATTGCCCACTGCGCTCAATCTGCCAATGACGCTCTGAAATGTCTTGAGAAATTGTGTAGCCAAGAATATAAGATTCAGCATCTGCTGGTGATTTCAAATAAAGAGCATTTTTACCTATGACTACACAAAGTTCAACCTCATAATCAGTCTTTTGAGAGTTGGGTGGCACAACTACATCATCATTGGCACCAATTACCGTATCGGGAGCTTTCATGAAAATTACTGGTTCAGCTGGCGCAGTCATGCCAGATTCAACTGCATGCTTTGCATAATTTAAGCCAACGCAAATTACTTTTGTTGGTCTTGCAACTGGTGAACCGATTCTAAAATCAGAAATTTTTACCTTAGGCCTACTACTTAAATCTATTTTTTCTACTTTAGAGATTGCTGAATTCTCTAATTCAGTTCGGTTGAAATCAGATATCACATCATCAACAAAGACCGCCTCGGTATCAGAGACAATCACAGCTGGCTTTTCTTGATTAAACTGGCCTAGGCGGGCAATTCTCATTTTTACCTTCTTCTTTCGTCGCAGATGAACTTTTGACTCATTTGAACTAGAATATGAAAACCTTAACACAGGGTGATTCTCATTATTTGAGAGTGTAAAAAAGATTGGATAGTGGCTAGCTTGAGCGAAGAAAAGTTTGATCGCCGCAGCCAGTACTGGTTTGGGTTAAAGGATAAAGGTGGGTATATCCACCGTGAGCGATTACGAAATCAAGGGTATGCACCCGATGTATTTGATGGCCGCCCGGTAATTGGTATCGCAAATACCTGGTCGGAGTTAAATCCTTGCAATGGTTCATTAAATGATGTCGCTGAAGCAGTTAAGCGTGGTGTTTGGGAGGCGGGTGGATTTCCACTTGAGTTCCCAGCAATGTCACTAAGTGAGTCTTTGCAACGACCAACCACGATGCTTTATCGAAATATGTTAGCCATGGAGGTTGAAGAGTTAATAAGATCTCATCCATTAGATGGCGTAGTGCTTCTTGGAAATTGCGATAAGACACCACCTGGGTTGTTAATGGGAGCTGCCAGCGTTGATCTGCCAGCACTAATGATTACGGGTGGTCCAATGTTAAATGGTAGATACCATGGTGAAGCAGTTGGTTCTGGCACATTAGTTTGGAAATATAGCGAACAGGTTAGAAGTGGCAAGATATCTTTTGAAGAGTTTATGGCAATGGAATCCTGCTCAGCCCGAAGCCAGGGATCTTGTATGACTATGGGAACGGCTTCAACGATGGCATGTGTGACTGAGGCATTGGGAGTTCAATTACCAGGAGCAGCTGCAATACCTGCGGTGGATTCAAGAAAATTTGCGCTCGCTCATCTGTCTGGACGTAGAATTGTAAAGATGGTTGAAGAAGATTTAAGGCTCTCTAAAGTATTAAATAGAAAAGCATTTGAAAATGCGATAAAAATTTTGGCAGCCATCGGTGGCTCGACCAACGCTGTTGTTCATTTATTGGCTATCGCAGGCCGAGTAGGCGTGCCACTAGATTTGGATGATTTTGATAAGTTAGGTAAAGACGTTCCAGTAATTGCCAATATGATGCCAAGTGGAAAATTTTTAATGGAAGAGTTTTTTGATGCCGGCGGTGTCCCAACCGTAATGAAGGAAATCTCTCATTTAATTCACACCGATCACATTACTGTCACTGGTAAAACTGTTAAGGAAAACATTGAAGGGGCTGAAAATTGGAATAAAGAGGTTATCACCCCTGTTAATAAGCCATTTCAAGCCGCCGGTGCTGGCATTGTTGTAGTCCGAGGTTCTCTTGCACCAAATGGTGCAATCATTAAAGTTTCAGCTGCGACACCAAAATTACTTACCCATAAAGGTAAGGCTTTAGTGTTTGATGAAATAGAGGAGTATTTAAAGGTTGCAGATGATCCAGATCTTCCAGTTACACCAGATACGATTTTAGTATTAAAAAATTCTGGACCTAAGGGCTATCCAGGTTTTCCTGAGGTCGGAAATCTTCCTATGCCAAAGAAGATATTGGAACAAGGTGTTACCGATATGGTCAGAATTTCTGATGCCAGAATGAGTGGCACAGCATATGGAACTGTAGTTTTACATGTCTCTCCAGAATCAACCGCAGGTGGTCCATTGGCTTTTGTTGAGAATGGTGATGAAATTGAATTAGATGTGCCAAATAGAAAATTAAACTTGTTGATCTCAGAAGATGAGTTAGCAAAGCGAAAAGCTGCTTGGGTTCCACCAAAACCTAAGGCTGATCGTGGCTGGAGTAAAATGTATATTGAACATGTTCAGCAAGCTCACCTTGGAGCAGATCTTGATTTTCTAGTAGGTAGCAGTGGCGACTACGTACCGCGCCATTCACATTAGTTAAACGGATTTATAAACTTAGTATTTTCAATAACTTCAAGTTCTAGCAATCTATTCCATTTGGAATTTCTTTCACTGCCATGGGTAGAGCCAACTTTAATTTGACCGGCTGACCAACCAGTTGCTAAATCTGCCAACCAAGAATCCTCATTCTCACCTGATCGGGCTGAGACTACGGTATTGAAGTTATTTGCCCGTGCCTGTTTTAAAACATTTAGTGTGGAGGAAACTAAACCATTTTGATTTGCTTTAATTAATATTGAATTCGCACTTTTCTCTTCAATCGCCCGATTTAGCCTAGCTAAATTTGTGGTTAATAAATCATCGCCTATTACTTGAAGTTTTTTAGGCGCCACCTGCATAAATTTTTGCCAGGTAGGCCAATCATCCTCTGCAAAAGGATCTTCTATGGAGACGATTGGATAGTTAGAAACTAGATTATTTATATACGTTACAAATTGATCAGAGGAAAAGATCTGTTTTGCATTTTTTAAATTATATTTACCATCCTCAAAGAATTGAGTAGAGGCAACATCCAAGGCTAAGCTCACTTGCTCACCTGCTTTTAGGCCACATTTTTCAATAGCGCTAATTACAAACTCACATGCCTTACTAACTGAGTCAAAAGAAATTGCTAATCCACCCTCATCGGCAATTAAATTGGTTACAAAGCCAGCTTGTTTTCCTAAATTAGACGCAGTCTCGCGAATTGCTACGATCCAAGAGAGGGCTTGTGTAAATGAGGTAGCGCCTGTTGGCACAATCAATAAATCTTGAATATCCATCACTTTATTTGCATGAGCGCCACCAGAGAGAATATTGACCATTGGCATAGGAATATTTAGGTAAGACTCTGGTTGAAAATATCTAGCTAGTGATCTATTTTGAGAGTGAGCAGCAGCGATGCTAGTAGCTAAGGAAACTGCCAGCGTTGCATTTGCTCCTAACTTGGCGTGATCTGGCGAAGAATCTAACTCAATCAAAAGATTATCAATCGCCGCTAAATCTACTAACTCCTCAACTAATCGGGGTGCAATTACTTGGTTTATATTCTCAACAGCTTGTTTAACTGAAAGGCCAGCATAAAACTTTTCATCGTACTGCCCACCTAGATCACGTAACTCTTTCGCTTCATGCTTGCCAGTTGAAGCACCAGATGGAACTCGAGCGGTATGAGATGTGCCATCAGATAGTGAAATTGATGCCGCTACCGTTGGCCTGCCTCGGGAATCTAGTACCTGATACCCAATTAATTTACTTATCTTCATCGAGCGCTCATTTCAAATAGTTCAGGTAAAGATAACTTAGCATCACGGGCTAATAAAGATTTAGTATGTTTTTGTAATTTATGCTGTTGATCTGGGGTGAGGTAATTTACTGGTGATTTTCCTTCAACTCGCGCTAGAGCGATTAAAGCTGCATGATGAGTAAATGATGGGGATATTTGCCTAAGCACCTCATACTCTTTCTTAAAGGCAGTGGCTGTTTTTGCTAATAGATTTGCTTGCAGCGCATCAGGTGCGTGGAAAAATTTACATAAAAGATGAGCGATAAGAAAGGAGATATCAAAAACTGGGTTACCAACATGAGTTACCTCAAAATCTAAGATAAAAACTTCATCGCTCATTGAAATCATAATATTTTTTGGCGAAAAATCACCATGGACAATACTGGTTTTATCGCCCTCTAACTCATTAATTAATTTTCGAATCCACACCTGCAATGATGGATTTTTATCGGCCACAAATCTATAAAACGGATCAATTCGCAGTTGATCAAACAGGGAGTCCTCCATGAATTTATCTTTTGCACTTGAATTCTGCTGCCCATAGTTATGCCAGCTTGCTAGTGTATGGCCTAGTTTCGCGCCTATATCGGGGTTAATTACCCCAGCTAATAAATCAGATTTCCAAACTGTGCTACCTAGCGCCACTCTTTCCAAGACCAAAACAAATCGATCTGGATCTAAAAATAATAACTTAGGAACTTGCTTTGGGCTTATTTCATTAAACAATTCAATAGCATTAGCCTCCACAATAGCTCGTCGTTGATCTGCTACCCACTTTTCACTAACTGCTAATTCTGCTAAGGCCTGCTTTAAGACCATTTTCTGATTATTAGTAGTAATTGCTAAAACTACATTTGATACCCCGCCAGTTAAAACCTCAACTTCGGGGTTATCTTGTGATGAAATAATCTTTTTACTAACTAAATAATCAACTACGCTATCTTTGGTTAGTAACTCAACACTCACTAGGTGAGATCCTAAAGAACTCTAGCTATTGAAAAGCCGTAATCTACAAAGAGGGATTGACCTGAAATTGCCGTATTTTCTTCGCATCCGAGCAGATAGGTGGCGCTAGCAACATCACTTGGTATAACCATTTTATGTCCTGGAGTTTGCCACTGCACATTCTCGATCTGCTCTGGCTTAAGTAATCCTCTGGCCATAGGCGAATCCACGACTCCGGGTAGTAAGCCATTTACTAAAATACTTTTAGCATTTCCCAAATCAACTGCCATAGATCTAACTAAGCCACCAACTGCAGCTTTAGTAACGGTATAGGACATCTTGTCTTGCCGGGTTAACTGCTCCCAAAATGAACTCAAAATAACAATTTTTGCTTTATGTTTAATCAAATTATGAGAGATCAATGCTTTAGTTGTTTCGCTGATAAAAGTTACATTAGCTTCAAATAATCTATTAAAATCCTCTAGCGAGTTATTTATAACTGAGTCATTTATATTCGCTCCTTGCGCAAAGACAACCGCATCAAATAATTCACCCTTTAATAGATCTGGTACTGGAGCTTCAGTTACCGGTAGTAGAAATTGATTCTTTGGATTAGTAACTTTTCGAACACCATATGTCACCTCATAACCGTGTTCCTTAAACTTATCGGCAATAGCTGTCCCTAATACACCGGTGCCACCAAAAATTAAGAGCTTCAAGTTGCCGGAGGTACTCATCTATTTTTTAAATCCATATCTATCTAATATCGCCTTACTAATAGCTGCCCGGCGAACTCGCTCTTTGGCAGAAGATTCAACTAATCCTTGAATATGAGCACCTGATGGATAAAGTCCAGGGGAGTTTCTAATAGTAAATTTTAAATAGATCGGTGCAGCTACTCGAACCAAATCTGGTGTTTCATAGTGACGAACTGCGCCACCAAAATCATCTGGCCCTTCAACATATATATCAACTGGAATATCAACCTGGGATCTAATTGCTGAAATCTGTTGCAAAGATAGATCTGTTGCCAAATTCAAAGTCGAGGCCCCTAAATCCTCAAGCAGTGCCGCCGTTGCTGGGTTATTACACACTAAGGCAACTGAAGTTTTAAGAATTAACTCTTTTGGTAGATCTCCCTTAACTTTTGCCTGCCCTAAAACCTTAAGTAAACCAAGATCACCTACCAACACACTGCGTATTCCTAAGTTAACGCCATGGATTACATCCTCTAGTGCGTATCTAAGTTGATCAGCTCCGCGAAGTGTTGGCGAGGCAATTACACCAGATGTAGCCGATACCTGTTTTCCAATATCCCAAGCCGCTCTTGGTCCCACAAATAAACAGACCTCAATTTTTTCCTTTTTTCCAATTGTCACCATCTGCTTAATTTCATTATCTGTTTGCATCATAATTCCAGAGCCTTGGGAGATTCGATGAATAATTAATTTATGTTTTTTGGCCTCATCTACTACGGTTTTAAATGCTATTGGGCCTTCTACAGATGGAATTTCAATTTTATATCGTGCACCATCAGCAAATCTTTTGACTGATTCGGGCAATGTATCCGCATCTTGAGATTGAATTTTTTGCTTGTTTAAAATTCCAATTGAGCGCTTCATTGGTCCTTTTGGATCTCTGGTACTTGGCCAATATGCCATGAATGCTCCATTCAAATCATTTTAGATTTAACTGTTGGGCAAGTATAATCGGATAATAATGAGTGACAACAGTGCATTTGAGAACACCTCATATCAAGACCAGGTAGTAATCGTTACTGGGGCAGCAAGTGGTATCGGCAGATCTGCAGCACAATTAATCGCTACCAGGGGAGCTAAGGTCATTTGCGTAGATTTAAATCAACCTGGCTTAGATGAGGCAGTTGCAACTATTACCTCTGCTGGAAATTATGCTGAGAGCGCTCTACTTGATATTTCAAACCAAAGTGCAATCAAAGATTTTATTTCCTCAAGTGCAAGTAAACATAAGAGAATTGATGCCCTTATTAATTGTGCTGGTTATCCAGGTCCTACCGGAAAATTTGTTGAAGACATAGATTGGGATGATTATCAAAAAGTAATTTCAGTAAATTTGTTTGGAGCAATTTGGCTAACCCAATATGTGCTACCAATTATGAAAAAGCAAAAGTATGGTCGAATTGTTCAAGTTGCCTCGATTGCTGGGAAAGAGGGCAACCCAAAGATGGCCCCATACAACACAGCAAAATCTGGCTTGATCGGTTTTGTTAAAGGTGTGGCAAAAGAGGTTGCCACCGATGGCATTACTATTAACTCGCTTGCTCCAGCAGTAATCGCTACGCCAATAAATGTAAACACAGCTAAGGAAACTTTGGATTATATGATTTCAAAGATTCCAGCTGGGCGATTAGGTGAGCCTATAGAAGTTGCAGAGATGATTGCCTTTATGGGATCTAAAGCCTGCTCATTTACCACTGGCTTTACCTTTGATATTTCAGGTGGTAGGGCTACCTACTAATTTTTACTTAGATTTACCACTGCCGTGTAAGCGTTTAACCAAGGACACTAGGATTTTTTCTGAAAGTTTGGTTCGCTTAAAAGAAGTAAATTTCAGCGGAATTTTAAATTTTGTTTTTACTACTGTGCGCGCATAGGTATATTCAAGTAATCCTTCAGCGCCGTGAATTCTTCCGTATCCAGAGTTTTTAACTCCACCAAATGGGACAGATGCCACAGCGGCAAATAAAAACACCGAATTGATTGAGACCATTCCACAAGCAAGTTGAGCGGCAATTTTTTCTCCCTGCTTTTTGGAAAAAACTGCCGCTGCTAATCCATAGCTACTGGCATTTGACAATCGAATTGCCTCATCTGTGTTGACTACTCGATTAATTGCAAGTGTTGGTCCAAAGGTTTCCTCAGTCATAGAAATTGAATCCTCTGGCACATCAACCATAATCACGGGTTCTACAAATGCACCATTAATTGAATCATTGCCCCCAAGTAAAAATTTTGCACCCTTGCTCTTGGCATCATCTAAATGCGATTGAATTACATTTAATTGAGATGGCATAGTAGCGGGGCCGTAATCTTTACCAACCTCAATATCTTTTGCCATTTTTGTTAACACCTCAATGAACTCTTCGGCCACAGACTCAACAACATATACGCGCTCTGCTCCGATACAAGACTGACCGGCATTTGCCATAGCAGACCAGAGTGAATACTCCGCGGCTAATTTAATATCAGCATCACTTGCCACAATTACTGGATCTTTACCACCACACTCAAGAACTACGGGAATCATTTGTTGTGCACAAGAG
>JBJTJQ010000022.1:0-37783 GCA_046095545.1 Candidatus Nanopelagicus sp.
CTGTCTGATTTACAGATTTCTAATTCTTTATCGAAATTAAAGTCGGTACCGGGCAGACTAGAACAAATTTCTTTAGGACAAGAATTTACCGCTCTAGTAGATTATGCTCACACACCAGATGCAGTTGAGCGGGTTTTGAAAACCGTAAAGAATTTCACTACCGGTAACGTAATATCGGTTCTAGGTTGTGGTGGTCATAGAGATAAGTCTAAGAGGCCGTTAATGGGCGCTGCATTATTCAATGGAAGTGATCTGCCAATATTTACTAGCGATAACCCAAGAGGTGAATCCGTGGAGCGAATTCTTAAAGAAATGACAAATGGTTTAGATATAGCAGTTAAAGGTTCGATAATCAGTGATCGAAAAGAAGCCATCGCATTTGCCTGTCAGCAAGCTAAAGCCGGCGATTGTGTGATTGTTCTTGGGAAGGGCCATGAAATAGGTCAGGAGATTAGCGGAACTATCTATCCATTTGATGATCGAATTGAGTTAGCTAATGCGATTAAGCAGGTGAGCAGCCAATGATTAGTATCTCAGCCAAGAAGTTGGCCGAAATCGTTGATGGAAAGCTAAGTAAGATCCCAGAAGAGTTTGTTGTAGATCAACTACCTATAATTAATTCAAAATTAGCAACAAATGGTACATTTTTCGTAGCCTTTAAAGGCACTCAAGTCGATGGACATGATTTTGTTCCTGAAGCAATTAAAAATGGATCAGCATTCGCAATTGTTTCAAAAAGCATCGATGCACCATCAGTATTAGTAAAAGATGTTGGTCAGGCGCTGCTATCGATTGCTAATTATGTTCGAAATAATATTCAAGGACTGAAAGTTATTGGTATAACTGGTTCTCAAGGCAAAACAACGACAAAAGAGTTTTTATACTCAATTTTAAGACAATTAGGAGAGACAGTAGCAACTGAAGGAAACTTCAATACTGAAATTGGAGTACCACTGACAATCTTAAGATGTAACGAAAATACCAAGTATTGCATTTTAGAAATGGGCGCTCGGCACGAAGGTGATATTTTAAAACTGACTAAGATCTCAGAGCCTGATGTGGGTGTAGTTTTGGTAGTTGGCACAGCGCATATCGGCGAGTTCGGATCTGTAGAAAAAATAGCGAAAACAAAAGGCGAGCTAATAGCTGGTTTGGGCAGCAGCGCAATTGCAGTTTTAGGAAGCTACGATTCATGGACACCAAAAATGGCTGATGGTATGTCTATAGAAAAGATTTCTTTTGGTGAGCAGCAAGAAATTAGAGCTGCAGATATAGAAATACATGGTGGGTATGCACACTTTGATTTAGTTACTCCAAGAGGCAGAAATTCAGTTTCACTTCAAGTTATTGGGGAGCAACAAATTCCAAATGCTCTAGCCGCTTCTGCTGCAGCTTATGCTCTTAAAGTATCTAATGAAAATATTGCTACTGGATTGAGTGGGGCAAAACTTAGTAGTAAATGGCGTATGGAAGTTACTGAGACTAAAGGCATTCAATTCATTAATGACTATTACAATGCTAATCCAGAAAGTATGAAAGCTGCTGTAAAAATCCTGGTTTTACTTAGCCAAGAAAGCGGTGGATCTTCATGGGCAATTCTTGGAAAGATGCATGAGTTAGGGTCAATTGAAATTTCAGCACATGAGGAGATTGTTAAATATTGCATTGATTTAGGCGTAGATCATTTAGTGAGTGTGGGTACTGATCTGTATAAACTAGCAGGAGACCAAAAAAGTGGTAAACATATGCTCTTTCATAACTGCTCAGATGCAAATGCTGTTTTAGAGTTAGTCGATAACTTTTCAGTTGGGGATGTTGTTTTATTGAAAGCTTCAAGGTCGGAAAAATTTGAAGATTTAGCCCAAGCGGTAAACTTAAGATGGAATGGAGAACAACTGTGAGAGGAATACTACTTTCGGGTGGAATTTCAGCCATCTTTGCTTTTTTTGCCACACCTGGACTTATTAGATTATTAGCTAAAAAAGGATATGGCCAAATCATTCGCGATGATGGCCCAACTTCACATCATGTAAAAAGGGGTACACCGACCATGGGTGGGCTGGCATTAATTGCCGCCATGCTAGTTGGATACTTTGTAAGCCATTTAATTACTGGAATTGCCACCACCACCTCTGCACTGTTAGTAATTGGACTGGTAGTTGGCTTAGGAATTGTCGGGTTTGTAGATGATTGGTTAAAGGTAGCAAAGCAGAGATCTCTTGGATTAAATGCTAAACAAAAATTATTGGGTCAGGCAGTAGTTGCTGGTGCCTTCGGATACGCGGGTTTGCAATTTCCTGATGAAACTGGACTAACGCCTATTTCAAGTTATTTATCTACCGTAAGAGACACTTCAATCAAGCTTGCATTAGTAGTAGTAATACTTTGGGTGATAGTTATGGTTTTAGGAACTAGTAATGGCGTTAACTTAACTGATGGATTAGATGGTCTAGCAACTGGCGCTGCCGTAATGGTGTTTACCTCATTTATCTTGATAGGAGTTTGGGAGTTTGGACAAAGCTGTGCTATTTCACCAGGAGTAAAATGTTACGCTGTAAGGGACCCACTTGATTTAGCTGTTTTGGCTGCCGCGTTTGCTGGTGCATGTGGTGGATTCTTATGGTGGAATGCATCTCCGGCAAAAATATTTATGGGTGATGTTGGTTCTTTAGCACTAGGTGGCGCACTAGCCGGTATTGCGATCACATTGCGAACTCAATTATTACTTGCAGTATTAGGGTTCATTTTTGTTCTTATAACTTCATCGGTAATAATTCAAGTTTTATATTTTAAAATATCTGGAGGTAAGCGAGTTTTTAAAATGGCACCACTCCAGCATCATTTTGAATTAATGGGCTGGGGCGAAGTTACTATTGTTATTAGGTTTTGGATTATTGCAAGCCTTGGTGTAGCTGCCGGACTTGGTTTGTTTTATGCGCAGTGGGTAGCTCTGTAGCATGAATTTTATTGAAAAGTTAAGAGATAAGAACTGTCTTGTTATTGGTGCGGGTATAACTGGAATGGCCGTCCAGAAGGCATTAAGTAACTTTGGCGCTAAGGTGGTTGTTTTTGATGAGAAAAAAAGTAGCCAAAGTGGTGTGGTTAATACAATTCCCGACGAAATTGATCTAGCAGTTGTTTCTCCAGGATGGCGGTTCGACCATCAAATCATAAAAGATCTTCGCATAAGTGGCACACAAATAATTAGTGAGATTGATTTTGCCTGGGAGGTAAAAAATGTCTTAGCTCCAAATCAGAAATGGATCGCACTAACAGGTACTAATGGCAAGACAACAACAATAAAGATGGTTGCATCTATTTTTAACTCTGCGAACATAAAGGGTAAGGCTTGCGGTAATGTTGGTGAAACTGTAATTGAAACGGTGTGCCGGCAAGAGCCTTTCGATTACTTAGCGCTAGAACTTTCATCTTTTCAAATTGAGTGGAGTAATACTGCAAAGTTTGAGGCGATAGCTTTACTCAACATATCTGAGGACCATATTGACTGGCACGGAACTTATGAAAAATATATTGCAGCAAAGCTAAAGCTTGTAACTCATTCAAAGATAATAATTGCAAATAAGAGTGATCCTATATTGGCTACTAAGTTAAAAAATCAAGAGGTCATTTGGTTTTCACTGGCGACACCTAGTAAAGGCGAGTTAGGTCTGGTCGAGGACTTACTAATTGATCGGGCTTTTGCTGGCTCAAAAGATCATGCGCACGAGATTGCTGAGTTAGGTGATGTGAAACCATCAGTACCCCACAATGTATCCAACGCACTTGCAGCAGCAGCCCTTGCTTTAGCCATTGGAATTGATCATAAATATATTAAAACAGGTTTAAGTAAGTTCACTCCAGACCACCATCGCATGGAGTTAGTACTTGAGGAAAATGATATTAAGTGGATCGACGATTCAAAAGCAACCAATCCTCATGCAGCAATTGCATCCCTGCTCTCGAATTTCAATATCATTTGGATTGCAGGTGGGCTTGCTAAGGGTGCCAGTATGGACGAACTAGTTCAAAGATGTTCAAATAGAATAAAGTCTGTTTTACTAATCGGTGAAGATAAAGAATTAATTGCTGATACTTTTGTAAAACTCTCAAAGAGCGTACCAATAAAGAAATTTGAAAAAAGTACTGATTCAAAACAATTAATGTTGGAAGTAGTAAGTCATGCAAAGAGCATTGCAGTACCCGGAGACACAGTTTTACTTGCTCCTGCCTGCGCATCTATGGACCAATTTGCTTCATATGCTGAAAGAGGGGAATTATTTTCAGCGGCTGTTCGGGAGTTAGCTAAATGAAGCAAAGCCTTGAAAACAGTAGATACTCTAAAATTTTTGCGCGACCAGAACTGCCTTTCTATTTGATCCTCTGGAGTTCAGTATTTCTAATAGCTCTTGGTCTAACCATGGTTTTATCTGCTTCGACAGTTACGTCTTTGCAGGAAAACGGTAACTCATACTCTATTTTCATACGTCAATTCTTCTTTTTAATTATTGGTAGTGCGGCAGCATATTGGGCCTATAAAGTTCGGGGCACAGTTTGGCTTAAGATTGCAAGAATTTCACTTACGGTTTCAATTCTTACTCTTTTATTGCCCTTTGTTTCTTTTCTTGGCAAGGATGTTAAAGGAAATAGAAACTGGATTGAATTCTGGGGTTTTACTTTACAGCCATCTGAATTTGCAAAGCTTGGTCTAATTCTTTGGTGTGCCTATCAGCTTAAAAATATTGACACAAATCGCAATGGTAGTAAAAGCGTCTTAGTCCTACTTCCTGCAATAGGGGTTATGGCATCAATTATTTTGATTCAGAAAGATTTAGGCACGGCACTATTAATTCTAATGATATTCATGGGTATTTTGTTTATAGCTGGGGCACCTTTGAAACTTTTTCTATCAGTATTTGTTACCGGAATTGTTATTGGTAGTGTGTTTGTTTTCAGTAGTCCTTATCGGATGGATCGATTCGCTGCTTTATTCGATCCATTTGATGAAAGGTATTATAAATTTTCTGGGTGGCAACCAGCTCATAGCATTATGGGATTGGCAAGTGGTGGTTTATGGGGTAGTGGTTTAGGAGCTAGTAAACAAAAGTGGGCTAATTTGGCTGAGGCCCATACAGATTTTATCTTTTCGGTAATTGGGGAAGAGCTGGGTTTGCTCGGTTCATTACTTGTTTTAGGACTTTATTCAGCTCTTATTTACGCGATAGTAAGAGTTGCTTTAAAAACTAAGGATAACTTCTCGCGATATGCTACCGCTGCTATTGCATGTTGGTTTATCGCTCAAGTGGCTATCAATATAGGTTCGGCTACATCCTTGATTCCAGTAATTGGAGTAACCTTGCCATTCATTTCTTACGGTGGATCTTCGTTACTTGCAAATTTACTTGCTGTTGGATTCGTTTTAGGTGTGGCTAGAAGAACCCCAGAGATTTCATATGGAATTAAGGCAAACCGAATTAGAAGGTCCTCTATATGAAAACAACAATTATTTTGGCAGGTGGTGGCACCGCAGGTCACGTGGAGCCTGCTCTCGCAGTTGCGCACTGGCTGCGAAAAGCTAGGCCCGATTGGCAACTGTGCTTTGTAGGCACAAAAAATGGACTAGAAAATCAATTAGTCCCTAGCGCAGATTTTGAATTAACGACCATTCCTAAAGTGTTGATGCCGCGACAGTTCACGCCATCAGTAATCATGTGGCCATTTAAATTAGTTTATGCAACTTGGAAATCACTAAGCATCTGTCGAAGTGCGAATTTAGTTATTGGTTTTGGTGGCTATGCTAGCCCGCCGATTTATCTTGCTGCAGCATTACTGCGGAAACCCATATATTTGCACGAAGCAAATGCTATTCCTGGGTGGGCCAATCGATTAGGAGCGCTATTTGCGAAAGAAATATTTATCGCATTTAGCAGAGCGGGCAATAAAGTTGGCAGATGGCGAAATGCCAAATTAACTGGAATGCCAATTCGTTCTGAAATTATAGAGAACAGTGGAAAATCGTTAGAACTTAAATCAAGTATTAGAATTTCTCAACTTGAAAAATGGCGCTTGGCAGTTGATAAACCAACAATTTTAGTATTTGGAGGCTCACAAGGCTCAAGACATATCAACGAAGCCATTTTACAGACATTATCATTTTTCACTGAGAAGGGTATTCAGGTCGTGCACTCGGTCGGAAGAAGTAATCCTCTTCCGACAAGTACTGAAAATTATTTACCACTAGCATATATAGATGATATGCCAGCGGCTTATCAATCCTGTGATTTAGTGATTGCTAGAAGTGGTGCCCTAACCTGTGCTGAGCTAGCAGCGGTAGGAAAATTTGCAATCCTGATTCCATTGCCTATTGGAAATGGTGAGCAATCAGCAAACGCCTTAGATTTGCAAACTATCGGTGCAGCTCAGGTAATAGATGATAATAAGTTCAATGCTGACTGGCTAATTAGTAACTGGGATGAAATTTGGCGAACATCTAGAGAATACAAACCCGTTTCAATTCCAAAATTTGATGCAAGCCAGATCATTGGTACGGCAATCATCGAAGAGGTAGAAAAATAGCATGAGTACCAGTTCTAGTATCGATCTTAAGAAGTTAGGTGCAACTAGAATTCACTTTATTGGTATTGGCGGCTCTGGAATGAGCGGTATCGCCAGAATAATGCTTGCAAAAGGATTTACTGTCTCAGGCTCAGATAAAAATGATTCAGCAGTAATTAAGTCATTACGTGCATTGGGTGCAGAAATATTTATTGGTCACAACGAAAACAACCTAAATGGGTGTGAATTAGTGATTATGTCTTCTGCAATCAGTGATACAAATCCAGAGTTAGCCATTGCTAAAATAAAGGGAATTCCAATCGCTGCAAGGGCTGAGGCACTTGCATGGTTGATGTCTGAATCTACTTCTGTAGCCATTGCCGGTACTCATGGAAAAACTACAACCACAGCCATGCTCACTGTGGCATTGCAATCAGCCGGCCTTGATCCTTCTTTTGCAATTGGTGGCACAATCAATACAGCTGGCACAAATGCACATAGCGGTAGTGGATCAGTATTTGTAGCTGAAGCAGACGAATCTGACGGTTCATTTCTCTCCTATAAGCCAAACGGTGCCATCATCACCAATATCGAGCTCGATCATGTAGACCATTTCAATACTGAAGAACAGGTGTTTCTTGCATTTGAAGATTTTGTAAAATCAATTAAACAAAATGGGTTCTTGGTTGCGTGTGGAGATGATGCGGGCGTAAAGCAATTAATCAACAGAATTTCTCGCAGTGATTTGAGAGTCTATTTGTATGGTGAGGGGGCCAATAATGACTTTAAGATCGATCGAATTCATTTAGCTCCCACAACCTCAGTCGCTACGATCACAAATTCTGGCCGAAAAGTGGGGGAAATGCACCTATCGGTGGTGGGAAAACACAATCTATTAAATGCACTTGCTGCTTTTGCGACGGGCAGCGCACTGTCGGTAGGTGAAGAAAAAATGCTAATTGGGTTGAAGAGTTTCACGGGGACTAGACGTCGTTTTGAATTAAGAGGTGAAGTCTCTGGAATTAAGGTTATTGATGACTATGGCCATCACCCAACTGAGATAAATGCAACATTAACTGCAGCAAGAAACTTAGCGCAGTCCGGTCGGGTAATAGTAGTTTTTCAGCCTCACCGATATTCAAGAACAGCAGTATTTGCCAAAAAATTTAGTGAATCCTTAAGTTTGGCAGATTTTACTTATTTACTAGAAGTCTATGCTGCAAGCGAATCTCCTATCCCCGGAGTATCGTCCTTGATGATTGCAAAAGAAATGAGTTCAGATAAAGTCAAGTTTGAGCCATCAATGATCAAAGTAGTTGAAGAGATATCAAAGAATGCTAAAAATGGAGATGTGATACTTACTTTAGGCGCTGGGGATGTTAACTCATTAGCACAGCCAATTTTACAAGCAATTTCTGCTCTATAGTTTCATGGAAATAAGAATTCAAAAAAGACGCCCGATCCTATTTTCAGGTTTAGTGATTTTGGTGGTTTCGATAGCAGCTTATCTACTTGGTTGGTCACCATTATTTACTGTCAAGTCTTTTGAAGTCCGGGGGAGTATGGCCCAAACTGAGATTTTAAATAAATTATCTAATGATGCAATTAAGCCCACCATTGGATCAAAGATAGCAAGAGTAGAAACTCGTGCGATTCAAGGATCGCTTGAGCAGTTAGATTGGATAGATTCAGTTGATGTAGTTAGGAGATGGTTAGATAGAACCATAATTATTACGATTAGTGAAAAAATTGCAGTTGCAAGAACTACTGGGGATCAAGATGTCGCTATCAATTTTGATGATTCAGGGGAAATGTTCAAACCTACTTCTGCTAACCAATTAGCAGCTCAGGATCGATTGCCACTAGTCATTCTTCAAGATCCAAGTAAATCAAACCTAAAATCGGCTGCGCTATTGATCAACCAAATCCCACCTGAGATGAGTGAGCTAATTACCAATCTGGTTTCATTAACTGTTACCGATACTGGCCTGGTCCAAATGAGTACTAGTTTTAAGGGCGCATCTGTGCAAATTGATTGGGGTCTAATTCAACAAATTGAGCAAAAATGTAAGGTATTAAATGCATTGCTGGAATTGCCAGAAAACAAGGGTGTGAAAAAGGTGAATTTATCTCGTCCAGATCTGCCAATTGTCAGTTAATTTAGGGCTTTCTGATGTGCTTGGATTTTGATGAAAATCTAACGAAGTTTTGAAAATTTAAATTAATTAAAAGATCGTGTCGGTGTTTGATTGCTTCCTACTTAATGCCTACTTTTGCTTAATCAGAGGGCATTAACTTTAACTCTCAACTTGAGGGTTAAGGCTAGGGAAGAGGCGCAAATTGGCAACACCGCAGAATTACTTAGCTGTTATTAAAGTCGTCGGTATTGGTGGCGGCGGAGTTAATGCAGTCAACAGAATGATTGATGTTGGATTAAAAGGCGTTGAGTTCATAGCGATAAACACAGATGCACAAGCATTACTTATGTCAGATGCAGATGTGAAATTAGATATTGGCAGAAAACTAACCAGAGGACTTGGTGCGGGAGCCGCTCCAGAAATAGGACGCCAAGCCGCGCTCGATCACATTGATGAGATTGAAGAAGTTTTACGTGGTGCAGATATGGTCTTTGTTACCGCAGGTGAAGGTGGTGGAACAGGCACTGGTGGGGCTCCAATTGTTGCCAAGGTCGCGAAAGATTTAGGTGCATTAACTGTTGGTGTAGTTACTAAACCTTTTACCTTTGAAGGTAAACGCAGAACTGCACAAGCTGAAGAAGGAATTGAAAACTTACGAACCGAGGTTGACACTTTAATAGTAATTCCTAATGATCGCTTGCTTGCAATATCGGATCGTTCAATAAGTGCATTGGAGGCATTTAGAACTGCTGATCAAGTTTTGCTCTCTGGTGTTCAGGGAATTACCGATTTGATTACTACTCCTGGATTAATTAATTTAGATTTCGCTGATGTGAAAAGTGTGATGGCTGGTGCAGGTTCTGCATTAATGGGCATTGGATCAGCAAGGGGAGAGGCAAGATCAATTAGAGCCGCTGAGTTAGCGATTTCTAGCCCACTGCTTGAAGCTTCAATCGATGGTGCACATGGCGTATTGCTCTCTATCGCAGGTGGATCAGATTTGGGGCTATTCGAAATATCTGAAGCCGCAGAGATGGTAGCAAAATCGGCTCACCCTGATGCGAACATAATTTATGGAACGGTAATTGATGATGCTCTAGGTGATGAGGTTCGCGTTACTGTAATCGCAGCTGGCTTTGACGGCGGTCAACCTAAGCGCGTATCAATGCCTGTAATTGATACTGCAACAATTAGTGGCGAAGCAGATCCAATTGCTGCCAATGATCCAATTGCGGTCGCGTTAGATATTGGCATCGATAACTCTGAACGTCCCAAAAAGCGCATTACTTTTGAAGACCTGATAGCTGAAGACGAAATCGATATACCTGACTTCATGCGGTAGAAGCCTCTATGGCTCGACTGCTTTTTACGGCTAAAGAATTTGGCTCACTAGCAGATCCTTTACATCCACCTACCACGAAAAAATTAGAGGATCTAATTGGAATGCCCGTGCAATATATGCAACAGAGTCACAGCAATAATGTTTCAGTTGTTTCCAAGATAGGTCTACCTCATGCAGATACCGATTCACTGATAAGCCCCAGCAAGGAGTTTGCTCTGGCGGTAAGGGTTGCAGATTGCATGCCCTTACTTTTGTATTCAAAAAATGTAGTAGCAGCGGTACATGTCGGTCGTAAGGGTTTACTAAATGAAGTTGCCCTAAAGACTGTTGAGAAAATGAAAACCATAAGCAATGAACAGATTACTGGGGTGGTTGGTCCACATATTTGTGGTGATTGCTATGAAGTAGGTGAGCAGATGGCTACACAAATACACCAAACCCATCCGGCAACTGGTGGCAAGAAGAATTACCTTAATCTTTTTGCAGGCCTTCAGGAGCAGCTGGTCGGCATTCCTGTTGAGAATATGAATATTTGTACTATGGAAAATCAAAGGTATTTTTCATATCGGGCTAGAAAAGATGATGCTCGTCAGGTTGGGGTTATCGCCCTATGAATCGCAAGGTAGAAATTAGAAATAATCTAGAGAGCGTAAAGGAGAGAATTGCAGTTGCGGCCCAAAAGGCGCAGAGAGATTTAGCTGATATCACACTGGTTGTTGTTACTAAAACTTTTGAGGTCGGCGATCTTGAAATTCTTTACGAGCTAGGAGAGCGAGAGTTTGGTGAGAATCGTGATCAGGAGGCAAGTAAAAAAGCAGAACAGCTTCCCGAAGACATTAATTGGCATTTTCAGGGACAAATTCAAAGCAATAAATTAAAATCTATTTGCAAGTGGGCAGATTTTATACATTCAGTTGATCAATTCAAATACGCAAAAATTATTTCTGACCTATGTCGGATAAAGCCCATGTCTATTTTTTTGCAGGTATCTCTAGATTCCCCAGTTGAATCCAGAGGAGGCATAGATCCGATTAAATTGGAAAATTTAGCCTCAGAAATATCAGAACTACCAGGGGTATCTATTGCCGGACTCATGGCTGTTGCTCCGTTAGGTATTGAAGCAGATCAAGCCTTCAAGAGAGTCCAGATGATTCACAGCAATTTGAAACACAAATTTCCGCAGGCCAAGTTGCTCTCGGCTGGCATGAGCGGTGATTTTGAGACCGCACTTTTATACGGTGCGACACATCTACGAATAGGTAGTTCAATCCTCGGAAATAGGTACTTAAGCGAATAAAATTTGGTCATGGCTGGTGCTTTCAAAAAAGTCGCAGGTTACCTCGGTCTTATGGATGAGGAAGAGTTGGATCATGGAACAACTCAACCTGCTCAACGTTCACCGAGACTTGTAAGATCTGAAACTAAGAGCTCAAATCATTCTAATGTAGAGTTATTGCCGCATGCTGATTCCAATAAAATTATGGATCATATTATTTCTTTGACGCCAAGGACTTACAGCGAAGCAAGATTAATCGGCGAACACTATCGTCAAGGTAAACCCGTAATTATGAATCTAAGCGACATGGAAGAGACAGAGCGTAAGCGATTAGTGGACTTTGCATCGGGTCTAGTTTTTGGTCACCATGGCAGTATTGAACGAGTAACGCCCAAGGTCTTTTTACTTACACCGCCAAATGTTTCAGTAAGTGTTGAAGATAAGAACTCAGCAGCACAGGCTAGTTTTTTTAATCAAAGCTAATTCCCCCTAGGTGTTGTTATGGGATTGATACTCACCTTAATCTATTGGTTTTTGAACATTTTTTTGTTTGCACTAATTGCCCGTTTGATTTTGGATTATGTTCGAATGTTCAAACCTGATTGGCGACCAAAAGGTGCAGTTTTAGCAGCTGCTGAATTAGTTTATTCATTAACTGACAAACCATTAGCCTTTACGAGACAATTTGTCCCACCCTTACAACTGGGAGGAATTGCTTTGGATCTATCATTTATAGTTGTCTTTTTTGTAGTGCAATTATTAATCAGATTAGTGGTAATTCTTTAAGTGCTTTTTGCTAGCTTCAATCCAAGTCCCAACTCGCTTGTTACTATTTTCTCATCTGCTACTTGATTCATTTTGGTAGCTAGAACCTCTGCGCTAATTTCATTTTGAGCAGAATTAATAGCATCGGCTAACTCTTTCGGAGCACTCCAAGTAACAATGATTCGATCACTAACGTCAAAACCTATCCGCTTTCGCTCTTCTTGAATTGCTCGAATAGCTTCTCGAATTAAACCTAGTCTTACTAGCTCTGGAGTCAGTTCAAGATCTAATGCCAAACTTTCGCCATTATGAGATGAAACTGACCAACCAGTTCTTGGTGTTTCTGTAATTACTAAATCATCAATTTCAATTGGGAATATTTTAGAAGTTCCTGAAACCTCAACAGCCAAATCATAGTTATTACTTGATCTCAATTGTTTGACGATGGCAACAGCATCTGCTGAAGAAATTTGTTTGGCAATTGATTGCACGTCTGCACCATACTTTGTGCCCAAAGTTCTGAAATTTGCTTTAATAGAAATATCTACTAAATCCTTACCCGCAACATGAATCCCATCAAGCTGAAGAATATTAAGTTCCTCAGAAATATGAGTTCGAATTTCCTCTGAGATTAACTCCCACCCAGGCGCTGAAACCAAGGCTCGAGAGAGGGGTTGCCTAATCTTTATGCCCGATTCTGCACGTGCCGCCCTACCGAGCTCGACCAGCCTACGAGAAAGGGAGACGGATGCAGAAAGTTTTTCATCTATTAATTTGACTGATGAATTAGGAAAGTCTGCAAGGTGAACTGATTCAGGTTGATCACTTTCAGCAACTCGAATCAAGGTTTGCCAGACATACTCAGAGATGAAGGGAACCATTGGTGCCAACAGAAGAGTCAAATTCTTCAAACAAAAATATAGCGTATTTAAAGCACTCTCATCGCCATCCCAAAATCTGCGTCTAGATCTACGCACATACCAGTTTGATAGATCATCAATAAATGTAGCAATTAATGCACCTGCCGTTTGAGAATCAAAATTTTCTAAAGCAACGTCAACATCTCTAGTTAATTTGTTTAGCTCGGAAATTATCCATCTATCCATCAATGTCTGATCACTAGATAGCGCTGAAACAACAAAATTTGAAGCATTTGCATAAAGTGTGAAGAATGAAATTGTGTTCCAGTAAGTCAAAAGTGTTTTTCTTACAACATCCGTAATTGCATCATGGCCAACTCGCCTTGCACTCCACGGCGAACCTGCAGCCAACATGTACCAACGAACTGCATCAGCTCCATGTTGATCCATTAAAGGTACGGGCTCTAAAACATTTCCAAGATGCTTACTCATTTTCCTGCCATCTTTATCCAAAATATGTCCAAGGCATAGAACCGTTTTGTAAGATGACTTATCAAATACCAAAGTCCCAATGGTCATCAAGGTGTAAAACCAACCCCTAGTCTGATCAATGGCCTCACAAATAAAGTCGGCAGGATATGCCGATTTGAATTGATCTTGGGAGCCTTTTTTGTGTGGGTATCCCCATTGCGCAAATGGCATTGCGCCTGAGTCATACCAACAATCAATTACCTCAGAAACTCTGCTCATGGTCGCTGAACATTCACTGCACTTAAACTTTATATCGTCAACAAATGGCCGATGTGGATCTAAATCACTCAATTCTTGGCCAGATAACTCACCCAATTCAGAGAGAGAGCCAATACATATCTCATGATCATTATCGCATCGCCAAATTGGCAAGGGGGTTCCCCAATACCTATTTCGAGAGACTGCCCAATCAATATTATTATCTAACCAATCACCGAATCGACCAGTTTTTATGGTCTCTGGATGCCAATCAGTTTTTGAGTTCTCTCTTAGTAACTCTTGTTTAATTGCGGTAGTTTTAACATACCAAGAGGGCTGAGCGTAGTACATAAGTGCAGTGTGGCAACGCCAGCAGTGCGGGTAAGAGTGCTCAAATTGCGAACTCTTAAACATCAATCCACGGGACTTAAGATCCTTAATCAAATCTTTGTCCGCTTCCTTAAAAAATTTTCCACCCACTAACCCAATTTGATTTTGAAAGTGGCCATCTGCGTTTATGGGATTTACAACCACCAGGCCGTAGCGGCGACATACCTCTAAGTCATCTGCACCAAATGCGGGTGCCTGATGAACTAATCCAGTGCCGTCTTCGGTTGTTACATAATCGGCAAGAACTACAAAGTGAGCATTTTCAATTTCAATAAGTTCAAATGGTCGTTGATACTTTGTATGTTCTAGCTCTGTTCCGTTTAAGGTTGCAATAACTTTTCGGTCTTCGCCTAAAACCGAGGCGAGATCAGAAGCCACGACTAATCTCTCAATTTTGTCCTCGTTAGTTATCTCAATAACCTGGTACTCAACTTTTGGATTAACAGCAACAGCTGTATTAGCTACTAAGGTCCAGGGCGTCGTAGTCCAAATTAATAAACTAGCATTTAATTCTGCTAACTTTCCAGATAATGCAGGTAGGCGTACATAAACGGATGGATCTTTAATAGTTTCATACCCTTGTGCTAATTCGTGATCGGATAAGCCAGTACCGCACCTTGGACAATATGGCGCCACGCGGTGATCCTGGACTAACAAACCTTTTTTCCAGATTTGTTGCAACGACCACCAAACGCTTTCAATATATTCTGGTGACATAGTCCAATATGCATCTTCAAAGTCAACCCAAAAACCCATGCGCCTTGTCATTTCGGTAAACTCGCCGACATGGCGCTGAACTGATTCTTTACATTTTTGATTAAAAGCCGCTACACCATATTTTTCAATATCTGATTTACCAGAGAATCCCAATTCTTTTTCCACTGCAATTTCAACTGGCAAACCGTGGCAATCCCAACCAGCCTTTCGAATTACTTGTTTGCCCTTCATGGTTTGAAATCGTGGAAATAAATCTTTAAAAACTCTTGCTTCAATATGATGAGTACCAGGCTTGCCATTTGCAGTTGGTGGACCTTCGTAAAAACTCCAACGTTTTGCACCATTTCGATTCGTAACAGACTTTTCAAAAATTTGATTTTTTGACCAGAAATCTAAAATACCCTTTTCCATTGAAGGTAGATCGATTTGCGCAGGCAGACTATTAATTTCGCGCTTTGGGCTCATGCTCACCCTCCATTCTAACGCGGAGAATATGGTTTTTCAGAACCACTTTTCATAGGCGGGGGTGGCGGTTGGTAATTACTTCACCCAAGCCATAATCTTTGCCCCTCCGGGGGGTATTGTGGCTATCAGTAAGTTATTTAAGAAGAGTGCAACAAAGAGCACAAAGTCAGGTATGAAGAAGAAAGCTAAGAGTTCGGTAAGAAAAGTAGCAAAGAAAGCACCGGCTAAGAAAGCCTCTGCAAATAAAACTGTAAAAAAACCAGAAAAGAAAATTGCTAAGAAATCTGCGAACAGAGTAAAGCCACAGTTGGCAAAAAAACCACTTGGTAAAAAAGCTCCAGGAAAGCCGTTTCCAGCAAAACTACAAACATCTACAAGTGGTTCTTCGACCACTATTTCAGTTACTTCTACAATTCCAAATGCCAACGCATTACCAGTTGTTGAAGAGCGCAGATTAGTAATGCTGCCACCACCAAAGCCAGTTATTAAGTCTAAAAAATCGGCCGCACTTAAACCTATTAAGTCTGCACCAGCCCCACTTGTAGTTCAGTCTGAGGAGATCGCTTGGAATGCGACTGAATTAAAAAACATGAAAGCCGAGTTATCAAAAGATTTGATTAGATTGCGGAAGGAATTAGAAATAGCTGAGGCTGAAATGGAAGACTTGGTTGAAGCTGCGGGTGTTGGTGCCGGAGATGACCAGGCTGATGCCGGAGCAAAAACTTTTGAACGGGAACATGAGATGTCTTTAGTTTATAACGCCAGAGATATGGTGGAGCAAACCGAAAGAGCGCTAGAAAGAATTACCAACAAAAGTTATGGAAAGTGTGAAGAGTGCGGAAACTTTATTGGGAAGGCTAGATTGCAAGTTTTTCCAAGAGCAACGCTTTGTATGGTATGCAAACAAAAAGAGGAACGACGCTGAACTTAATTCAGCGTAAGTGGTTAGCTGCAACAGCACTAACCATTTTTGTTCTGGATTACTCCACAAAAGAGATTGCGCTAAATGTTTTAGCAGATGGCCCGATACAGGTTTTAGGTACTTTTTTGCAACTAAAACTTGCATTTAACTCTGGCGCTGCCTTCAGTTTAGCTTCGAATGCGACAATATTCTTGTCCGTTTTTGCCATGATTGTTGCTGCTGCGATTTTTTACTACGGAAGAAAAGTAACCTCTACCAAGTGGGCAATTGCGTTAGGTTTAGCCTTGGGCGGGATATTCGGCAACCTTTCTGATCGAATTTTTCGAACCCCAGGTGGTCTAAAAGGTGAGGTTATTGATTGGATACAACTTCCAAATTGGCCAATATTTAATGTTGCAGATATTTCAGTAGTTAGTGCTGCGCTAGTAATTTCATACTTGAGTTGGAAAAACATGCCCTTCACCAAGGACAAGGACCTCTAGTGAGTGATCGAGAGGTAAGAAATCTTTCGATTCCTGAGGGTCTTAACCTAGAGCGAATTGACGTTGCAATCTCGAGATTGCTTGGCCTATCACGAAATGTAGTTGTGGGATTAATTGAAGCTGGTGATATTTTTAAATCGGGGGCGCCAGTTGGTAAATCAGACAAAGTTGTCACAGGTGAATTAATTGAGGTAAGACTTCCGGAATTAAAGAGTGAACCAAAACTGGTTGCCACACCAATTGATGGTTTAAAAGTAATTTATGATGATGAATTTCTCATAGTAATTAATAAACCAGTAGGAATTGCAGCGCACCCAAGCCCTGGATGGCAAGGTCCAACAGTGGTAGGTGCAATTTTCGCTGCAGGTTATCAACTAGCCACATCTGGTTCAGCTGAACGGCAAGGCGTTGTTCACCGGTTAGATGTGGGAACATCTGGGTTGATGGTTGTAGCAAAAAATGAAATCGCATATTCGAATTTAAAGGATCAATTTAGAAATAGGAGTGTATCCAAGATTTACCATGCATTAGTTCAAGGGCACATGGATCCAACTGTTGGGACAATTGATGCTCCTATCGATAGACACCCTCGCGAAGATTATCGGTTTGCTGTTGTTGCAAATGGAAAACCAAGTATTACTCACTACAAAACCTTAGAAGTATTTCCGGCTGTAACTTTGCTAGAAATTGAATTAGAGACTGGTCGAACGCATCAGATAAGGGTTCATTTTTCGGCATTGCACCATCCATTAGTTGGAGATTTAACATATGGCTCAGACCCTGTATTAGCTGAAAAATTAAAGGTGTCCAGGCCGTGGCTACATGCTATGCACCTTTCCTTTACTCACCCAGGCAGTGGGCAGCGCATATCCTTTTCATGCGATTACCCTGAGGATCTGACACGCTCACTTACCCTACTTTCGGATATTGCCCGTTAGAAATATGGGTCAGTAGTAATCTCACCACCGATGTCTAACTCACCTAAAAACTCCAGCACCTCAGAGAATTTTGTGCACCTTCATGTGCATACTGAATATTCAATGTTAGATGGTGCTGCAAAAATAACAGAATTAGTTGAAGAGGTTGCTAAGCAGGGTATGCCCGCTATCGCGATGACAGATCACGGAAATGTATTCGGGGCTTTTGAGTTTTATAAATCTGCAAAATCTGCAAATGTTAAGCCAATCATTGGAATTGAAGCCTATGTTGCCCCCGAATCAAGATTTGATAAGCGTAGAGTCAAATGGGCAGATGGCGGAGAGGATGATGTTTCAGCCGGCGGTGCTTACACTCACATGACATTGCTTGCTCAGAACAATCAAGGATTATCAAACCTATTTAAACTTTCTTCATTAGCGTCTCTTGAAGGTTTTTATTACAAACCACGCATTGATCGAGAATTACTCTCAAGGTATTCAGCAGGAATAATTGGTACAACTGGATGCGCCGGTGGCGAGATTCAAACTCGATTAAGAATGGGAGCTTACGAAGAGGCAAAAAAAGCCGCCAGTGATATGAAAGATATTTTTGGACCTGAAAATTATTTCCTTGAGCTAATGGACCACTCAATTGATATTGAGACGAGAGTATTTACTGACTTACTAAGACTGGGGAAAGATTTAAATTTACCGCCATTAGCCACAAACGACTTGCACTATACATTTCATAATGATGCTGCCGCTCACGAAGTGCTTTTATGTATCCAGTCTGGTTCCACGTTAGCAGATCCAAAGCGGTTCAAATTTGAAAATTCTGAGTTCTATCTCAAGACAGCATCTCAGATGAGAACACTCTTCAAAGATCTGCCAGAATCTTGCGATAACACCTTAATTATTGCCGAACGTTGCGAGATTTCTATGCGCGAAGGTGAGAACCTATTACCTAGATTTGAAGTTCCTGCAGGTGAAACCGAAGATAGTTGGTTGGTGAAAGTTGCAAACAAAGGTCTAGCTCAAAAATTGAATGGCAATGTACCAAATGAATACCAAGAACGCTTAAATTTTGAGTTAGATGTAATGATTAAAATGGGATTTCCAGGATACTTTTTAGTTGTGTCAGATTTATGCTCGCATGCGAGAAAAGTTGGAATTAGAGTTGGACCAGGTCGCGGCTCAGCCGCTGGTTCTTTAGTTTCTTTTGCCTTAGGAATTACTGGCTTAGATCCAATTAAATTTGGACTACTATTTGAAAGATTTCTAAATCCTGAGCGTATTTCTATGCCTGATATCGATTTGGATTTTGATGAGCGAAGAAGATCAGAAATGATCCAGTATGCAACAACAAAGTATGGTGATGATCGAGTTGCACAAATAATTACTTACGGCACTATTAAATCTAAGCAAGCAATCAAAGACTCAACCAGAGTTTTGGGCTATCCATATGCTCTTGGAGAAAGACTTACAAAATCATTACCGCCCTCTGTAATGGGAAAGGACATATCTCTTAGCGGCATCTTTGATGTTGAAGATGACCGGTATTCAGAGGCTTCTGAATTTAGAAATCTATATGCAAGTGATATTGATTCTAAGAAGATTGTTGATACTGCACGAGGAATTGAGGGATTAAAGCGTCAATGGGGAGTTCATGCGGCTGGTGTAATTTTAAGTAAAGAACCATTATTAGATGTTATTCCTATTCATCGCAGAGAGGCCGATGGCGCAGTAATTACTCAGTTTGATATGGGAGCATGTGAGGCGATTGGTCTACTAAAAATGGACTTCTTGGGCCTTAGGAACCTTTCTGTTCTTGATGACTGTTTGGTGAACATAGAGAAGAATTTGGGTAAGAAAGTTGTACTTGAAGAATTGCCCTTGAAAGATACGAAAACTTTTGAATTGCTCTCGAGGGGAGATACTTTAGGAGTATTTCAGTTAGACAGTGCGCCAATTAGAGCCCTTTTGCGCTCTATGGCACCAGATAGTTTTGAGGATATTTCTGCGGTGATTGCACTTTATCGACCAGGCCCAATGGGTGAAGACTCACATAATAAATATGCTGATTACAAGAATCGTCGTAAAGCTCCGGTTGCCATCCATGCTGAACTAGAAGAGCCATTAAATGAAATTTTGAAAGATACTTATGGATTAATTGTTTATCAGGAGCAGGTATTAGCCATCGCTCGAAAAGTTGCTGGGTTTACTCTTGGTAGAGCGGATCTATTGCGAAAGGCGATGGGAAAAAAGAACAAAGAAATTCTTGATAAAGAGCGCGTCCATTTTGAACAAGGTATGAAGTCAAATGGATTCTCGGAAGACGCAATAGAAAAACTTTGGCAAACACTGATTCCGTTCTCTGATTATGCTTTTAATCGAGCTCACAGTGCAGGATATGGATTGCTATCTTTTTGGACTGCTTATTTGAAAGCAAATTTTCCAGCGGAATACATGGCTGCCCTACTAACTAGCGTTAGAGATGATAAAGATAAGAGTGCTCTATATTTGAACGAATGTAGGCGTATGGGAATCCAGGTTTTACCTCCCGATGTAAACGAGTCAGACTCCGAATACACCCCTATAGGTGAAGACATCCGCTTTGGACTTACTGCAATTAGAAACGTTGGGGAAAATGTTGTCTCATCAATAATAAAGAATAGAAATGATAAGGGTAGGTATATAAATTTTGGAGATTTTTTATCCAAAGTGGATTCAATTGTTTGCAATAAGAAAAGTATTGAGTCGCTAGTCAAAGCTGGTGCATTTGACTCTCTGGGGCACACACGCAGAGGATTGATGATGGTTTATCCAGAGGCATTAGATGCAATTTCTGAAACCAAGCGAGCTGAATCAATTGGACAATTCGATCTTTTTGGTGGCACCGCTACCACTACCTCGGTTAGTGGCGTAGAGCTTGATATTCCAAATACTGAGTGGGACAAAATGGTTTTGCTTGGCTATGAAAGGGAAATGCTTGGGCTATATGTTTCAGACCATCCACTACTTGGGGTTGAACATGTCTTAAAAAGTGTATCTGACTTTACGATTAGTCAAATTTCTGAAGTTGGGCATGATCAAGTAATTACAATTTGCGGACTGATAACTCAAATTCAACGAAAGGTATCAAAGCAGGGAGCACCCTGGGCGATAGTTACTGTCGAGGATCTAGAAGGTGCAATCGATGTACTATTTTTCTCAAATTCTTATTCAACACATGGCGTTAATTTGGTGGAAGATAGGATTGTTGCGATAAGAGGCAGAGTAGATAAAAGAGAGGAACAACCAAGAGTTTCAGCATTGGATTTAAGTATTCCGGATTTGAATATTGTGCCAACTGGTCCTTTAGTAATTTCAATGGAAATGGCGCGATGTACCCCACCAGTTATCGATCGAGTTAAGGAAATTCTGCGGTCACATCCAGGTGGAAGGGAAGTTCACTTGAGATTGGCAGATGGGGCTAAAAGTACGGTATTAAAATTAGACGAGGCTTTGAAAGTTACTTCTTCACCAAGCCTTAGTGCTGATTTAAAAACGGTGCTCGGTCCAGATTGCCTAGTGGGTTGAGCTAATTCTTAAATCAGGTTTAAATTCCTTAAAATTGCTACGGCAAGATTTTAAGCGGGATTCAATAGATATTTTAAAGAAAATTGCAAATTAGGCTGTCATAGATAATCGTTACAAAGCGTTGGGCTACTAAGGCACAATAGGCACATGAATAAGGCACTGATGTCCCTTACTGAATTTAGGCAGTTTGCGGCAACTCATAACGTTATACCTGTTGCACGAAAACTTTCCGGTTTGAAAGAGACTCCCCTTTCAATTTATAGCAAACTAGCAAACCACAGTCCGGGAACTTTTCTTCTTGAATCAGCTGAAGCAGGAATTTGGGCACGATACTCTTTTATTGGTGTAAATAGCGAAGCGACCTTAACTGAATCCAACGGGCTGGCAGTCTGGAGTGGCGTAATGCCGGCTGGGGCTCCGTTTGGGATTGATCCACTATCAGCACTAAGAGTTTCTACACTTCATCTTCGGTCACCAAAGTTAAATGATTTACCGCCACTTACTGGTGGATTAGTTGGTTACTTAGGATACGAAATTGTTAGGCGCCTAGAAAAATTACCAACTCACACCAAAGAAGATATTGATATTCCAGAAATTGCAATGATGCTTACCTCAGATCTAGCTGTGTACGATCATCAGGAAGAAGTAGTGACCTTAATCGCAAATGCAATTAATTGGGATGGCAGTAATGAGCGAATTGATGAAGCATATGAAAATGCAATAAATCGTCTAGATAAAATGGAGAGAGATTTAGCAGAAAAAGAGCCACCAAACTTTCTACCAATTCCAGGGCGATTAGACCCTATTTATTCCAGGAATACAACCGATAGCGAGTACACCTCAAAAGTTGAATTAATTAAAGAAGAAATAAAATCAGGAGAAGCTTTTCAGGTGGTTTTATCGCAAAGATTTTCGATGCCAGTTGAATCAGATCCATTTGATTTATATCGAGTTCTTAGGGATCAAAATCCAAGTCCATATATGTATTTATTTAAGTTTGAAGATGGCCTATCTGTTGTTGGATCAAGCCCTGAAGCGCTAGTTAAAGTTGCTTCAGATAAGGTAATGATTCACCCTATTGCAGGCACTAGAGCAAGAAGTAGTGATTCAAAGATAGATGAGGGCATAGCTAAAGAATTGCTATCTGATCCGAAAGAGCGGGCAGAACACCTAATGTTGGTTGACTTAGGTAGGAATGATCTAGGTCGAGTATGCCAGCCTGGTTCGGTTGAGGTAACTGAGTTCATGCAGATAGAGAAGTATTCTCATGTAATGCATATTGTTTCGACGGTAATTGGTAAGTTGCTTTCAAACAAGAAACCAATTGATGCATTATTTGCAGTTTTCCCAGCTGGCACACTTTCTGGTGCTCCCAAACCACGAGCAATGGAAATAATTGAAGAAAATGAAATTAACACACGTGGAATCTATGGCGGAACAATTGGCTATCTAGATTTTACGGGGAACATTGATACTTGTATTGCTATCCGCACTGCTGTTATAAAAGATAATGTGGCTTATGTGCAGGCAGGAGCGGGAATTGTTGCTGATTCAAATCCTAAAGATGAGAATCAAGAGTGTATAAATAAAGCAGCAGCAGTCTTAGGTGCAATTGCAACCTCTAATAGAATGATATCTACTAAATGAAATCATCATTAGTGGGAGTTTTTTTACTCATCATTTTCGCCATTTACTTGATAATCAAGTTGAGTAAGCGCTCTAGCTCTCAACGATATGAACCAAAAGCTAAAAGCACTTGGAATCTACTTTCTGAGGGGAAGGATCCAACTGATGGAAAGTAAAAGTGCGCTAAGTGAAATCATTGAAGGTGTTCTCCTAGATGTTAATAATAGGCTGGTTCCAATATCAATTTTAGAAAAGCAGTTAGACCAAGCACCAGTCTTGCGAGATGCTTATTCGGCATTGAGTAAGAAAGGACTAAGTTTAATTGCAGAGGTGAAGCGATCATCACCCAGCAAGGGCGCGCTTGCTGCTATTTCTAATCCGGTTGAGTTAGCTAACTCCTATCAGGCCGGTGGAGCTGAGCTTATAAGTATTTTGACTGAAGAACGAAGGTTTAAGGGGAGTATTTCAGATCTAGTCTCAGTAAGAAGTGCAGTGAGTATTCCAGTTCTTCGAAAAGATTTTATAGTCACAGAATTCCAAGTGTATGAATCTAGAATTATCGGTAGTGATTTATTACTACTTATAGTTGCTGGCTTATCAAAGTCTCAATTAAGGGATTACTTTCAGTTGGCTACTGGCCTTGGAATGCAGGTCTTAGTGGAAGTACATGATTTGTTGGAAGTGGAGTTGGCACTTGAGATTGATTGCAAAATTATCGGCGTTAATTGCCGGAATCTTAAAACTTTAGAGATTGATAAAACTGCCTTTGATTTGATTCTGCCAAGGTTGCCAGAGAATGTGCTTAAAGTTGCCGAATCAGGGATCTCGACTCGAGATGAGGTGGAGAAAATTGAATCACTTGGAGCTGATGCCATTTTGGTAGGCGAGACTCTTGTTAAGTCAGGTAATCCAGTTCATACGATAAAAGAACTACTCAATCGCTAGATTTCCAATAAACTTCACTAATGGCTAAAGATAAAATTCAGGATTTTGAATCAAAGGTGTTGGGACACTTTGGGCCTTATGGTGGACGTTTTGTTCCAGAAGCGTTAATTGCTGCATTAGATGAATTAGCTGAAGCTCATTGTCAGGCTCAGTCGGATCCTGAGTTTCATGCTGAACTCAATCAATTACATAAAACCTATACAGGTAGGCCAAGTATTTTGACTGATGCAAAGAGATTTTCGCAGTATGCCGGGGGAGCGAGAATTTTATTAAAGCGCGAGGATTTAAATCACACTGGCAGTCATAAAATAAACAATGTGTTGGGTCAAGCTCTGTTGACTAAGCGAATGGGAAAGAAAAGAATTATTGCAGAGACTGGCGCTGGCCAACATGGAGTTGCTTCTGCTACCGCTGCTGCTTTATTTGGTTTGGAATGTGTTGTTTACATGGGGGAAGCCGATACCAAACGCCAAGCATTAAATGTGGCAAGAATGAAGTTACTAGGAGCTGAGGTTGTCCCAGTTACTCAAGGATCCAAAACACTCAAAGATGCTATAAATGAAGCAATGCGAGACTGGGTTACTAATGTTGAGACTACACATTATTTGCTTGGAACAGTAGCCGGACCTCACCCATTTCCAACTATGGTTAGAGATTTTCAAAGAATAATTGGAGTAGAGGCTAGAGAACAGGTATTGGAATTAACCGGAAAACTTCCAGATGCAGTTCTTGCCTGTGTTGGTGGTGGATCAAATGCGATTGGTATTTTCCATCCATTTATTGAAGATGCATCAGTGAGATTGATTGGGCTAGAAGCTGGTGGAAAAGGAATTGAGACAGGATTACATGCTGCAACCATTTCAGGAGGATCTCCTGGTGTACTGCATGGCACTCGTTCTTATGTATTGCAAGATAAGGATGGACAGACAGTTGAATCACATTCAATTTCTGCCGGACTTGATTACCCTGGAGTTGGCCCTGAACACGCCTATCTAAAAGATTTAGGTCGAGCGGAGTATCGACCAATTACTGATGATCAAGCAATGTATGCATTTTCTCTACTTTGTAAATCAGAAGGAATAATTCCTGCGATAGAGACTGCACATGCGCTTGCGGGTGCGCTAGAAATTGGAAATGAACTAGGTAAAGAAGCAACTTTGTTGATAAATCTTTCAGGCAGGGGCGATAAAGATGTTCAAACCGCAGCAGGTTATTTTGGATTACCGCTTTAATGTCTACCCCGCTTGAAAAACTCTTTACAAATGCAAAAGCAGAAAATCGTGCTCTACTAATCGGGTATTTACCGGCAGGGTTTCCTACTCAGAAAAAAGCTAAAAAAATTATTAAGGCAATGGTTTCCGGTGGTGTCGACGCGATTGAAATTGGCTATCCATACTCTGATCCCGTGATGGATGGACCTGTAATTCAAGCAGCCTCTGAAGAAGCGATTAAAAATGGAGCTGGCGTTGCTGAAGTTTTTGAGCTATTACAGACAAGTGTCGAGTTAGGCGTACCCTCGGTAGTAATGAGTTACTGGAGTCCGATAGAAAAATATGGATTGACAGAATTTGCTCGCGAGGTTTCAAAGCGCGGTGGATCTGGTGTCATCACCCCGGATCTAACCTTTGAAGAATCCGACAAATGGAGGTCAGAGTCAACTCAAAATACATTAAATCGAATTTATGTAGTTGCACCAAGTAGTACAAAAGATCGCTTGGCTAAAGTAGCTAATGAATGCACAGGATTTATTTATGCTGCAAGTTTGATGGGCGTAACTGGTACCAGAAGTTTAGTCTCAGCAAATGCTAAGCAATTAGTCGAACGTGTTAGATCAGTTTCAAATACCCCTGTTGCAGTAGGATTAGGTGTTTCCAATAAGGAGCAGGCAAAAGAGGTTGCAGTTTTTGCTGATGGTGTAATTGTGGGATCTGCTTTCATTAAAGTTGTTCAAGAGTTTGGAGCTGGACGGGCTGGATTGAAGAAAGTAAAACAGCTTGCCGAATCACTATCAGAAGGGGTAAGAAGTGCAAGAAAAATTTAAAGTCGCACAACCATGGTTAACCCTTCTTACTCGCCTAACTCTTGGGGGTGTATTGATTGTTGCCGGTGCGTTAAAAGTCGGAAATCTGCAAAAATCTGCTATGGCAGTGCGTGCCTATGAAATACTTCCTATCTGGCTTGCAAACTTTTTCGGCTACGCCCTGCCTTGGGTTGAAATAGGTATTGGTGCTCTGTTAATACTTGGGGTCGCTGTGAGGATTATGGGAGCACTTGGCTCATTAATTATGTTGGGCTTCATAATTGCAATTGCTCAGGCATGGGCGCGTGGGTTAAGCATTGATTGTGGGTGCTTTGGCGGTGGAGGCACAATTGACCCAGAGGACACCAAATATCTATCCACAATCCTTAGGGACATTGGATTTCTTGCGCTTGGCGTTCTCTTATATTTCTACCCAAAGGGTAGATTTGCTTTAGATAAATAATTTATAAACCAAATAGGAGAGTAGAGATGGCAACAAGTAGTAGCGGTGATAAGGGAACACGAAATCTCGTAATAATAATGGTTGCATTTATTGTCGTCGTTGGTGTTATTTTTTCAATAATTAGCAACCGTGCCAGTTCAAACTACGAAATCCCTGCCGCTGTATCAGAAGCCGATGGTTACGGAATAGTTCTCAACCCTACGGCAACTCCTAAAATTGATGTTTATGTTGATTATCAATGTCCAGCCTGTCGAGCTTTTGAAATTTTAAATGGTGGATATTTAAATGAGGTAATTGCCCAAAATAAGGCCAAGGTAGTTTTCCACCCAATGACATTTATTGGACCAGAATCTATTCTGGCAGCAAATGCTGCAGCATGCTCAGCTGATGAAAATAAGTTTATAGATATGAACCTAGCGCTTTTTCAAAATCAACCATCAGGTGAGAATACCGGTAGATGGACAAATGATTCCTTGATTGCAATTGGTAATGCAGTAGGTATTACTAGTAATACCTTTAAAGAATGTGTGAATGAAGGAAAGTATGTTAAGTGGACTAGAAACATTACAGTTGAATCTGGTAAGGCTAATGTAAATAGCACCCCTACCATACTCATAAACGGTAAACCACTGGATAGAAACACTGAGTATGGTGATCCAGTCAAGTTTAAGGCAGCTTTGGCTGCTGCCGGTATTCAGTAAACGTATTTACTTTAGAGGATAAGCTTGATTCCAAGTCCAAGATCTTCTGTCCTTAGCATTGGTCCATTAACGGTTCATTACTATGCAATCTGCATAATTATTGGAATTGCGGTTGCAATATTGATTGGCAAAAGAAGATATGCAGCAATGGGTGGCAATCCAGAGGATGTATTAGAAGCATCAATATGGGCAGTTCCTTTTGGAATTATTGGTGGCCGGATTTACCATGTGATTTCTTCTCCTCAACAATATTTTGGCAAATCAGGAGAGCCACTTGATGCGCTTAAAATTTGGCAAGGTGGTTTAGGTATCTGGGGTGCGATATCACTTGGTGCCATTGGCGCTTATATATATTTTCGAACCCACAGTACAACCCTTGAGTTTGTAAAATTTTTAGATGCGCTAGCCCCTGGGGTAGTTTTAGCACAAGCAATAGGGCGAATTGGAAATTGGTTTAATCAGGAGTTATTTGGAAAACCAACTGAGCTTATTTGGGGACTACAGATTCAGGCAAGTAAACGGCCAAACGGATATGAACAATTTGAGAAATTTCACCCCACCTTTCTGTACGAATTAATTTGGTGTGTATTGGTAGCAATTATTTTGGTGAAGCTTCCTTGGTTTTTGAAGAAAGTTCCAAAGCAATCTGGAGATTTGTTTGCGATCTATGTTTTGGGCTACACAATTGGAAGATTATGGATCGAGGCGTTAAGAATTGATGATGCCAATCAGGTATTAGGCTTAAGAGTAAATATCTGGGTTTCAGCATTGGTGATTGCATTAGCCTCTGCCCATCTATTTCGAAGTGGTATTAGAGGCCGCAAAAGTGTCAAAAAGACTTATTGAGATCGGGCAAGTTAGGATTAGTGCATGGGTCTTGAAGAAGTTCAAATGCGAAACCTGGAACATCGCACCAATCGAACTGGTTGGTTAAGGGCTGCAGTATTAGGTTCAAATGATGGGTTAGTTTCTACCGCCAGCTTGATGATTGGTGTAGCGGCAGCAAGTAAGAGTGACTTACTGATTACTGCAGGTTTAGCTGGAATTGCAGCTGGCGCTATGTCGATGGCAGTAGGTGAGTATGTATCGGTTAAGTCGCAAACAGATATTGAAAAGACAGATCGAGAAATTGAGATTAGACAATTAAGTGATGACCCTGAAGGTGAACTTGCTGAATTAATAAACATTTATATCGAGCGAGGTTTGTCTAAAGAGCTAGCAACCTCAGTTGCGACCGCTCTCCATGAAAAGGATGCTTTAGAAGCTCACCTAAGAGATGAGTTAGGTCATTTTGATCACACAAGAGCTCGTCCAGTACAAGCCGGTATTGCTTCAGCGATTGCTTTTACCGCCGGAGGTGTAATTCCATTACTGGGTGCACTAATTGGCAATGGAAATAGGGTTCCACTCATTCTTGTTTTTACAGCAATCGGTTTGATTGTCGCAGGAGTGATAAGCGCACGGATCGCCTCATCCCCAACTCTAAAAACAACTGCTCGTATTTTTGCTGGTGGCACACTGGGTGTAGCGATCACTGCAGGGATTGGCTGGCTGGTAGGACTGACTGGAATTTAATCTGCCTGCTACAATTTGAGCAGATCTTAAAAAGTTGGGCCATTGTTGTCCCGACCCATAATCGGGAGTGGCAACTTAATTGAGTAGTAAATCGCTTTTTTCAACAACCCCAAATGCTCTTGGGTTATACGATCCTGCTAACGAGCACGATGCCTGCGGTGTTGCAATGGTTGCGACTCTAAATAATTTACCCTCACATGAAATTGTTTCCCAGGGATTATCGGCACTTTGTAATTTAGAGCATCGAGGAGCCTCTGGTGCCGAGCCAGACAGTGGTGATGGCGCAGGAATCTTGATCCAAATCCCAGATAAATTTTATAGATCGGTCGTAGATTTTGAACTACCAAAAGTTTCACAATATGCAACCGGAATTATATTTATTAGTCAAGACGAGTCCGATTATGAAAATGAAATTTCAAGAGTTGCGTTAGAGGAAGGATTAGAAGTATTAGGTTGGCGAGACTTACCAATTAACTCAACTCCTTTGGGCAAGACAGCACTTTCCGTTATGCCTATCTTTAAACAGATTTTCATAGTTGGTAAAGAAAATGAAGCCGACATGGATCTGGAGCGAAAAGCTTATTGTTTAAGGAAACGTGTAGAACATAAGTTAAAGATATATATTCCGTCATTATCATCTAGAACTATAGTCTATAAAGGAATGTTGACGACTGGTCAACTTGAAGTTTTCTTTCCTGATCTTTCTAATCCATTAGTTGAATCATCTCTAGCACTTGTTCACTCTAGATTTTCTACCAACACATTTCCATCTTGGCCATTAGCTCACCCATATAGATATATAGCTCATAACGGCGAGATTAATACTGTAAAAGGAAACCGGAATTGGATGCGAGCTCGCGAGTCCTTACTCGAGAGTGAATTAATCCCAGGAGATTTACAAAGGTTATTTCCTATAGTTGATAACTCTGGAAGTGATTCTGCTTCTTTTGATGAGGTATTAGAGCTTTTATATCTTGGCGGCAGATCTTTACCTCACGCCATATTGATGATGATTCCAGAGGCTTGGGAGAATCATTCAACAATGCCGCAGAAATTAAAGGATTTTTATGCCTACCATTCAACTTTGATGGAGCCATGGGATGGTCCAGCTTGCGTAACTTTTACTGATGGTAAGCAAGTGGGCGCGGTACTAGATAGAAATGGATTGCGACCATCACGATTTTGGGTAACAAGTGATGGATTAGTGGTGCTTTCAAGTGAGGTTGGAGTTTTAGATTTTCCACCAGAAAAAATTGTGCGAAAAGGTCGGTTGCAGCCAGGCAAAATGTTTTTGGTCGACATTGAAGCAGGTCGGATTATTGAAGATGATGAGATCAAAAATACGTTGGCAGATTCTGCTCCCTATGCAGAATGGCTGCATGCTGGCTTTGTCAGATTAAGCGATCTGCCATCTAGAGAACATATTGTTTACCCGCACTCCTCGGTTGTGCGCAGACAAAGAGCATTTGGATACACAGAAGAAGAGATAAGAATCATTATCACCCCGATGGCGAAAAATGGTTATGAGCCGTTGGGCTCAATGGGAACAGATACGCCAATTGCAGCACTATCTGATAAGCCAAGGTTACTTTTTGATTATTTTGCGCAGTTATTTGCACAAGTTACTAATCCGCCTTTGGATGCCATTAGAGAAGAATTAGTTACCTCACTGGGTAGTTCAATTGGCCCAGAACATAATCTCCTAGATCCAGGAGCAGCCTCCTGTCGACAAATATCATTGCAGTTTCCAGTAATAGATAATGATGAGTTAGCAAAAATAATTCATGTGAATGCCGACGGTGATCAACCTGGTTTGGCCTCATATGTGGTTAGAGGACTATTTAACATTGCCGGCGGTGGAAAATCTCTAGTAGCTCGAATAGAAGAGATTCGAAAGGAGGTATCAAAGGCGATCGAAGATGGGGCAAGAATAATTGTCTTATCTGATAGAGATGGCGATGCAGAAAATGCTCCAATTCCATCTCTGCTTTTAACCTCAGCGGTACACCACCATTTGATTCGTGAGAAAAGTCGAACAAAGGTAGGACTAGTTGTTGAAAGCGGTGAGGTGCGCGAAGTTCATCATGTGGCGTTGCTAATTGGTTTTGGAGCAGCTGCGGTAAATCCATATTTAGCTATGGAAAGTGCGGAGGATTTAGTAAGACAGGGTGTAATTACAGGAATAACTCCAGAGAAAGCAGTGCGCAATTTAATAAAGTCTTTAGGTAAAGGTGTGCTTAAAGTTATGTCCAAGATGGGAGTTTCAACTATTGCCTCCTACACAGGGGCACAAATTTTTGAAGCTATCGGATTATCTAAGGAAATAGTTGATGAATATTTTGTTGGCGTTACATCCAGATTAGGTGGAGTCGGTATCGAATCTATTGCTCAAGAGACTATCCAAAGACACCATATTGCTTATCCACCGGGCGGAGAGATTCCAGGATCCAAGCGACTTCAAGTAGGTGGGGAGTATCAGTGGCGCCGTGAAGGTGAACCACATCTATTCGATCCTGAAACAGTTTTCACATTACAGCATGCGACCAGAGCAAAGCGTTTTGATGTATTTAAGCGTTATACCGCAAGAGTAGATGACCAATCTAAGCGTTTGATGACATTAAGGGGATTGTTTACTTTTAAGGCAGGAGTAAGAAAACCAATACCAATTGAAGAAGTAGAACCGGCTTCTGAAATCTTAAAAAGATTTGCAACGGGTGCGATGTCTTATGGCTCAATTTCTCAAGAGGCACACGAGACTTTGGCGATCGCTATGAATCGAATTGGTGGTAAATCAAATACCGGTGAAGGCGGGGAGGATCCAGCGAGAAATATTCCTGAGACAAATGGGGACTCAAAGCGTTCAGCAATTAAACAGGTAGCCAGCGGACGGTTTGGTGTCACTAGTGAGTATCTGGTAAATGCCGATGATATTCAAATAAAAATGGCACAGGGAGCAAAGCCAGGTGAGGGAGGTCAGCTCCCTGGCAACAAGGTTTATCCATGGATTGCAAAGGTTAGATATTCAACGCCAGGTGTTGGACTCATCTCGCCACCGCCGCATCATGATATTTACTCAATCGAAGATTTAGCGCAATTAATTCACGACCTTAAAAATGCAAATAAGGATGCTCGAATTCACGTCAAACTAGTTGCAGAGGTTGGAGTTGGAACAGTTGCTGCCGGCGTAAGTAAGGCCCATGCTGATGTAGTTCTAATTTCAGGTCATGATGGTGGAACCGGGGCTTCACCGCTTACATCTTTAAAACATGCTGGTGCTCCTTGGGAGTTAGGTCTTGCTGAAACTCAGCAAACATTAATTTTGAATGGCCTTCGAGATCGAATAGTTGTCCAAGTTGATGGCCAGATGAAAACCGGCCGCGATGTTGTCATAGCTGCTTTACTGGGTGCGGAGGAGTTTGGTTTTGCAACTGCACCATTGGTTGTATCAGGTTGCGTAATGATGAGGGTGTGTCATTTAGATACATGTCCGGTTGGAGTAGCTACACAAAATCCAGAGTTAAGAAAGAAATTTACGGGAAAGCCTGAGTTTGTTGAAACATTTTTTGAATATATTGCAGAAGAGGTTAGAGAGCTCTTGGCTCAACTTGGCTTTAAAAATCTAGCAGAGGCAATTGGGCAAGTAGAGTTACTTGACACTAAGAAGGCAATTGATCATTGGAAAGCAAATGGCTTAGATCTAAAGCCATTACTGACAAGTCCAGAAAAAAATACTCCTAGAAAAAATCTTTCTTCCCAAGATCATGGACTTTCATCTGCTTTAGATAACAAATTAATTGATCTATCACAAGAAGCTTTATCAAATCAGACTCCGATCAGACTAGAGATGCCAATCCGAAATGTGAATAGAACTGTCGGCACAATGCTTGGCGCTGAGATCACTCGTAAGTTTGGTGGTACAGGATTGCCTACCGACACTATAGATATAACCTTTCATGGTTCTGCTGGTCAGTCTTTTGGTGCATTCATTCCCAATGGCCTGACACTAAGACTTTATGGCGATAGCAATGATTATGTTGGTAAGGGCTTATCGGGCGGTCGCATAATAATAAGGCCTGATGAGCGAGCAACTTTTGAATCAAATCAAAATGTAATAGCGGGAAATGTTATTGGTTATGGCGCAACCTCTGGCGAGATAATGATTGCTGGGGTTGTTGGTGAGAGATTCTGCGTCAGAAATTCAGGTGCCACGGCAATTGTTGAGGGTGTTGGCGATCATGGCTGCGAATATATGACAGGTGGAACTGTGATTGTCCTTGGGAAGACCGGACGCAATTTTGCCGCTGGAATGTCTGGTGGACGTGCATTTGTTTTGGATTTAGATCACAGGCTTGTTAATCCAGAGTTGGTCGATATTTTGTCATTACCTGAAGATCAAGAAGAAATGGTTAGGAAAAATATTTCTAAATTCTTTGCTGAGACTGGTTCAAAGATTGCCGGTGAGTTATCTAAAAATTGGAGTATAGATAAGTCACGAATTTCGCTAGTAATGCCAAGAGATTATGCCCGAGTATTGGAAGTTATGGCAAAGGCAGAACGGTCTGGACTCTCGGCTGAGAGTGAAGTAATGGCGGTTTTAAATGGCTGACCCAAAGGGTTTTCTATCAACACCAAGGCAGCTTCCAAAGCGAAGGCCAGTTGAGGTGCGCATTAAAGATTGGAAAGAGGTCTACCAAGAACAAGAGTTTTCTGATTTACAAAAACAAGCTGGCAGGTGTATGGATTGTGGTATTCCATTTTGCCACCAAGGGTGTCCACTTGGAAATCTAATTCCAGAATGGAATGATTTAATTTGGCGGGGCGAAAAATCTGAAGCGATAGATAGATTGCACGCTACAAATAATTTTCCAGAATTTACCGGTCGACTATGTCCAGCCCCCTGTGAAACAGCATGTGTGGTATCAATTAACTCAGATGCTGTAACCATTAAGCAAGTTGAATTACGAACGATTGAAGAGGCATTTAAAGATAATCGAGTAGTCCCGTTAATTCCCGACAGATTATCTGGAAAAACTGTTGCAGTAATCGGTTCGGGCCCGGCTGGCTTGGCAGCTGCACAACAATTAACTAGAGCAGGTCACACTGTGGCAGTTTATGAACGTGCCGAAAAAATTGGTGGGCTTTTAAGATATGGAATTCCAGAGTTTAAAATGGAAAAATCAATTGTTGATCGAAGAATTAAGCAGATGGAGCAAGAAGGAACTCGTTTTAGGACAAACGTAAACATAGGTAAAGACATCTCAGCAAGTGTGTTACGCAATAAATATGACGCAGTAGTAATTGCTATTGGTGCTACAAATTGGCGAGATTTGGCTATACCAGGGCGGGATGCAAAAGGAATTTATCAAGCCATGGAGTACTTGCCTTGGGGAAATAAACAAGCATTAGGTGAACTAGATTCGCATCCTATTATAAATGCGTCCGGAAAAGATGTTGTGATTCTAGGTGGCGGTGATACGGGTGCTGATTGTTTAGGTACTGCAATACGGCAAGGCGCAAAATCGATTACCCAACTTGAGATTATGCCGCGTCCAACTGAGGAGCGACCAAGTAATCAGCCATGGCCAACATACCCGATGATCTACCGAGTTAGTAGTGCGCATGAGGAGTCTGGTGAAAGATTGTACGCCGTATCAACTCAAGAATTTATCAAGGATTCACAGGGGTTTTTAACTGGTTTAAGACTAGTTGAAACAAAGTTTGTTGATGGAAAATTTGAACAAGTCGCTGGTAGTGAGAAAATTATTCCGGCCGATTTAGTATTTTTAGCCTTGGGATTTACTGGACCAGAGAAGTCAGAGCTGCTTACTCAGTTAGAGGTTGAGTTAGACGAGCGGGGAAATATTAAGCGAGATGAAGAATATGCAACTTCATCTGACGGCGTTTTTGTATGTGGTGATGCCGGTCGCGGACAATCTTTAATAGTCTGGGCGATAGCAGAGGGAAGAAGTGCAGCTGCATCTGTTGATAAGTACTTAACTGGACACACACAACTTCCTTTTCCAATTGAACCTACTGCAAGACCATTGATGGTTTAGGGTCTAGGTATGCGCCGAGCAAAAATTGTTTGCACTATGGGCCCGGCGGTTGAGTCTGTCGAAAAAGTGACTGAGCTGATTAATGCCGGCATGAATATGGCACGATTAAATCTTTCTCATGGAGGATATGAGGAGCATCAAGCGCGATTAAATACGGTTAGATCTGTATCAAAGAAATTTAATAAGGCAGTGGCAATATTAGTCGACTTACAAGGGCCAAAGATCAGACTTGGTAGATTTTCAGATGGTCCGCATGATCTGGCTATTGGGGATAAATTTGTAATCACAACCGATGATATTTCTGGTACTAAAGATCGGGTAGGAACAACCTACAAAGGATTGCCAGGAGATTGCCGTAAGGGCGATCTAATCATGATAGATGATGGAAAAGTATCTGTCAGAGTCGTTGTAGTTACAGGCCGTGATGTAATCACAGAAGTAGTTCAGCCTGGGTCCGTAAGTAATAATAAGGGTATAAATCTCCCAGGAGTGGCAGTCTCAGTTCCTGCTTTATCTGAGAAAGATGTGTCCGATTTAAGATGGGGTTTGAAGGCAGGTGCTGATTTTATTGCGCTGTCTTTTGTAAGAAGTGCCGAAGATATTAAAGGTGTCCATAAAGTCATGGATGAAGAAGGAATAAGAATTCCTATTATTGCCAAGATCGAAAAACCTCAAGCTGTAGAAAACTTACAAGAAATTGTTGATACATTTGATGGGATTATGGTGGCAAGAGGAGATCTTGGGGTTGAACTCCCAATTGAAGATGTACCGATGGTTCAAAAAAGGTGCATCACCATGGCCAGAGAATCTGCAAAGCCAGTAATCGTGGCTACTCAGATGTTAGATTCAATGATAAGTAATTCTCAACCGACTCGAGCAGAGGCAACCGATTGTGCAAATGCTGTACTAGATGGTGCAGATGCCTTGATGCTTTCAGGCGAAACAAGTGTTGGTCAGTTCCCAATCGAGGCAGTAAAAGTTATGGCTCGAATTATTGAGCGAACAGAAGAGATTGCACTTGATCAAATTCCACCACTTAAACACTCACCTCTAACTAAGGGAGGCGCGATCACAAAAGCTGCGACTGAGGTAGGCCAAACAGTGGGTGCAAAGTTTTTAGTCGCTTTTACGCAAAGTGGAGACTCTGCCCGAAGGATGTCCAGGCTTCGCTCAGGAATTCCAATGTTGGCATTAACTCCTGAAGTTGGAACATACAATCGACTCGCTCTTTCTTGGGGTGTTGAGTCAATGTTAACTCCAGTGGTTAATCACACAGATGAAATGGTTATGCAGGTTGACTCAATCTTGATAGATTCAAAGCGAGTAAAAATTGGAGATTTGGTTTTGATTGTGGCAGGTTCGCCTCCTGGAATTCCTGGTTCAATTAATGCTATGCGAGTTCATAAAATTGGAGATGCAGTAACAGGTGTTGCGCCTGCGTATCGAAAATGATTAGTCTTTAAAAGATTACCAATATAAACTAAACCTCTCTTTTCGCCTCGGTACTCCAACGGTAGAGAGGACGGTCTCAAAAACCGTATAGTGTCGGTTCGAATCCGACTCGAGGCACATGAGCCAAACCAAAAACGATACGAACAGTAATTCAATGTATCGAATTGTTGTTGCAGAGGATGAAACTTTAATCCGGATGGATTTAGTCGAAATGTTAACTGAGTCTGGCTATGAAGTAATTGCACAAGCAACCAATGGGCAAGAGGCAATTACATTAGCAACCCAACACAAGCCAGATTTGATAATTTTAGATGTAAAGATGCCGATATTGGATGGCATTTCAGCAGCCGAGCAATTAATAGGTATTTGTCCTGTGTTAATGCTTACTGCTTTTAGTCAAAAAGAATTAGTTGAAAGAGCTAGAGATTCAGGCGTGATGGCTTACGTGGTAAAGCCCTTTACATTAAATGATTTACTTCCTGCAATTGAAATTTCAATTAGCAGACACAGGCAAATGAAAACTCTTGAAAATGAAGTTTCTGATTTGTATGAAAGGTTGGAGACCCGTAAATTATTGGACCGGGCTAAGGGAATTCTGATGACGGCCTTAAATCTCTCTGAACCTGAGGCCTTCACTTGGATTCAAAAAACAGCCATGGACCAGCGCACCTCCATGAAGGCGGTGGCTGAGGCGATAATTTCACCCCCCGCCAGCCACAGTTCATAACTTTTAAGTAATCATTACCTCTCAGGAATCCCTTGAGGGCTTAATATCGGCCATTTTTTATTGGCTAGAGGTTGGGCAATGGTCTATCCTTCACATCTCCCTTTTTCGTAAGGGACATGATCATGAATGAAAGGTACTAAATGAAGAAGCAACGCTTAATTTCCGTTGTTGCAGCATTTGCACTGGCAGCAGGAACTGCTGTTGCAATCGCTCCAGCATCGAATGCAGCTGCAAAGGTTGTAACCATTGCATACCAGGGCCCACTTACCGGTGAAGAAGCTCAAGTTGGTATCGATGAGTTAAATGGTGTCAAGTACGCCGTAAAACTTTTCAATGCAAAGAATAAAGGAAAGTATTCAGTAAAGATCGTTGAAGTAGATGATCAAGGAAGCGGAACTGAGGCAGCTAAAGTTGCTCCAGGAACAGCTTCAAATAAGAAGATCATTGGATTAGTTGGCCCTGCATATTCAGGTGCAACAATCAACTCACTTCCTTTCTACAAGGCAACTGGCCTTCCAATGGTTTCACCTTCTGCAACTCGTGTATCAATCACAAATCCATCTGATGGATTGATTGGTTTCCCTGTTTTCCACCGAGTCGTAGCAACTGACAAGGTACAAGGTCCTGCTCTGTATAAACTGGCAGTTAAAGGTGTTTCTGCACCTAAGGTATTCGTAATTGATGATCAATCACCATATGGTGTTGGACTTGTTGATTATATGAAGCTAGGTGGATTTACATTTACTGGCCAAGACAGCGTTTCAGATAAGACAACTGACTGGACTGCAACTATCTCAAAGGTAACTTCATCAGGTGCAAACGTTGTAATCTTTACCGGTTACTATGCTCAAGCAGCATCTCTATATCGTCAACTTCGTGACTCTGGCTATAAGGGAGTTCTTGCTGGTGGCGATGGCGTACTCAGCCCAGGAATCCTAACTCTTGCAAGTGCTTCAATTCTTGAAGGAGTGCGAATGACAGCTGGAACTGTGCCTCTGACTGAAATTAGCGCTTCACTAGAAGCAGATTTCAAGAAGCAAGTAGGAGTTTCATCAGGAACTTATGCAGCAGAGTCTATTGATGC
>JBJTJQ010000023.1:0-2307 GCA_046095545.1 Candidatus Nanopelagicus sp.
TGACTCAATCGATCAAATGCTTATTCTACTTCCCGCACTTACTGGCATGATTGAAACGGCAAAATTTAATGTCGGACAAATTTCCAAGGGTGCTGCAGATAATTTCTCGCTAGCCACGGAGATTGCAGATTTCCTAGCTAAGAAACAGGTGCCATTTTCCCAGGCGCATGAAGCAGCTGGTGCTTGCGTTCGATTATGTGAGAAAGAAGGCATTACTTTAGATAAGTTAAGCAAAGCTCAGTTGCTAACAATCCACCCGGAGCTAACTGAGGATGTAAAAGAATTCTTAACAGTTAATGGCGCGATATCAAGCCGTGCTTCATTGCTGGGTACTGCTTCAAGCTCGGTTTCTAACTCAATTACCGCACTGGCAAAGGAAATATCTGATGCAGATGCAGCAATTTCCAACCAGCGTAAACGCTTTTCAGGCATGATCTCCCAATGAGCAATCCTCTTCTAGAAGATCTGGAATGGCGCGGGCTGATCGCCCAGAGCACAGACCGTAAGGAATTAGAACAGGCATTAGCTAAGCCAATCAGCTTGTACCTCGGTTTTGATCCGACCGCACCAAGTTTGCATGTTGGCAACCTAGTAGTTTTGCTAGTGCTTCGTCGTTTCCAACTAGCAGGGCATAGACCCATCCCATTAGTTGGCGGGGCTACTGGATTAGTTGGCGATCCCAGTGGTCGAAGTGAAGAGCGGTCCCTAAATGATGAACAGGTTGTTGCAGAATGGGTTTCCAAAATAAAAAAGCAACTAGAGAAAATCATAGATTTCTCAGCTAAAAAAACTGGCGCGGTGATGGCGAATAATTTAGATTGGACTAAGCCTGTTTCGGCGCTTGAATTTCTAAGAGATATTGGCAAGCACTTTAGCGTTAATCAAATGCTAACTAAGGACTCTGTGGCAAATCGTTTAGCGAGCGCGGGAATTTCTTATACTGAATTTTCATACCAAGTTTTACAAGCTTTCGACTTTTTGGAGTTATACCGAAGATATGAGTGCAAATTGCAAATCGGTGGTTCAGATCAGTGGGGCAATATTGTGGCCGGGCTAGATTTGATTCGCAAGGTGGAGGGTGGAACTGCCTATGCGCTAACTGTTCCCCTTTTGGCTAAATCAGATGGCAGCAAATTCGGTAAAACAGCTAGTGGCGCAATTTGGTTAGATCCGCAAATGACGAGTGCTTATGAATTTTTTCAGTACTGGTTAAATAGCGATGATGCAGATATGCCCAAGTTACTAAAGGTCTTTTCCATGAGGAGTAAGGGCGAGATAGAGCGATTAATTCAGACTGTTGAAACTAATCCAGGAGCGAGGGAGGCTCATCGGGAGTTGGCTAGAGAGTTGACTACTCTGATTCATGGTGAGCAAATGGCTCAAAAGGTAGAATTGGCAGCCAAGGCCCTTTTTGGTCAATCTGACATCGCCCAGCTAGATCGAGAGACTTTAGATTCTGCCTTAGCCCAATTGCCAAAGACCCAAATTGCTAAGGGTCAGTCCCTGCCAACTTGGGTGGATCTGATTGCTGCGACTGGGGTAGTCGACTCCAAATCTGCAGCTAGGCGCATTATTAAAGAAGGGGGTGCCTATCTCAATAATCAAAAGGTTGAGAGCGAGGATTTCGCACCATCGGGCGCGGATCTATTGCACGGAAAATACCTACTTTTACGCAAAGGAAAGCGGGATCTAGCCGCAGTTGAGGTGCTCGAGTAAATCCGAGTCTTTTGCCCGAAATGTCGATTTGACCCCCCTTTACGCGGGAGGCTATATTTCACCTCCCCATACGAGACGGACTTCAGAAGAAGGCCGGGTGTGGAAAACCCCGATTTTTAAGGTTTCTGGGCATGCCTAGAAACTTTTTTAATGGGTTGCCCTGCACGCAGAAGAAATTTTGCAACCAGTGCGCAGTCGTACCTTGAGAACTCAACAACGTGCAATAAAGTCAATGCCAAAGATTTCTTTAAGAAATCGAAGGCATTAATTGAGGTTGTCAATTTTAATTTATTAAGTTTAATAACCTCATTTTTGTTTTATAAATACCTTTGAAACTTAATTCAGTAATATTTTTATTTTGATTAATGAAAGTATTTGCTTTAAGTACAAAACAAAAAACAATTGATAAAGACTATAAACATAAGCGAACTCTGATTAATAAATTTATTGATTAGATAGCCATGTTTGTCTTTTTGTCAGATCAAATTTTCTATGGAGAGTTTGATCCTGGCTCAGGACGAACGCTGGCGGCGTGCTTAACACATGCAAGTCGAGCGATGAAGTTTCTTCGGAAATGGATTAGCGGCGAAC
>JBJTJQ010000024.1:0-25167 GCA_046095545.1 Candidatus Nanopelagicus sp.
CCTCATTTGTATCTGGGGAGACAATAAATTTAGCGCCGATGTCTTCAACTTTCTTCACATCTTTAACAGTTCTTACCGTACCAGCGCCTACAAGTAAACCTTTGTGTTTTAATAAATTGGCGATAATTTTTAGAGCACCAGGTGTAGTTAAAGTTATCTCTATTACTTTTACCCCCGCCTCAACTAATGCATCAGCTAAAGATTGACCTTCACTTTGTGAATTTGCCCTAACTAAAGTCATCATCTTCTCTTGAAGCAATGTATCTAATGCTTTCACAGCGAGCTCCTTAACTTGTTTAAAACTTCGGAATCAACAACACCAGCTTTTCCTCTTGGTATGCCGGTCCAGTCCCCAAACATACTTGCAACCGATGCACCACAAATACTTCCTTGGGTTAAAGCTTTTTCAGGGCTTAAGCCACTTAGTAATCCAGCGATTGTCCCGCCGGTAAAGGCATCCCCAGAACCGACTGGATCAACTGAGATAACTTTGGGTGGAGTTATCTCACCATACTCTCCATTAATTGAGTACCTTAAAATTTGATCAACCTTTTTCATTACCGCAATATTACAACCCCTTATATTTGCATCAGCTAAGACTTTTTTAACATCACTAAAACCAAATATTGCCTGAAACTCATCCTCGCCGCCAATTAATAATTCAACATTAGAAGCAAGTGGCTCTAACACAACTTTAGCCTCACTCTCACTCCATAGCTTTCGCCGTAGATTTAAATCAAAACTAGATTTAACCCCCAAAGCTCTTGCCTTATCAAGTGCGACCTTCACCGTATCGGCACCAGTTTTTGAAATAGCACAGGTAATACCAGTTGTGTGAACCCACCTAGCTGATGAGATATAAGAATCTAAAATGTCAGATGGTTCTATCGTGGATGCTGCAGAGCCTTTTCGTAAATAACTAATCTCAACTGGTTCAGTCCTGCCTGGATTTCTTACCATCGCCGCTGAAAATGATGCAACTCTTTTAACTAGCGATACATCAACACCTTCGGATTCAATATCTTTAATCATTACTGAACCTAATTGATCGGTGCCAAATCTAGAGAAGAATTGAGCTTTTAACCCTAGCCTTGAAACTGCTACTGCAACATTAGCCTCAGCTCCAGCGGTAACTCGTTGATAATTTTTAGCGCTCATTACTGATTCGGTATCAGTTGAGATAAATACTGAAAGTACTTCGCCGAAGGTGAATAAGTCGGTCTTCAACTAAGCCCCGAATGTATTTGTCTTTTTACCAATTACTCCAGGGGTTGCAATAAAAATAAAGCCAGCTTGGGGATACTCAGTTAAATCCATTGACTCTCCAGGATTTCCCACAGCTGAAGTGATAATTAATTTATCTAATTTTTCACCAGCAAAACAACAGGAGGTAATCTTTTGAACTGGAAGTTTAATTTCAGCTAATTGCTTACCAGTTTTACCATCAAAACAACGAACGGCAGATCCGAGCCAAAATGCTACCCAGATATTGTCATCAGCATCAGCACACATACCATCTGGAAATCCCATGCCCTCATTAATTTGCACTAATGTTCTGCGATTTGAAATATTACCATTATCGTAATCAAAAACCTCAACCTTCATAGTTAAGGTATCGATGTAATACATTTTGGTTAAATCATTATTCCAATCCAAACCATTTGAGATTCCAACATCACCAAACAAGCGCTTTAATATTTGGCCATCCTTACTAAGACGATAGAAAGCACCTTCATTACTTTGATTTTCATAAGCCATCGAACCTAAAAATAAATAGCCATCTGGTGAAACCTTTGCATCATTCCATCGCAATTTATGCTTATCTGGATAGCCATCGGCATCTTGTCGAGTAGCAAGCTTAGTTAATTTGCCATCAATATCTCTTAATACCGGTCCATTAGCAGTTCCTAATATCTCACCACCATTAGCGCGTGGAATTTGGAAACCAACTGCTTCATCAGTTGAGTACTCACCTATAATTCCAGTAGATAAATTCTTAGATCTAATAAGTTGACCATAGATATCACACCATTGAATATGGTTATTTCCATTACCAGTTGCAGTTGGACCCTCACCTAATTGATTACGCCGGGAATCAAAAACCTCAACCGCTATTGACATGTTTAACCCTTGAGGGAGCCAGAGAGCAATCCTCGAAGGAAGTATCGACCTAGGAAGATATAAACAATTAAGGTTGGTAGCGAGACAATTAATGAAGCGGTCATGTTAACTCCGTAATAGACCTGGTTTGAAGATCCAGTAATAAAGTTCAGCGCTGTAGTTGCTACCGATAACTTAGGAGATCCACCTGTTAAAAAGATCGCAAAGAGGAAGTCATTCCAAGCTGAGGTAAATTGCCAAATTAATACCACCACAAAGGCTGGCACCGATAGGGGCAAGATAATTGAACGGTAAGTGCGAACCATTGATGCCTTATCTACTCGCGCAGCCTCTATTAGTTCATTAGGGATTGCCTCATAGTAATTTCGGAAAATTAGGGTACAAATTGGGATTCCATAAATTATATGCGCCAAAACTAATACGTAAATTGATTTATTTATATCTAGTGTCGTGGCAATTCTAACTAGTGGAATCATAATTGCTTGATAAGGGATAAACATTCCAAATAGGAATAATGTAAAAATTAAGTTTGAGCCCCTAAACTTCCACTTGGCAAAGACATAGCCATTAATCGAGCCAATAATTGCAGAAATAATTGAGGATTGAATAACAAAAAATAGAGTTCTAGTCATCGAGTCAGAGATAGATTGTGGGAAGTAATCGGTACCGCTCCAAGCCACTGACCAAGCTGAGAAATCTAACTTTTCTGGTAACTTAAACGCATTTGTTAGGTAAACATTTTTCACACCCTTAAGTGAGTTAATTACCATCACATAAATCGGCATAACCACTAGGAACCAAATAAAGGTAAGTGAGATGTAGCGGAAAATTAACCAGAACCGCTCTTTACCATTTAGCTTGCGCTTTTTATTGCGCACATCTGCCTTAGTGGTAATTAAGTCGACTAAGTCTTTACTCATCAGCGGTAAGCCTGTTGTTTGTTGTTATAACGAAGGTAAGGCACAACTACAACTGCAATCATTATCAAAAGTACGATCGCAATTGAGGTTCCTTTTGCATAATCACGTTTATCAAAGGTTGCTTCCCACATATAAACCGCAACCACCTGAGTTACATAGGATTTACCATTAATACCAATAATTAAATCAAATGCCTTCATTGAAATATGGCCTAAAATAATTAACACAGTTAATAATGTGGGAGTTAACTGAGGAAAAAGTACGTGGCGGTAGATCTGTGACTCACTAGCGCCATCAACTCGAGCAGCTTCCCGCATATCATCTGGAATTCCCCTAAAGCCGGCTAAGAAGAGGGCGAGTACATACCCTGACATCTGCCAGATTGCTGGCAGTGCCATCGCATACATCGCACCACGTTCAGAGACATACCAATCATTTTGCAGAAAACCTAAACCTATTTTTTGTAATGCCAGATTTAAACCACCAGCCTCTTCATCTCGAGCAGAGTTTAAAAGCCAGTTAAATACTGTACCCATAGCAATAAATGAGATTGCCATTGGATATAGGTAGAAGGAGCGGAAAAAGCCTTCGCCCTTGATTCCCTTTTCTAGTAGTAACGACATAATAAATCCAGTTATTAACGCACCTAGAATAAAAACAACCGTGAACTTAACTAAATTTGAAAGTGAGTGAGTAAATCTTTCATCAACTACTAAATCTGTGTAATTCTTTAATCCAACATACTCAATGGCTTTTTTTGCACCAGAGTTTTGATTAGTTAATGAGACATTTATTGACCATAAAATAAGGCCATAAACAAATATTAAAACCACAATTATCGAAGGCAATACAAAAAGCAATCCGCCAAGGCGAGCGTTTAGTGAGCGTTTATTCTTAACAATATTACTCACCGAAGCTATCCCCTTATCTTTAATAACAGGTTTTTGAGCTTAGCTACCACTTACCTAATGAGAAAACTTTGGTGGGCAATTTCTTGCCCACCAAAGTTACTTACTTCTTTGCTAATTAAGCCTTGCCTGCTTCATAAGCAGCGGCTAGACCATTTGCAAGTCCGGCGTTATCTTTGAATCCGCCTGAGAAATATTTACCAACAGCAGCATTGTATGCAGCCATCAGTGCGTTATTTCCATTTACGCCGTGAACTGTAGAACCGACTAAGCGATCCTTCTTCCAGTCAGCAGCGGCTGATTTTAGATAATCATCGTATAGAGATAGATCTGAGTCAGTACGAGCTGAGATCGATCCCTTCTTTGGATTAAATGCATCCTGACCTTCCTTAGATCCACAAACCTTCAACCAAGCAATACCTGCGTTGCGGTGTGGAGCACCAACTGGAAGTGTGAATGAGTCAGATAGCCATTGGTAAACACCAACAGTTCCTGGAGCTGCTGCAAATGTGTAGTCAGTTCCTAGTTTTAATCCATCTGATTGCCATTGAGCAGAGGCCCAGTCACCCATGATAAAGAATCCAGCTTTGCCATCAGTTACTAACTTTCCAGCATCTGGCCAATCAAGGTTTCCGGCTCCCTTATTTCCATAAGAAAGTGCTTTCTGGAAGTTCTTAATACCGGCAGCAACCTCTGGACCTGTCCATGAAGTTGATCCGTTGTACAGACCTTCAAATTTATCTGGACCCATAGATGCCAGCAACATCCAGTCTAGAAGGTGAGCAATCGCCCAGTCTCCCTTTCCAGCAAGTGCTAGACCTGTGATACCAGCTTTCTTAAATTTCTCTAGATCTGCAAAGAACTCATCCAAAGTCTCTGGTGCTTTTGTGATACCAGCTTTTGTTGCTGCTGCTGGATTCCACCAAAGTACATTTGCTCTGTGAATATTTACAGGTACTGAGTAAATCTTTCCATCTACAGTAAGAGTCTTGATTAAATCTGCTGGGAAAATCTTGTCCCAACCCTCAGAAGCGTATAGAGATGTTAGATCCTCTAATTGTCCGCCTCTTACATAACCATCAAGCTCCATACCAGCGTGTGCTTGGAATGAGTCAGGTGGCTCATTAGCATCTAAACGACTTTGTAATACAGCTTTAGCATTTACACCTGCACCACCAGCAACAGCAGCGTTAATAAACTCTGTGTCTGGATTTTGTGCTGTGTAAACATCAATCATTCCCTGTAGGCCAGCAGCTTCGCCACCAGATGCCCACCAGGTAAAGATTTCAAACTCTGTGTCTGTGTTTGCTGCGTCATCACCTGATGATGAACAACCAGTTATCGCAAGTGCGATAGCTGCTGCAGCTGCAACCAGACGAAATGAACTTCTACGCATTCATTTCTCCATTTCTTCTCTATATAGAGTGGTACAACGCGGACCGTCGAACCTGAGGGTAATCCTTATACTCACCAGTATCTGAGTCAACTAAACTTGGCTAACAATTGGTTAATAAAGCCTGCTTAACCTAAATGTTATAAACCGATTAGGTGTAGCTCTTAAGTAATGGTTTAGGGTCTACTTTTTAGGGTGCCCAACCCCTTAATCTTTGCCGTATGAGTGATAAAGAGTACGACCTCAAAAAACTCTCAGCAATCTTTACCGCTGCCCTAGCCTCAGATTGTTTAGACCATATGGATCTGCGCAATCAAGTTTTAAAACCAGATATCGAAATGATTTCCGGTGAAGGTGTGATGTTGGGGTATGCATTTCCCGTAAGAGTTGAGGCCGTTTTTGCCGCCCCGGATGTGCCATATGTTGGCTTACTTAAAGCCTTAGATGCAGTTGGCAAAGATCAAGTTTATGTCACACCATCTAATCGAAATAATGGTGGCAATCACCCGGCAGCTTTTTGGGGTGAGTTGCTCTCAACTGCTTGCAAACATAAAGGAGTGGCCGGTGCATTAACTGATGGTCCAGTAAGAGATACCACCCGTATGCGATCTCTTGGTTTTAAAGTATTTGGCGTGCAAACTTCGCCATTAGATATTAATTCTAGATATGAGGTAGTCGAACACAATGTGCCAGCTGAAATTGATGGCGTGGTAATTAATCCAGGTGATCTAATTGTTGGCGATGTTGATGGCGTAGTGATTGTGCCCAAAAATGCAATTGCTGAAGTAATAGCCAGAGTTGAGGAAAAAAACTCTGGTGAAAATCTATTTAGAAATGCGGTCAGAGATGGAATGCCACCAAGTCAGGCCTTTGCCAAATATGGAGTGTTATAAATGAAACCAATTGTTCAAGTTTCACTTGATCTAATTGATATGGATGAAGCGCTAGCCATGGCGCATACCGCACTTCGTGCTGGGGTTGATTGGTTAGAGGCGGGGACACCATTTATCTTGGCTGAGGGATTACATGGTGTAAAAGCTTTGCGAAAAGAGTTTCCAAATACGCCAGTGGTGGCAGATTTAAAAACCATGGATGGTGGTTACTTAGAGGCTGAAATGATGGCTAAAGCCGGAGCTACTCATGTGGTTGTGATGGCTAGATCTCACCCAGAAACAATTAAATGTGTGGTGCAAGCTGCAAAAGATTATGGCATCACGGTAATGGGTGACAATCTTGGTTGTGAAGATATGGTCAAAGGGGCTCAGTTATTGGAAGATCTTGGTTGCCAAATGATTATTCACCACATTGGATATGACGAACGCCGAGGAATTGCAGCAAGTGGAAAGAAAGCGCCAAATCCGTTAGATCAATTAAAGCAAGTTGTTGATGCGGTTTCAGTTCCAGTACAAGCAGTTGGTGGATTATCCCTTGAACAGGCAATTGCTTGTCCATCTTATGGAGCTCCCTTGGTGGTAATCGGAGCACCACTTGCGATAGATGCTGATTCATTCTCAAAAGGTGCCGGTGATGTCGAAGAGGTGTTGCGCAAAATTTGCGAAAAGGTTCATGCTTATGGCGATATCCCTATTACGCCGCGGATTAAGTAAGGTAGGCGAAAGGCAAATATGAAATCTATTGCAGTAGTGAACTACTCCTCAAAACCTATGAGTGTTGAGTTACAAGAGGTTGACCGGCCGATCGCTGGCGATGATGATGTAATTTTGCAAGTTGAAGCGGTGAGTGTTTGTGGCAGCGATCTACATCAATGGCATGGCACCAACTCTTGGGCGGTTAATTATCCCGTTGTGTTGGGTCATGAATTTTGTGGCGTAATAGTAGAGCTTGGTAAAAATGTAGCGGCTTCGGGTAAATGGCAGCTGGGCCAAAAGGTGGTAACTGAAACAGCTGCGGTTGTTGATACAACCTCCCCGCTTTCAAGAGTCGGTAAATACAACCTAGATCCAAGTCGAAAGGGATTTGGCTATGGTGTTAATGGCGGCATGACTAGATATGCCAAGGTTGCCGCTCGATTGCTTCATAAAATTCCAGAGAGTATTTCATTTGAATACGCAGCTATGACTGAGCCATGTGCAGTTGCATATAGCGCCACAATTGCACCAGGCTTTATTAAGCCAGGTGATCGAATTGTGGTTTTAGGGCCTGGTCCGATTGGCGTTTTATGTGCGGCGATGGCAAAGCTTGCAGGTGCTGAAGTTGCACTAGTTGGGTTAGAAAAAGATAAAAATCGATTAAATATCGCAAAAGCTTATGGCTGTGAGGTAATTATTGGTGATGCTAATGAATGGGCAAAAAATGTTGATGGCCTAGGTGCAGATGGCGTGGTAGATGCTGCTGGAGTTAGCGCATCACTAAAGCATGCATTGGAAGTGATTAGACCAGATGGCTGGATATCAAAGGTTGGCTGGGGTCCACAACCATTAGATTTTTCCTTAGATCCATTAGTAGCTAAAAATGTAACCCTTCGTGGAAGCTTCTCACACAACTGGCCAATGTGGGAGCGAGTCTTAAGATTACTTGGCAGTGGCAAATTAGATTTAAAACCTGTTCTGGGCGGAGTATTTCCAATTAAGGATTGGCAAGTTGCCTTTGAAAAAATGCAATCTGGCGAAATTCTTAAGTCAGTTATAAAGCCAGAGTAATTATGCGGCTAAAAGATAAGGTCATAATAATTACAGGTGCCACCTCTGGTATCGGAAAAGCATTAGCGATTCGCTGCGTTAGCGAAGGAGCAAAGGTATTAATCCATGGAATTAACAAAGCGGATGGCGAAAAATTAGTCAATCAATTAGGTGAAAGTGCCTACCTTTGTATTGCAGATTTAAGTGATCAACACTCGCCTAAAAAAATAGTTGATTGTGCAGTTAGCGCATTTGGCAGGATTGATTCGGTGGTAAATAATGCAGCAACAATTGAGCGAAATAATCTCCTTAAAATAAGCGCTGAATCCTTTTCAAAAACTATAACAATCAATTTGCAATCTGCATTATTTTTGATTCAAGCAGCCTTTCCATACTTAAAGCAAAGCCAAGGAAATGTGCTAAGTATTGGATCCATTAATGCATATACCGGTGAATCCTCACTTTTGGCTTACAGTATTAGTAAGGCAGGACTACAAACTATGACCCGAAACTTAGCTAATGCCCATGGTGTGGATGGCGTTAGATTTAATTTAATTAATCCAGGATGGATTTTGACTGATCGAGAGTATGCCGATCAAGTTAAAAAAGGTTTACCTGAAAATTGGCCAGACAAGCTAGGAAAAGAGAATATTCCTTCGGGCAAGATGAGCACGCCTGATCAGTTAGCAGCTGCCTGTATTTATTGGTTAGGTGATGAATCCAAACCATTTACCGGTTCAGTTGTGGATCTAGAACAATTTTCAATTATTGGTAGAAACCCAGAGAAATAATGCCAAAGTTAGCTGCATTTCCAAAAGGATTTATTAAGCAACTAGTTTCTGGGCAAATGAGCATTTTTGAGTGGATTAAATTAGCCGATGAACTAAGAGTTGACGGTCTTGAGTTTTATAACAATTTTGCAGATGTTAAGGACTCTAAAAACTGGTCAACCGTTCGCAAAGCGGTTGAAGAGACTGGCATGGTTATTCCCATGATGTGTGCCTCACCTGACTTTACAATTCCAGATCCATACTTGCGTAAGCAGGAGATTGAGAAGGAGATCTACGCACTTGAGATGAGCGCAGCTTTAGGAGCTAAATATTGCCGAGTACTGTCAGGACAGCGCAGAAAAGATATTACAAGAGAAGAAGGAATGAATTATGTTGTGGACTCAATTAATGCCTGTATACCTACAGCAGAAAAACTTGGCATAACTTTGATCATTGAAAATCATTACAAAGATGATTTTTGGACTGAGCCTGAGTTTGCCCAAATGATGGATGTTTTTGTTGATTTAGTTAGTCGAATAGATTCTAAATCTTTTGGGGTTAATTACGACCCTTCTAATGTAATTGCAGCTGGCGAAGAGCCATTGGAGTTGCTTGAAAAAATTAAACACAGAGTAGTAACTATGCACGCATCCGATAGATATCTTGCCAATGGCACCATAGAAGATTTACGAAAAGCTGAAGGAGGTAGCGCAGGATATGTATCCTTTTTCAAACACGGTGTGATTGGTAAAGGTCTAAATGATTATGATGCAATATTTAAGACGTTAAGGGATGTTGGATTTGATAGCTGGATATCTATTGAAGATGGCGTTGATGGTATGGATCAAATGCATGAGAGTGCAGATTTTTTACGGGAAAAAATTAAGAAATATTGGCCTAATTACCAGCCACGATAACATTATTTAACGGCTTACCTGCTGCTAGTAAATTCAATTGCGATTCGATTAACTTTCTTGCCCGTTTTTCAAATGCTGTGGTATTTCCTCCCACATGCGGTGAAATCAAAACCCCTTTAGCCCGCCATAGTGGATGATTACTTGGTAGTGGCTCTGGATCGGTTACATCGACAGCTGCGGTAATGCGACCAGAATTCAACTCTTTTACTAGAGCATCCGTATCAACAATTGGGCCTCGGGCCACATTTACCAGTAAGGCACCATCTTTCATTAATGCCAATCTCTTGGCATCAAATAATTTTCTACTTTCAGCTGTAAGTGGCAAGATTAAAATTACTACATCAAGGAAAGGTAAGTGTTTGTCTAACTCAGCAATTGCAATCGTGTTATCTCGTCCACTTTGAGTAAATGGAATAATTTCAACTGCAAATCCAGAAAGCATTTTTGCAATTGTAGATCCAATAGAGCCAAATCCTATGATGCCAATTCTTCGATCATTAATTGACTTATTTTTAACATGTACCCACGATGATTTGTCTTGATTACGAACAAAATCTGGAAAACCACGCAAAGATGCAATTGTTAAACCAACCGCCAATTCAGCTGTGGAATCATCATGAATACTCTTACCATTACATAATGTCATTCCATCTCGAACAAACTCCAACGCATCATCAAAACCGGCGTTTGGCATTTGTAATATTTTAAGATTTGGCATTTTCTTTGTTAATTCTAAGGCTGGCCGACCACCCATATAGGTTGGAACATAAAATGTTATTTCAGATAAATCTGATGACTCTATTGGTGTTGTAGCTGGTGATAATCTTTTAAATTTGCTAGGAACATTTAGGTCTTCCCATTGGGTCCAAATTACATGCTCTAACATCACTTTATCCGTTCATTTATATCAAGCGGAGTGGTAACAACCTTATTTACTAATGTACCGATCTGATCTACGGTAATTGTAACTACATCACCGCTAGCAAGTGAAATATCAAGCGGTGGCACAATTCCTGTTCCGGTTGATAATAAAACTCCTACTGGAAAATGTTGACATCTAAACAGATAGCTAATTAGATCTTCAAAGGATCGATTTAGTGACTTAAGCGATGTTCCTGCTTGCCAAATAATTGAACCGTTGCGTTCAATTTTTGCATTAATATCAAGCTTGTCATGATCAAATATCTCCCAAATTGGCCTAATCATTGGGCCAAGTGAATTTGAGCCGAAATAAATTTTTGCTTGGGATAGATAAAGTGGATTTTCGCCCTCAATATTTCTAGATGTCATATCATTACAAATACTCATTCCGATTAACTCAGCAAATCGGTTAATCACAATTGCAACCTCAGGCTCTGGTACCGAGGTCAGTGCATCCTCTCGAATCCCAACCTCTGCTCCATGCCCCACAGTCCGCCTTGCAGTTGCCTTAAAAAATAACTCAGGCCGATCTGCTTCATAAACTAATTGGTATACATCTGGAATTCCACTTTCCTCTTTTCGGGCATCCCGAGAGCGCTGATATGTGACGCCGGCTCCCCAAACCTCAGTATCTGTTGCCACTGGAGCTACTAGTTCACCATTTATCTCATTTGTACTAGCTGTTTCATAAATCTTTTTTAAATCAGTCAAATTTAGTTTAAGTGCATCAGATAATGTCTTTAAACCTGGAATTTCAAAATACTTACCATTGATTTCTTTAACTAATCGGTATTTCTCAGTCGATATCTTGACTACAGCTAAATGGCTCAACTTAAGTCTCAATCCGATTTATCAGCCCTGATTCTTCGAGTGCATTCCATGCTGCCTCTGGAATATCCATGTCAAAGTCAGAAATATTTGAAGTTAGCTCCTTTACACTCCTAGAGCCAGTTACTACACAGGTCACTGCTGGGTGACGTAATGGAAATTGAATTGCAGCAGCAGTTAATGGGATATGAAAATCAGTTAATAGCTTCTTTATATCTAAAGCTCGCTTTAGAGTTTCGGGCTTTACTTTTACGTAATCGTAGGTGGATTCTGGAGTTGGGTTTGCCAATACTCCTGAGTTATAAACTCCGCCTACCATGACTCCGGTATTTTTCTTCATACACTCTTTGAAAAGTACTTCTTGCGCAGATTGGTCAAGCAATGAGTACCTGCCAGCAATTAAGATAATATCTAAATCCATCTCTTTAACAGCTTTAGTTGCATACGAACAGTAATTTAGTCCTACGCCTATACCTTTAATTACTCCTTTAGATCTAAGCTCATCTAAAACTGGATAGGACTCGGCAATTGCTTTATCAATCTGATCATCTGCATCATGTATTAATGCGATATCAACTGAAGCAAGATTTAATCTAGTTAAACTCTCTTCAAGTGATCTAACAATTCCTTCTTTTGAAAAATCAAAAACTGGAAAGATTGATGGATCTACCCCAACATAACCGCCTAGCCCGGCAACCTTGCCAGCGATCTCTTCAGGTGTGAACTTTTGTAAAACTCGGCCAACTTTTGTGGAGATGACAAAGGGTTTCTTAGCTTTATTTAACGCTGCCCCAACTCGCTTTTCGGCATTACCGTGGCCATAAAGTGGCGCAGTATCAAAAAAATTAATCCCAGAGTTAACCGCAGCTAAAATTGTCGCCTCAGCCTCGGCATCTGTTACCTCAGTAAATAGACCGCCCAATGGGGCGCTACCTAAAGCCAACTTTGTTACATACCGGTCTATGCGGGGGATTTTTACTAACTCACTATGTCTGGCCATCTACGCAATAGTATAGGAAGGTGTTGAGATAGTTAATGGTGCTCAACTAATGAGATCAAGAGCGGAAAGAGTGACAATGGAAAAAGAGTTTGCAGGTCTTACCGCGATCGTGACTGGTGCTGGCTCAGGTATTGGTCTTGAAGTTGCAAAAGGCTTAACGGAGAAGGGCGCGAAGGTTTTTGGATTTGATATCGCCCAAGGTGAAATGGCAGCTCATGCCACATTTATTAATTGTGACATTTCAGATACATCTTCAGTTAAAAATGCATTTTCGGAGTTTAAAAAATTAAGTAGTAAATTAGATATTCTTATTAACAACGCCGGAATTGGATCCCTCACAACTGTGGAAAATGAAAGTGATGAAATTTGGCAAAAAGTACTAAATACAAATGTGATCGGAACTGCCAGAGTTTCACGTGAGGCAATACCTTTGCTTAGAAACAGTAAATCTGCTGCAATAGTAAATACCGCCTCAGTAGCAGCAATTGATGGTATTCCAAATCGTGCGGCATATAGTGCTTCAAAAGGCGCGGTCTTAACTTTGACGCTGGCTATGGCAACTGATCACCTCTCTGATGGCATAAGAGTAAATGCCGTAAATCCTGGAACTACCGATACGCCTTGGGTAAAAAGATTGTTAGATCAATCAGATGACGCAAAAATTGCCAAATCTGCTCTTGAAGCTAGGCAACCAATGGGAAGACTAGTTTCACCAGCCGAAATTGCCAGTGCAATTATTTTTCTAGCAAGTCCACTTCAAGCTGCAATAACCGGTACCGCAATCAATGTTGATGGCGGACTTCACTCATTAAGGATTCCTAAGAAATGAACCCATTAAATAATTATAGATTTGGCTCATACGCACTGCTTGCCATGGGATTAATAAATTTAAGATATCAAACTGGAAACGAAGCAAATCTACCAACTAGTTCTGTATTGATTGCAATTGGATTACTGGTATTTATCGCTACATTCATTCCTAAGTTTTCTAAATTCTTGTTAGGAGAAGTAGTTAAGAGGGTATCCTTACTACTTCTAATCGCACTTATTATTTATGGCATATTGATTTAAACATATGGAGCTTTCCGAGATAAAGCTTAGGTGGAATGAAGTTCTAGATTTACTTCTAGAAAAGGATCGGATTGCTTGGTTATCTTTTTTTGATGCCAGGCTAGTTTCCTATGACAATAATCAATTAACCTTAGATTTTGCTGATAGCCAGAAATTTGCCAGTGCGCATGATTTTAAGCAAACCCGTAATCCAGCCCACACTCAACTACTAATTGATGCAATAACAACTGTTTTTGGCGTTACACCCACAATAATAGAGCGGTGAAATCAGTAGCAGTATTTTTATCATTTGTGATTGCATCTACTGCGCTGACTCCAGCGGCAAATGCGGCCAGCAAAAAAACCACTGTTTCATTTGATGTGCAAAGCACACCAAATGCTGGTGAATCACTAGTGACTTTTTATGGTCAGGTAAAGCCAGCGGCTAAAGCAAAAATTGAAATCAGCTCATTTGATGGTATCGCGTGGAAAAAAACTGTTTTAGGAACAACTTCAAGTGCAAGTGGTGCGTGGCGAATTACAACGATTGCAACTGCCATCAAGGCAGAGGGGCAGTATCGGGCAACGGCAATTATCAATAAAAAGAGAGTGGTTACTAAACCAAAAAACTTTAAAGTTGATAACTCCAAGACATTTTCAGATCTCAATGCCTTATTTATTTCGCCAGAAACTAGTAAATTAACTGGAGGTCGAATTCAAGGCTCAGATGTGAGTAGATGGCAACATCCAAATGACGAGCCAATTGATTTTAAAAAGAAGTTTGAAGCCGGAATGCGATTTGTTTTAATTAAGGGATCAGACTCTCAAGAGGCAGCTGATATCGAAACTATGCGCTGGTTAGTAAATGATAGAAGTGCAGCTCAAGCAGCCGGGCTTTACACCGGAATGTATCACTTTGCATATTTACCAAATAGCACAGATGAGGCATACGTTATTCGAGATGCAAAGGCACAAGCACAAAAAGTAATATGGCGGCTAGCCTCCTTAGGAGGTTATAACGAACGAGATTTACCAGTTGCGTTAGATCTAGAAAATAATTGCGTGAAAAAAAGTAGCTCTGGTGGCTGTCTTAAATATATGCCTAGAAGTTTGGTAACTCTTTGGGCTGAGACTTGGTTGGAAACTGTTGAAGAAAAAACAGGAAGAAAACCATTTTTATACTCATATGCGCAATTCTTAGAAAGTGCGATGAGTCGTAGTGAAAAACTTCGCCAGTATCCATTATGGCTGGCTCATTACGGAGTTAATCCAGCAGATCCAATCTCCCAACCTGGGCAGCGCCCAACAATTGGTTGTTTTGTTCACTCCTGGAGCACGGCCAACTGCTCCTCACAATGGCAAATTTGGCAATACTCATCATGTGGTATTGGTAAAAAATATGGCGTGGCAAGTTCGCGATTGGACTTAAATGTCTTTAGGGGAACACCGGAGAATTTCTTAGCGCTAACTAAAGGTAAGTGGCAACCAGAGCCAACCGACATGATGCCAATTAATGAACCAACATCTATGAATCTGATATCTATGACCTCAACCGATACCAATAAACCAGTTGAGGTGAATGTTGAGGTGTTTAGAAGTATTGGCTCCCCCGTGGTGACTGGCACAGTTGTCTTTAGACCAAGTGATGAGAAAATAAAGGTGAAAAAGCAAACTGCTACTCGCTCTGCAAGTGGTAGGTGGGAATTAAAAATTGAAGGTCTACCAGCTGGTGTTACCTCTGGAACCCTAAACTATGTGGATATTTCCAAAACACATGCAGATAACGAACTTCCATTAGCAATAAATTTAATACAAGGTCCAGATCTACCTTCACCGACACCAACTGCCAAGCCAAAACCAACCAAAAAGCCAGTTGATGGTTGTGCCAAACAAATAAAGCACTGAGACTCTTCCACTACAGTTGGCGGTATGAAACAGCAATTACCAGGTGGTGTAATTCGCCAAAATCGAAAATTAGCTGATGGTCGAGATATTTTTTATTATGACAATTCAGATATTGCAAGAGATGCTGTTGATACTCGAAAAGATGTAGCTCAACCTGGTATCGGACATCTTCGCCTCGATGTTTTAGTGAATGAATGGGTCGCAGTTGCCTCGCATAGACAACATAGAGTTTTTCTACCGCCAAAGCAGTTATGCCCATTATGTGCTTCAACCAAAGATAAACAAACTGAGATTCCAGATAGTGATTATGAAGTAGTTGTCTTTACAAATCGTGCACCAGCATTAACAAACCCAGGTGAGAATTGGAGTTTGCCACAATTAGCAGGCTTAGATACTCCAAACCCAGATGCAGCTGGTGCATGTGAAGTAGTTTGCTATACCTCAGATCATGAGAGTAGTTTTGCAAAACTTTCAGTAAAACAAATCAGAGCAGTCCTTGAGGCTTGGAAGGATAGAGATAAAACATTATCGACACTTCCTTACATCGAGCATGTATTCCCATTTGAAAATAGAGGTGAAGAAGTAGGCGTGACTATTTCGCATCCACATGGTCAAATCTATGCTTACTCATTTATTCCACCAAGAGTTGAAAAAATGTTGAGTGCAGCTCAAGAGCATTTAAAGAGAACTGGTCGAGTTTTACTAGATGATGTTATAAAAAGAGAGATTAAAGATGAGCGAAGAATTATTGCAAAAAACAGTGAATGGATTGCTTACGTGCCATATGCGGCCAGGTACCCATTTGAAATTCATGTCGCTCCACTTCGTGGTGTAGCTCATATGAACCAATTAGATGAAAAACAATCTGAAAGCTTTGCACCGATTGCTAAAGAGGTTTTAGCTAGATTAGATGGTGTTTTTTGAATTGAGATGGCTTACATTGCATCTTGGTATCAATCACCAGTCAGTATTGGTCAAGATTGCATGCGATTGCACTGGCAAATTGTTTCAGTCAGAAGACAGCCCGGAAAGTTAAAGTATTTATCAGGCTCAGAGTCAGGCATGGGCGCCTTTATTATGGATTTAGATCCAGAACAATCTGCAGATCAATTACGGGCGGTAAAGCTTTAATTATTCAACTGGGGTAATTGAAATTACCTCAACCCCACCTATTGCATTTAAGACATTTAATAAATCAGTTGGATCACTACCTGGCACAGCAATTGTTATGTCATCAACACCTTTGCCATTCTCACTTCTAAGCACAACTAAACCTCGAATATCACCACCGGCAAAACCAATAGCTGAGGCCACCGCACCTAATGAGCCTGGTCGGTCAGGTAGTGAGATTTGTACTCGGTATAGCGCCATGCTCCCTGACTTGGACTCGAACCAAGAACCTGCCGGTTAACAGCCGGCTGCTCTGCCAATTGAGCTATCAGGGAATACACCAATCTTAGGAAAGATTTGTGATGGCAAATAGTATCGAATAAAACAAAGTGCTCAAATCTTGGCCTAAATCTGGCTTAACTCTCCCCCAGCGCTAACTCTCTCTGCACTCTACGGGCGGCCTCCATATCAACTAATTTTGCAAAAATTTCTTGATATTGCGCTTCATTTTCAACTGGATTTATTCTTTGCAAAGTTGATTTAATTTCAGCAATTACTCGACTTAGTGCTACCTCACGTAATCTTGCAAAAATACTATTTATATATCGATCAGATACCTCACCATCAGTTCTAATTGGCTCAACCGTTAACTCGGTAATCAAAGATTTAAGTTCATCAGAAGCAGAGTTGTCTAGCAGGGCTTGAATATTTAATTCACTCTGCAGATCAATTTGTTTTCTAAGTTGATCATAAAGTGGAAAAGAAAATGCTGCTTCTTCTAAATCTATCCAACCCGTCGCCAGATCTGGAAGTTGTAATTTTACTTTTAGTACCTCACGTTCTAATACTAAAATTGGATCAGTTAAATTGATTTTCGCTGGTGCTTGATCTTGAACAGCCTTATTATTCTTCTTAATTGCTGCTGAAACCACATCAACTTCCATACCTAACCAACCGGCTAAAAGTCGAACATACTCAGGTCTTAAAGAGGCATCTCTTATTTTGCCAATCAATGGCGCGACTTGATTTAAGGCAGCTACACGGCCCTCAGCTGTCTTTACATCATAACTTGCGATCACAGATTTAATCGCAAACTCAAAAAGCGGTACTCGTCTAGCAATTAAATTTCGGACAGCATCATCACCATGTGCTTGTCGCAACTCACACGGATCCATACCATTTGGTTCTACTGCGACAAATGTTTGAGCGACAAATTTTTGGTCATCTTCAAATGCTCGTAATGCTGCTTTTTGACCGGCAGCATCGCCATCAAATGTGAAAATTACCTCACCTCTGAATGCATCTGCATCCATGAGTAATCTACGAATTATTCTTATATGTTCATCGCCAAATGCGGTGCCACAGGTGGCAACTGCGGTGGTAACGCCAGCTAAGTGAGCAGCCATTACATCGGTATAACCTTCAACAATTACTACTTGACGGCTCTTTGCAATCTCTTTTTTTGCGATATCTAAGCCATATAAAATTTGATTCTTTTTATAAATTGGCGTCTCTGGTGAGTTTAAGTATTTCGGACCTTGATCAATATCATCGGAGGCTAATTTGCGTGCACCAAAGCCCACCACATCACCAGAGATATCTTTAACCGGCCAGATCAATCGATTTCGATATCGATCTATCTGGCCCTTACCACCCTCTTTAATTAATCCAGCTAAAGTTAACTCTTCATCACTAAAGCCTTGGCCCTTTAAATGTTTATACAACCCATCCCACTCATCTGGGGCATAACCAACATTAAAACTTTTTGCTGCCTCTCGATCAAAGCCACGTTTGGTTAAAAAATCTCGACCATGCTGGGCAGCTGGTAGTTGGATTTGTTCCTGATAATAGATAGCTGCTGCGTTGTTAGCTGCTACCAATCTAGATCGATTAATAACCGGACCAGATGAGCTACCGCTACTTTCATACCTTAAGGTGTAACCGATGCGATCGGCTAATCGCTCAACTGTTTCCATAAAAGTTAAATGTTCAAGCCTCATAATAAAGGCAATTACATCCCCGCCCACCTGACAACCAAAACAGTGATAAAAACCCTTACTTGGTGTTACATGAAATGATGGCGTTTTCTCATCATGAAATGGGCAAAGGCCTTTTTTCTGTCCACCACCAGCATTTTTAAGTTGGACATAATCACCAACTACTTCATCTATCGGGCTGTGGTCACGAACGTAGTTAACATCCTCATCTCTTATTCGCCCGGCCATATACCTATCCTAGTTTGCTCATCGAATCTTTGATTTACCCAGTTGTTAATTTGGCCTAACTAAGCGCTGGTGAAGTGCCCGAGCCCCTGGGTCGGTCAATGATGCCACCTGATCGATTACTACCCGAAGTCGCTGACTATCTGTTTGCGCATTATGCCAATCTTGTAAGAAGAAACTCTCTAGAGTTTTAGGTGCACTTTCTAATATCGCGGCTACTAACTCGGTAAGTAATTTTTGTTGCTCGGTATATCTGACTTGGGAGGAGGCAGCATTAATTACATAATGTCCGGCTATTGATTTAAGAAGGACTACCTCAACCCGCTGCGCTCTGGGCACAATTAAATTTGCGTTATATCTAGTTAAATCACCACTGCCATACTTTTCTTGCGTGGCTTGCTCCACAGATTGGGCAAATCTACCGATTAATTCACTTGTTAGATCTTTTAATCTGGCTAAGGAGCGATGAGTGCCATCATATTCATGTGGCCAGGTGGTTAATTTTTCTAGATTAGAAAGCGCACTCTCCAATTCAACCTCACTAACATCAGCCAAATACTCATCTTTAGCAACCTTAAACAAATCAGGTAAATCATCCTTTAATGTATTTAACTTTACCTGTCCGGTAACTAATGAATCCTCTAAATCATGAACGCTATAGGCCACATCATCTGACCAATCCATAATTTGAGCTTCCATCGAGGTCACACCCGTTGGGGCATTGGCTCGATACCAATTAAATATCGCCAAATCATCCTCATAGACACCAAATTTTTCTGAATTTATATCTCTACTCCATGGATATTTTGTAGCTGCATCTAAGGATGCTCTAGTTAAATTTAAACCAATAGATCTTCCAGTTGGCAGTACAGTTTTTGCCTCTAATCTAATTAGCAACCTAATACTTTGGGCATTGCCTTCAAACCCACCACAACTATTAGCTAATTGATTAAGCGCCATCTCGCCATTGTGACCAAATGGTGGATGTCCTAAATCATGGGCCAGACATGCCCCTTCCATTAAATCTGGATCAGCTCCTAATTGCGCACCAATTTCTCTACCAACTTGAGCACACTCAAGAGAGTGCGAAAGTCTAGTTCTTGGAAAATCAGTTGCCCATGGCACTGCTACTTGAGTTTTAGCAGCCAACCGACGAAGTGCGTAGGAGTGAATAATTCGAGCCCGATCCCTGGCAAACTCACTTCTGCCACCACGTTTTGCTGGTTCATCTAAAAATCTAGCTCGATCAAAATCGCTGTATCCTGGATGCTCAACGGGATTTCTTATTACCATATTTAAATCCTATCCATCTGGGGTGAGATTAAAAAAATTAATTATTTGCCTTGAGTTTTAAACTTAGGCAGGTGCAGATCAAAATAGATTGAAATAAACCTAGTCAAAATCACAATAGACCCACCAATAAGTGCTGCAATATTGAGATTCACATCTAATTCATATAGAGATACAAATCCAATTGCACCCATTAATGCAGATGTGCCGATAGTTTCACGGTGCAGCAATACTGGCTCTAATTGGCATAAAACATCTCTAAGTAATCCACCAGTTCCGGCAGTTATTACTCCTCAAATAACTGCAATAAATAAAGAGATATTCTCAGATAATGCCAGATATGAACCAGATATCGTCGCAATTGCTAATCCAAAGGTATCCATCACAATCAATGTTTTACCGATTTTAGTTACTCGTCGAAAAACTAAGGTAATAATTACGGCCAAAATAACTGCCAAAATAATATTTGAATCATTTATCCAAGCTGGTTTTAATCCTAAAAATAAATTTCGAAGTGTGCCACCAGATATAGATGCCACAGCCGCAATTAGCGTAATTCCACCGTAATCTAGTCCCTTATCAGCTGCCACCCTAGCGCCAACTAAGGCAAAGATTAGAGTTGATGCGGGATCTAGAATTGGTAATAACTCCATGGCTTAAGGATATTCTCTAATCGGCATAAGCCGATCACTTAAATTAATGCCTAATTGACCAAGAGTCTTATAGGCAATATAGGCACCAATTTCCCTACTTAAATACTTAAAACCAGAGTTTTCTACCGAGGCTACGCCACTTTTAACCGGTGAGCAGCTTGCCAAAAATCCCAAATCTTTTGCCATACTCATCGCACGATAGCAATGATATGGATCAGTCACTATGACAACTGATTCATACCCTCGCTTTTTCGCCTCAGCTATATAGCTTTGGGTACTACTTAAAGTATCTCTACCTTTAGCGACGGCAAGTATTTTATTTTTTGCCACACCATTTTGAATTAACCAATTTCTACTAGCAGCTGCCTCGGTGGTTCGATCCCCCGGCGCCCCTGCTCCGACGGTGTAAATCACTGGTGCTAGGACTAATTTATATGCACTTAATGCCTGTTCTAATCTTTGTTTTAAAATATCACTTGGCCGACCATCAAATTGGGCAGCCCCCATCACTAAAATTAAATCAGACTTTATTGGCTCAGCATTTCTTGCGCTATACCAAATATTTCCACCAACATATAAGGGAATAACAATTATTAGTAATAATATAAATGAGATTACTCTTCTAATTAATCTAAATAAAAACAATTAACTTATCCACCTGAGATTGCATCATCAATAGAAATATTGGCAAACTCATCTGGATCATCGAGCCAACCAGCTGGCAAGGAAACAGCTCGGCCATGGCTTGTGCGCCCACGTGGGCCATCGCCTACCGCCTGCGGATAAGGCTGATCCTCAAGACGTGATAACAATTGCGCCATCTGTGTTATTGAAGCCACCATACCAAGGGAGGATCTGATTTCACGCGCTACTGAAAAGCCTTTTAAGTACCAAGCCATATGCTTTCTAATATCTCGCATAGCACGATCTTCATTTTCAAAGTGCTCAACTAATAATTGCCCATGACGTAACATAATTTCTCGTACCTGAAATAATGTGGGATTAGTTCGATTATGTTCACCATTTAATGCACTAACTAAATCCGCAAATAACCAAGGCCGACCTAGACATCCTCGACCAACGACCACACCATTACAACCAGTTTGATCCATCATATTTATCGCATCTTGCCCAGACCAGATATCACCATTACCTAAGACTGGTGTTCCAGTTGGTGCTAGATGTTCAACTAATTGCGTAATTTTATGCCAATCAGATCTGCCTTCATAAAGTTGCGCAGCAGTACGAGCATGAAGTGCTACCCAAGCCACACCTAAATCAGCAGCTGATTTTGCTGAATCTAAAAATGTTTCATGATCTGAATCAATTCCTACCCGCATCTTTACCGTAATTGGAATGCCATACTTGCTTGCATTTTTTACCGCCGATTCAACTATTGCGGAAAATAATCGCCGCTTATATGGCAAGGCGGCGCCACCACCACGCTTAGTTACCTTTGGTACTGGGCAGCCAAAATTTAAATCAATATGATCGGCTAAATTTTCATTACCTAATAAATCAACTGCTTTACCAAGAACTACTGGATCAACGGCATAAAGTTGAATAGATCTAGGGCTTTCGCCAATTCCTGGCTTAATTAATCTAAAGCTCTCCTCACGCCGCTCAATTAATGCCCGTGCGGTGACCATCTCAGAGACAAATAATCCAGCTCCTTGCTCTCGACATAATCTTCTAAAGGCAGCATTTGTAATACCAGCCATTGGGGCTAGTACTACTGGGGTGGTCAGTACCAACTCATTATTTGCGAAATTGCCATTAGAAATTGGCAGCCGAAGGGGTGCAACTTGAGTTAACAAATTAGCAACCTAATAATTTTTGGGCTAAGTAACTCTCAACCTGATCAAGTGGGATTCGAGATTGCGCCATCGTATCTCGCTCTCTAATTGTTACCGCTTGATCATCTAAGCTTTCAAAATCAACTGTGATACAAAATGGTGTACCAATCTCATCTTGGCGTCGATACCTTCTACCGATTGCTCCAGCATCATCAAAATCCACATTCCAGTGCTTGGCAAGTGCGGTGGCTAAATCCTTAGCTTTTGGCGATAAATCAGCGTTTCTAGATAGTGGCAGCACCGCTACCTTAATAGGTGCCAATCTAAAATCTAACTTCATTACTGCTCGCTTTTCCATCTCACCTTTAGAGTTTGGTGCTTCATCCTCGGTGTAAGCATCTAACATAAAGGTTAATGCGCAGCGATCAACTCCAGCTGCAGGTTCAATAACATAAGGAGTCCATCGTTCATTTTTTTCTTGATCAAACCAAGTTAAGTTTTCACCCGATGCTCTGGAGTGTGCTTTCAGATCAAAATCAGTTCGGTTAGCAATTCCTTCTAGCTCACCCCACTCAGTACCAGCAAACTCAAATTTATACTCAATATCTGCAGTGCGCTTTGAGTAATGGGAGAGTTTTTCCTTTGGATGCTCAAAAATTCTTAATCGATCTGGATTAATTCCTAAATCTTTATACCAAGCTAATCTGGTATCAATCCAATATTGATGCCACTCTTCATCGGTTCCAGGTACAACAAAAAACTCCATCTCCATCTGCTCAAACTCACGAGTTCTAAAAATAAAGTTTCCTGGCGTAATTTCATTTCTAAATGATTTTCCAATTTGACCAATTCCAAACGGGGGCTTTTTTCTAGAGGTAGATGCCACATTTTCAAAATTTATAAAAATTCCCTGGGCTGTTTCTGGCCGCAAATACGCCAAACCAGATTCATCCTCAACCGGTCCAAGATAGGTTTTTAACAATCCAGAAAATTGTTTAGGAGCGGTGAATTTTCCTTTGGTGCCACAATTTGGGCAATTAACCTCAGCTAAGGATGTAGGTTTTTTCTTATGCTTATTTTCATAAGCCTCTTCTAAATGATCTGCGCGATATCGCTTATGACAGCTGGTGCACTCAGTTAATGGATCCGAAAAAGTTTCAACATGACCAGATGCCTGCCAAACCTCACGAGCTAAAATTACGCAAGAATCTAACCCGACTACATCATCCCTACCTTGCACCATAGATTTCCACCATTGGCGCTTAATATTATTTTTTAACTCAACCCCAAGTGGGCCGTAATCCCAAGATGCGCGAAGTCCGCCATAAATTTCAGATGAGGGGTAAACAAAGCCACGACGTTTGGCTAGTGAAACTATTGTCTCTAATCGATCTTGCGCCATTTAGATCTCCATCCGGCTGGCTGTCGGCGGCTTACTTATTAGTTCTAAGTGTAGGGGCTCAGTTCTCATTTATTGCTCAAAGATAAGCCTAGATCCAATACTGATATTGATAATCATTATCAAAAAGGGTATGCTTTAAATATGAACACCGCCCTGCTTCTTGCCGCGATAACCGCGGTCGCCACCACCGCAGGTGGGTTACTAGCGATTAAATCTAAGGATCGACTTCATGTGGTCTTGGGATTGGCCGCTGGTCTACTACTTGGCTTAGTTGCCTTTGATTTGTTGCCCGAGGTATTTGAATTAAATCAAGCTGAGCTATTTCATGCGCCAGCGGTTTCAATTGCCTTTGTTGCGGGATTTATGGCTCTACATCTTATTGAGCGCGCCCTTGGCTCACATGAACCAACAGATTCAGAGTATGCATCAGATCATAAACACACTCACAATATTGCTGGAACGGTTGGGGCGCTAACAATGAGTGGTCATGTGTTTTTGGATGGTGTTGCACTTGGCATTGCATTTCAGGTAAGTAACTCACTAGGCATTGCGATATTTGTAGCCTTACTCGTTCATGCCTTTAGTGATGGGTTAAATACCGTCTCACTCCTAATTAAAACTGGAAATTGGAGCCAACGGGCAATTTGGTTACTTGCCGTCGATGCAATTATGAGAATCGGTGGCGCAGCATTTGGTAGTTATCTTTCTATCAGCGATCCATTACTGGGTCTTTATCTAGCTGCTTTTGCCGGAATGTTAATTTATTTAGCCACCTCGCATATTTTACCTGAGGCTCATGCCAAGCACAGTTCAAAATTGACCATGATTGCTACCTTTGTCGGCATTTTAATTATGTGGTTAGTTGTTGCCAATCTTCCACATGAGTAAATCAGTCACTGCCGTAATAAGCACCTTAGAGAAAACTGGTGGTTTTGCCAGTGCACAAGAGGTATTTCAATTAATGCGTAAACAAGGAAAAAGTACTGGCTTGGCCACGGTCTACCGGGCATTACAAAAAGCTGTGGCAGAAAATAAGGTAGATGTAATTAGGAAAGAGGATGGCGAAGCTAGCTATCGGTATTGTGCATCCGGTCATCATCACCATCTAGTATGCACAAATTGTGGTAAAACTGTTGAGGTTGAAGCAAGCGCAGTTGAAAAATGGGCGGCTACAATTGGTAAAAATCATGGCTTTAAAAAAGTATCTCATGTGGTTGAATTATTTGGCTTATGTCAGAGATGTTAAGTTAAGCCTTACCAAATCTACGTTCCCGTTCAGCATAGATCTCAATTGCTCGCCAAAGTGTGCGCCGATCTGCATC
>JBJTJQ010000025.1:0-4178 GCA_046095545.1 Candidatus Nanopelagicus sp.
AATACACCAAAGAGTGCTTGATATGGTTTTCCGTTTCGCTCATTGGTTAATCGCTCATGCTCTTGCAAACATCTAATCGCCCATAATCTGGTTCGCTCTAATGCTTTTTCTTGATAACTTCGAGTGTTGTGCAAGGTGGTGCACTCATCAAAGCCAAAAATAATATCTGCACCCAATTGATGTTGCACCTGCATAGATACCTCTGGGGTAAAGCGGTGCATGGAGCCATCTAGATGAGATTTAAAAGTAACACCATCATCATCAACATGGGCTAGCCGCTGCCTATCATCGGCAATTACCTCATCTGATTCAAAGGTGCTCTCATCCATGGCAATTACTTTCTTAAAGCCCACACCTAGAGATAAAACTTGAAAACCACCAGAGTCGGTAAAGGTGGGTCCTGGCCAATTCATAAATTTTCCTACCCCACCAGCCTCATCCACCACATCCGCACCAGGTTGTAGGTAGAGATGGTAGGCATTTGCTAATAGTGCTTGGGCGCCCAGCTCAGTTAATGATTCCGGAAGTACTGATTTCAAGGTGGCCTTTGTGCCCACTGGGATAAAGGCTGGAGTTTTGATCACCCCATGGGGAGTTTTGATTTGGCCACTTCGCCCCAATCTGCCCGGTAAATGCTTACCGAGGGTAAACTCAAAGTCGCCGGCCATAGGTGTAGTCAACACCATCTCCACAAGATCAAAAAAGCAAAGGTAACTTTTTTGTTGCCATCCATACGCTCATATTTTCACCCGCTAGAGGTAGTCATTGCCCCAAATTATGACTACCTTAAGGGTTATCACAGCCGGTTTTAAGGAGTTTGTCATGAGTAGCACCACCATAAGCTCAAATAACCAGCGGGTGCGGGGCAGATCTCCCTCTGAATTGGCTTGGCGGCACCTTAAGCAGGATCGATCGGCAAAAATTTCAGCAACCATTATTGGCATTTTTTTGTTCCTAGCCATTACCGCTCCAATTTTTACCTGGATTATGCATACCACTCCAGATGAGTTTCACCCCGAGACACTAGATCCAGAATTTGGCACTAATCCAATTGGAAAATTTGGTGGCATATCTGGGATTCACTGGTTTGGGGTGGAGCCAAGAACTGGCCGAGATATTTTCTTAAGATTTGTATTTGGTGCTCGCACCTCTTTGACTATTGCTCTTTCTGCCACTTTATTAGCAACAATAATTGGTGTAATTATTGGATTAATTTCTGGTTTTTTTGGTGGTAAGACAGATTTAGTTTTATCGAGAAGTATGGAAATTACTTTAGCATTTCCATCCATTTTATTTGCACTTGCAATTACTCCCGTAATCGAAAATGTTTTTGAAGGTTGGGGTTTACCACCGGGCAATGGCACGAGAATTCCAGTGATGATTTTTGTGTTATCGATGTTTGGTTGGCCATATATTGCCAGGATTGTAAGAGGACAAGTGATTTCCCTTCGAGAGCGTGAATTTGTCGAAGCAGCTCGGGCTTTAGGTGCCTCTAAATTTCATCTAGTTTTCTATCAAATTTTGCCAAATCTGTGGGCTCCAATATTAGTTACGGTTGCTCTAAATATTCCAACAATGATTACCGCAGAAGCTGCATTAACTTTTTTAGGTGCTGGCGTAATTGATCCCACCTCAGATTGGGGAGCTATGCTGTTAGCCTCAGTACCGTTTTACAATATCAATCCAACCTACACCTTTATTCCTGGCTTTGCTCTATTTTTATTAGTTCTGTCATTTAGCATTTTAGGTGACAGTATTCGAGATGCACTCGACCCCCGAAGTTCCCGATAGAACATATGACTACCGGGTTAAACAAGAAACTACTACTAGGAAGGGTTCAAATGGACCTAAAAAAGAAGGGTCTAGCGGTTTCTGGCGCATTGATGCTTAGTGCTTCAGTAATTGTCTCGATCACAACTGCCGAGGCGGCCACACCTGCTTCTTGGGTTGGACCAGTGCCAGCTAAACCAGGTGCCACTAAAGGCGGAACCGTAACTATTGTTACCCAAGCGGATTTTGAACACATCGATCCGGCTCGTAACTATGTTGGTGGAACTCTTGATTTCTACCGGCTATTTATCAGGACACTAACTCAATATCGAACCGTAAATGGCAAGACTGAGCTTGTGCCAGATTTAGCGGCAGATCTGGGTACCACAAATGATGGCGGACTTAGTTGGACATTTAAGCTGCGCCCAAATCTTAAATATGAAGATGGTTCAAAAATCACATGCGAAGATTTGAAGTATGGAACTATGAGGTCATACAACGATGACATCCTTGATGGTGGCACCACTTATGCTAAAGATTTCATCGATAATCCCACAAATTACAAAGGACCATATACAGATCCAAATGGTGATCTTTATGGAGTGCAGTGCTCAGCTAAGGGTGATGAAATTACCTATGTGCTGACCCAGCCAATCCCATATTTTCCTTATGTAACAACCTTTGGTTCCTTTACAGCGATTCCAAAAGCCAAGGACACTAAGCAAAATTACGATAATCGTCCATTCTCATCTGGTCCCTACAAAATTGAATCATATGATCGTGGTAAGCAATTGACTTTGGTTCGTAATTCTTACTGGGATCCAAAAACTGATCCAATTCGTTGGAACTACCCAGATAAGTTTGTAGTCAAAATGGGAGCAGACCAAAACGTAATCGAGCAAAGCTTGATTGCAGATTCCGGTGAGGCTAAGACTTCAGTATCGACCGATACAAATATTGTGACAAACCTATCTAAAGTACTGGGTAATCCTAAGTATAAAGATCGCTTGTTTAGTTACCTGTCACCATACAATCGTTACTACGCGATAAATGTTGATACAGTTAAAGATCTAGATGTTCGCAAGGCAATTCAGTGCGCATTTGATTTCAAATCTATTCTGCTCGCAGCCGGTGGTACCAATTCTGGTCAATATGCAAACTCAACAATTCCACCATCAATTAAGAGTGCATATCGCAACTTCACAGTGTGTGATCGTGATGTGCTAAAAAATCCAGAGGCTCAGGTTGCTAAGGCCAAGGCTTACTTAGCTAAGGCTAAGGATAAGAAGACAACTCTTCGCTTGGCTTACCGCGATAAAGGTGTAGAGCCACTTCGGGCTGCTGCGCTTGAACAATCACTTAAAGCTGTTGGCTTTAAAGTGATTATGGATAAGTACCCAGGCTCTGGTTTCTATGCAGCTGCGGCTAAACGTGGTGGTGCTAATGAACCAGATATCACACAAACCTCCTGGGCATTTGACTGGGCGGCAGGCTCAGGCATCGTCTATGCATTATTTGATGGACGAACTATGAGTAAGGAGGATGCTAAGAGCAATCACTCTCGCGGCAACTTCCCAGATATTCAAAAACTCTTTGAAAAGGCAGATCAATCAACACCTGCAGTTCAAGAGAAAATTCTTGGCGACATTGAACAACAATTAATCCAAGATAAGGCAGCCCATGTCTCTGTTTACTTTGAGCGCAGCCATCAAATGGCAGGTTCAAAGCTAGGCGGCATTCAAGTTGATGGCGGTTGGGGAGACCTAAGCGTTATTGGTGCCTACGTAAAGAAGTAAAAACTCAATAATTAAGTTGGTCGATGATTTATTTGATCATCGACCAACTTAATATCAATTTTAGGATCACAAATGCTGAAATACATTGTTAAGCGAACTATTGTTGGTGTTTTTGTGCTAGCAATAGTTTCAGCTATTGTTTTTGGTGTTTTTTATATTTTGCCATCAGATCCGGCAAGACTAGCATGTGGAAAATCTTGTACACCTGAGTTGATGGATCGAATTCGTCACACCCTAGAGTTAGATCAACCATTACCAGTTCAATATGGCAGGTATGTAAAGGGAATTTTTGCTGGCCGTACCTACTTAGCTGGAACAGAAGCTGAATTAAATTGCTCAGCACCTTGTCTTGGCTACTCGTATCAAAATGATCTTCCTGTGACCAGTTTATTAAAAGATCGGTTACCCGCAACATTATCAATTGCCTTTGGGGCTTCTATTTTATGGTTACTGGTTGGATTATCCAGTGGCATTGTCTCAGCACTTCGCCGCGGAACGATGCTGGATAAGTTTTCACAGGGAGTAGCATTAGGTGCTGCGAGTTTACAAATATATTTTGTTGGTTTGATCTTACAATTTATTTTCGTGGATAAATTGGCCATTTTGCCAATA
>JBJTJQ010000026.1:0-6165 GCA_046095545.1 Candidatus Nanopelagicus sp.
CAATTGGGCTTTGCAGTTGCCTTTGGCGTACTCCTAGACACAATTATCGTGCGATCGCTACTAGTGCCCGCACTGGTTCATGTGATTGGTCCAAGAATTTGGTGGCCATCTAAATTGCAATATGAAAAAATCAAGTAGCACCCTCCCATAATGGCACCTAGAGTTGGCATCGCAGGATATGGCCTAGCTGGACGCTTTTTTCATGCGCCATTTCTTAAGGCGGCTGATTTTGAAGTTGTAGGCGCTCTTACAACAAAGCCCGATCGCAAAGTAGCAGCAATTTCAGATTTTCCTCAAATCAGTGTGGTGGAAAGTATTGAAGAGTTACTGAAATTAAATCTAGATCTTTTGGTTGTGGCATCGGCAAATACTGCTCATGCCTCACAGGCAATAGCTGGGCTGAAAGCGGGTGTACCAGTTGTGGTTGATAAGCCAATGGGGCGAACCCTGAAGGAGACGAAAGAAATTGTTGAGTTCTCAAAGCAGGTAAATGTTCCAGTTACGACTTATTTCAATCGTAAGTGGGATAGCGATGCCTTAACTATCAAAAAGATAATTAAAGAGGGAATCTTAGGAAATATTTTTAGACTAGATTCAAGATTTGAAAGATTTAGACCCAACCTAAATCCTGAATCTTGGCGCGAAAACCAGAGTGCAATAGAAGGGGGAGGAAATCTTTTAGATCTTCAACCCCATTTGATATCTACCGCATTAGATTGGTTTGGCCCAGCAAAGTTAATTACCGCCTCTGTTCGTTCCCTACGGGGTGGATCAGATGATGATGCAACATTAGTTTTAAAACATGAAAGTGGTGTTGACTCATATCTATCAGTAAGTTCAATAAATGCGGCGCCAGGACCAAGAATTAGAGTTACTGGAGACAAGGGTTCCTTGGTAATAAATGAAATAGATCCGCAGGAACAGCTTCTAAAGTCTGGCAAGGCTCCGAAAAATGGTAAGTGGTCAGAAAGCACAAAGAGTGAAGCATTTTTACACTTGGGGGATAAAGTAATTTCCTACCCAAGTATTGATGGTAATTATTCTTTATTTTACATGCAGATAAAACAAGCTCTGTCAGGCGGAGATTGGCCCGTTACTACCGATGAAGCTCTTAGTGTGGCTGAAATTATCGACCGGGCACGAGAAATTTCATTTAGGTAGCATGGATTTTGATTGCATTGTTATTGGTGCTGGCTTATCAGGCTTAACTGCAAGTAGGAAATTAGAGAAGTACGGTAAATCAGTACTTTTACTTGAATCATCCAAACAGGTTGGCGGCAGAGTAACAAGTGATTTCATTGATGGATATATTTGTGATCGAGGGTTTCAAGTCATTAATCCAAAGTATCCACAGGTAGCAAAGAGCGGGGTAATAAATAAATTAGATTTTAAAAAAATATCGAGCAAGATAAGAATTGATGATTTAAATCTAAATATCGGATATTCATTGGGATCGTTATCAAATAAAATTGGTTCAGCAGGTGAGAAACTACGATTTCTAAATTTTGTATTTAGCAAAAAAGTATCAAATTCCATGGAGTTTGGGAAGTATGTGGGTAGATTTTCAAATCTGTATCAAGGCGCCCTAGAGCCGTTCTTATCCGGAGTGGTATTAACTGATCCACGGCAAATTGCTGCTGATGTCATTCAAGAAATATTGCAAAGTTTTGTAAAATCCTTGCCAGGAGTACCAGCACTCGGCGTTGGAGAGTTTCCTAAAGCACTCGCAAAACCTCTAAAAAATCTTGTGCTAGATGAATTAGTTGAGAGTATTTCACCGAATTGTGTTACTACCAGAAGTACTAGCTATAAAGCGAGATATATAGTGGTTGCAACTGACTCAATTTCGGCCTCGAACTTAGTTCCTAATCTGAGAACACCGCAACAGCTAACCAGTACGACTGCTTACTTTTCAACAGATGAAAAAATGACAAACACTAAAAATCTTGTCGTTTCAAAAAATTCTAAGCTGGTTAATTCGATTGTCATAAGCGAGGTCTCTAAAAAGTATGCGCCAGTTGGCAAAAGCCTAGTTTCAGCTACCACATTAACTAACCTAACTGAAAAAGAGTTTAAAGATGAACTTGGAAGATTATGGCAGATTAATCCAAATAAGTGGGAGAGTGTAGCCAGGTATGAAATTAAGAATTCACTGCCACTACATTTACCGGGTAAGAAAAAAGTAAGTAAATTTCAGATTGATGACTGGTTATTTGTGATTGGAGATCATATGGGAATTCCTTCACAACAAGGTGCTATGGATACTGGTGAATTAGTTGCAAATAAAATTAATCAACTAATGCAGTAAGCGCAGCTGAAACATGCTGGTAGTCAAATTCAAATTTAGCGTCAGTTAAAACTTTAGGTAAGACTCGTTTTGATCCTAGTACTTCACTAGAGAAACCACCCAGTACTGCTTTTAATGCAAATGCCGGTGCTGGGAATATGGCTGGTCTATTTAAAACTCTAGCTAATGCAGCGGTAAACTCCTGATTAGTAACAGGATTAGGTGAAGTTAAATTTACTGCACCCTCAATTTTGGAATTCATTAAAAATAACATCGCTCTAATTTGATCATGCAAGGTAATCCAAGACCACCACTGCTTACCTGAGCCTAGCTTTCCTCCAAAACCAAATTTGAATATTGGCAACATTCTTCCTAGGGCGCCGCCAGTTGGATCTAAAACTAAACCAGTGCGCAGTTTTATAGTTCTAACACTCGGTGCTAGATCTGCTGCTGCTTCCCATTCTCGACAAACGACTGATAAGAAATCTGTTCCACCCTTATCAACTTCAGTTACCGCGCGATTTCCAGTCTCACCGTAGTAGCCAATTGCACTAGCTGAGATAAATACACTTGTTTGTAATTGTTCGCAGGCATTTGCGATTGTGGTCGTGCCAAGCAGTCTCGAGTTCAGGATTTCCGACCGATAAGCAGCACTCCATCTTTTATCACCAACGCCGGCACCTGCAAGATGAAATACTGCATCAACACCCTCTAATGCCGCTAAATCAATCTGGCCCTTAATTGGATCCCAGATAACCTCATCAGTTGCCCTAGTTGGTCTTCTTACAATTTTTTGAACTTGATAGCCATTTGCTTTCAATTGCGCTACTAGCGCACTGCCGATTAATCCAGATGAACCAGTAACTGCAATTCTTTTAATACTTTGCAAATTACAATCCTAAGTCGGATTCAAAACGACCTTCTTCAAGTCTTTCTTTAAGCGTAACCAAGAACCGAGCAGCATCTGCACCGTCAACTACTCGGTGATCATAGGAGAGTGCTAAATAAACCATGGATCTAATGGCAATTGTTTCGCCACCATCAGCACCCTTAACCACCATTGGTCGTTTAACAACTGCGCCTAAGCCCAAAATTGCCACCTGAGGTTGATTAATAATTGGTGTATCAAATAACGCCCCTCTTGACCCAGTATTAGTTAGCGTGAATGTGCCACCACCCAATTCATCTGGCGTAATTTTGTTTTCTCTAGTTCGAGCCGCTACATCTGCAATTTTTCTAGCAATGCCACCCATATTTAAGTCACCAGCATCTTTAACTACCGGGACTAATAATCCTCTATCAGTATCAACTGCAATACCTAGGTGCTCGGATGCGTGGTATGTAATTTGGTCACCCTCTACTGAGGAGTTTAAAACTGGGTGTTGCTTTAAAGCTTCACATATAGCAACTGCAAAAAATGGTAGAAAAGTTAATTTGACTCCTTCGCGAGATTCAAAGGCAGCTTTTGCGGCATTTCTTAATCGATCAATCCTTGTAACATCAACTTCAACTACGGTGGTTAATTGAGCCGAAATTTTCAGCGATTCAACCATGCGATCTGCAATAACTTTTCTTAACCTAGTCATTCCTACCGTTGTGCCACGAAGTGGAGAGCTGATAACTGAAGATTTTGCGGTGGTATTTGTAGATGCCATAACCTGAGCAGTTGGTGTAGCTGCCGCTTTTGGCGTTGCTGCCAGAATATCCTCTTTACGAATTCGACCGCCAACACCTGTGCCTTTAATATTAGAAAGGTTTACTCCAGCTTCAGCGGCAAGCTTTCTAACTATAGGAGTGACATAGGCATCATCCGGTCTAACTGTATTAACTGTTGGAGCAGCAGCAACTGGTGGTTGTGAAGGTTTGGAAATTACTGGAGCAGCAGCAACGGGTGCGGCAGTAACCACAGGTGCAATCGGAGCTGGTTTTTCTACAGCTGCAGCAAATACTGGGGCGCCACCAGAAACTCCAATCGAGGCAAGTCGTGCGCCAACTGCAACCGTTGAATCAACTGGCACATCAATGGTTAATAATGTACCGGTTACTGGGGATGGAATTTCCGTATCGACTTTATCGGTTGAAACCTCAAGCAGTGCTTCATCTGCATTTATCTGATCGCCAACATTTTTTAACCACCTAGTAACAGTTCCTTCTGTTACTGATTCCCCAAGTGCTGGCATCGCAACAATTGTGGCGCCAGAGGTAGCTGGTGTAGCAGCAACAGGTGTTGGGGCAGCAACTGGTGTAACTGGCGCAGCAGCTTTTGGCTGCTCAACAGCTTTTACTGGTTCAGAAATTTTTTGTGGGACGGCCGCACCTGATTCAGATATAACTGCAAGCTCGGCACCAACTGCAACAGTTGAATCAACTTGCACAACAATTTTTTGTAACACTCCTGCAACTGGAGATGGGATCTCAGTATCTACTTTGTCAGTTGATACCTCTAGTAGTGGCTCATCAATTGCAATTTGATCACCCTCTTTTTTAAGCCATCTAGTAACAGTTCCTTCAGTTACTGATTCCCCAAGTGCTGGCATCGTAAGTGAGAATGTCATCGGCTAACTCCTTTAACCATGTGCATGTAGTGGCTTGCCAGCCAAGGCCATATGAGCTTCACCCATAGCCTCTGAAAGTGTTGGATGAGCATGGATGTGTTGGGCAACATCATTTGCATCAGCTTCCCAATTAAAAATTAATTGTGCTTCAGCAAGTAGTTCACCTACTCGAGAGCCGACCATATGAATTCCTAACACTGGGCCATTTTTCTTAGCAATTAACTTTACCGATCCGGCAGTCTTTAAAATATTAGCCTTGCCATTACCAGCCAAATCATAATTTAACTCCACGACCTCATGTCCAGCAGCTTTAGCAGCGATTGCGCTTAAGCCAACTGATGCCACTTCGGGTTCAGAGTAGGTCACGCGGGGGATGCCGTCATAATTTATCGATCTTGGATTTAAGCCGGCAATCTCCTCGGCCACCATAATTCCCTCGGCAAAACCGACATGAGCCAATTGAGGAGTAGGAATTAGGTCACCAACTGCCCAAACTCCAGCAACATTTGTACGGCACTTATTATCAACTAATACATAGCCACGATCCATCTTAATTCCAGCCTCTTCATACCCTAAACCTTGCGAGACTGGGCCTCTGCCAACTGCAACTAGCAGGATTTCAGCTGAGAACTCTTTACCATCCTCAAGTACGACCGATACATCTTTTTTGTTTTTAGTAGCAGATTTAAATTTAACACCTAATTCAAAATTAATACCGCGTTTGCGAAATGCTCTTTCCAATTGCTTACTAGATGATTCATCCTCTAATGCCACCAAGTGGGATAGACCTTCAATGATTGTTACCTGCGAACCAAATGATTTCCATACGGAAGCAAACTCACAACCAATAACTCCACCACCTAACACAATTACCGATTTAGGAACATAATCTAATTTGATTGCCTGCTCGCTGGTAATAATCTGTTTGCCATCAATCTCAAGCCCTGGCAGCGTCTTAGGATATGAACCAGTAGCTAAAATTACATTTTTACCGGTGTACTTTGTGCCCCCGGCCTCAACAGTGTTGTTTGAAATTAACTTACCAGCCGCTTGCACATAGGTAACATTTCTAGATTTAACTAAACCCTCTAAGCCTTTATGCAATTTAGCAATTACGCCATCTTTATATGAATTAACCGCACTCATATCCATAGCGTGAAAATCAGCCTTTACGCCAAACTCACCAGCGTGACGGGTGTTATCAGCAATCTCACCGGCATGTAATAAAGCCTTGGTCGGAATGCAACCTTTATGTAAGCAGGTGCCACCTAATTTATCTTTTTCAATCAGCACTACTTTTTGGCCCAATTGTGAGGCTCGAAG
>JBJTJQ010000027.1:0-2458 GCA_046095545.1 Candidatus Nanopelagicus sp.
AGCGGGGCTGTAGCGCAGTTGGTAGCGCACTTGCATGGCATGCAAGGGGTCAGGGGTTCAAATCCCCTCAGCTCCACTTTAAAAAGAGATTAAAAAGAAAGATTTAAAAAGCTAGATTAAAAAGGGAGTATTTGTGCCAAAAGCATTAGTGATTCCAAAAAATTGGAGCGCAGCAAATATTCCTGATTTAACTGGTAAAAAATTCTTAATCACCGGTGCTACTTCAGGAATTGGGTTGGCAGCAGCCACCCAACTTGCCCGAAGAAATGCTCATGTTTTTATTACCGCTAGAAGTGTGGAGAAAGCGCGGGAGGCCATTATACAAATTGGTCCTGGGTTAGTCGATTACCTACTTATGGATCTGACAGATTTAGAGTCTGTTAAAAAAGCAGCCGCTAGAGTTGATCGTGAAATTGATGTGGTAATTCTTAATGCTGGTGTTATGGCCACACCATTTAGAAAAACTGTTGATGGATTTGAATTACAGCTAGGCACCAACCATCTAGGTCACTTTGCCTTTGCTGGTCTAATTAAAGATCAAATTAAAGATCGCTTAGTAGTTGTCTCAAGCTCAGCACATCGAATGGGAAATTTTGGCGATAACTCAATCCCAGCCATTAAAAATATGATGCTAGGTATTGGTAAGTATCAAAAGTGGCAAGTTTATGGCGCAAGTAAATTAGCAAATCTATTATTTGTCTCTGAGGTAGAGCGCTTACGCATTCAAAAGAATTGGTCATTTATTCCAATAGCAGTTCACCCTGGTTATTCAGATACAAATCTACAAACTGTTGCCTCTCAGATGCGAGGTGCTGCCGCTGAAGAAAAAATTACAAAATTGATAAACAAATTATTGGCCCAACCAGCAGCAGCTGGTGCACTTCCAACCTTAGCGGCAGCGGTTTATCCAGGTTTATATGGCGCAAGTTTTATTGGACCAGATGGCTTCTTAGAGATTAAGGGTTCACCTAAGGTAACTAGAGCTAGAGCTCTTGCCTATGATCAGGTGTTGGCCAAGAATTTGTGGCAGGTAAGTGAAGAGTTAACTAAGGTTAGTTGGGCTTAAACGATGCATGAAGCGTATGACTTTAAAGCGGTGCAGGATAAGTGGCTGCCGATTTGGGACAAATTAGAACCATTTAAATCTGGTAAAACAGATGATGCGCGGCCAAAAAAATATGTATTAGATATGTTCCCCTATCCATCTGGGGATTTACATATGGGACATGCTGAGGCTTACGCCCTTGGTGATGTAATTGCTAGATATTGGATTCAAAAAGGTTTTAATGTCATGCACCCAATTGGCTGGGATGCATTTGGATTACCGGCAGAAAATGCGGCAATTAAGCGAGATGCCGACCCAAGAGCTTGGACCTATGAAAATATCGAGGTACAAAAAGCATCGATGCGCAGATACGCCTGTTCCTTTGATTGGGATCGAGTACTCCACACATCTGACCCTGAGTATTACAAATGGAACCAATGGTTATTTCTTAAGATGTTTGAAAAGGGTTTGGCGTATCGAAAAGATTCAGCGGTTAATTGGTGCCCAGATTGCCAAACGGTATTGGCAAATGAGCAGGTAGTAGCCGGGCTTTGTGAAAGATGTGATAGCGCAGTTACTAAAAAGAAATTAAATCAGTGGTATCTCAAGATCACCGATTACGCAGATCGGCTACTAGATGACATGGCGCAGTTAGAGGGTAAGTGGCCAGAGAAGGTGTTGCTGATGCAGCGCAATTGGATTGGTCGATCAACCGGTGCTCAGGTTGATTTTGCCGTAGATAATTTAGATCAAAAGATTACCGTCTACACCACCCGGCCAGATACCTTGTATGGTGCAACATTTATGGTGGTAGCAGCAGATTCAGAGTTGGCGGCAAAATTAGTAGCAGGTACCAAAGTAGAGGGTGAGTTTAAAAAGTATTTAGAGAGTGTTAAATCTGCCAGCGATATTGATCGCCTGGCAACAGATCGAGTGAAAACTGGCATCTTTTTAGAGCAGTATGCAATTAACCCAGTTAATAATGAAAAAATTCCAATTTGGGCCTCAGATTATGTCTTAGCAGATTATGGAACTGGTGCGATTATGGCAGTTCCAGCTCATGATCAACGAGATTTAGATTTTGCCAAAGCGATGAAATTACCGGTGCGAGTAGTAATTGATACTGGATTAGAGGATCCAAATATCTCAGGGGTAGCCACCTCAGGTGATGGCAAGGTAATTAACTCAGGCTCTATCTCTGGTTTAGGCAAAGATGCGGCAATTGAAAAAATAATTAAAGAGTTAGCAGATAAAAAGGTGGGCAAGGCTACAAAAAATTACCGCCTGCGAGATTGGTTAATCTCCCGGCAAAGATTTTGGGGTACACCAATTCCAATTATCCATTGTGATGGTTGTGGCTTAGTACCAGTACCAGAGTCGCAATTACCGGTTGAGCTGCCGCAGGCAAAGGGA
>JBJTJQ010000028.1:0-2591 GCA_046095545.1 Candidatus Nanopelagicus sp.
GCTCTGCTGGAATAAAGATAGTTAGTAGACCTAAGGTAAGTGCTGATAAGAACATAACTCGGCCAACAAATTTAATCCCGGCAGCATTGGTTAACTTTGAGTTCTGCCACATATTGCCCGCAAGTGCTACCAAGGTGATGCCGATCATGCGCATTGACCAGATCAACTCATCGGAGGTGGGAAGCTTTAATAACTCTAGAAATAAGCCAGGAGCAATAAGCAAAAAAATTGCCGAGAGGCCAAAAACTATTGAGCCCGCCCGTAAGGTGGTTTTTACGCCATGGTGATACATAAGAAAGAGGTTAGACCTGCCGGCCAGGTAGGGCAAGGGTAATTTCTAAGTATTTTTTAAGATTTCCTCACAGAGCATTGAGTGCTACCTCACTAAAAATCTGGAATATTTAAAAAAGCCCATTTGTTATCGCAGTTGAGATCTGCCGAATGGGGATCTTGCGAAGAAAACTTCTCGCTTAACATATAAGGAGAAAATACATGAGTACATTAACCAAGCGTGAGTATCCAGCCACTGGAATCTCATTAGCTAACTTCTTCCCAAACCTTGAGTCCTGGGCGGTGGGCTTTGATCGACCAATGCGCCTATTAGATGAGATGTCTAATGCGCTAATGGGTCGCAATACCTCCTTTCCTCCCTACAACATCAAGCAAATAAATGATGATAAGTATCAGATTGAGATGGCAGTTGCTGGCTTTAGCAAGAAAGATCTAAAGATCGAATTAGCTAATAATCAGCTAACTGTTGAAGGATCTCAATCATCTGCTGATGAATCATCAAATGAAAATTACCTCTATAAGGGAATAGCAGCTCGCCAATTTAGACAAAGCTTTGCACTAGAAGATCATGTGAAGGTTCTAGGCTCTGAGCTTAAAGATGGTGTGCTAAAGATTGAGTTAGAGCGCCAAGTACCAGAGGAGAAAAAGGCTCGTTTAATCGAGATTAAGTAAAGATCGATAGCAAGTAATCACCCCTACCTGTTCATAGGTAGGGGTGATTTATTATTACCATTACAATTCGCTAATGCCGTTTCGAAACCTGCACCCCACCGCAATTCGCCTGGTAAAAACTTGTGATGAGTTACTTGATAAGGCTCGGCCAGATGAGATAACTGCTGAAGAGGTTTTAGAAAGCTCAGGCATTTCAAAGGGCTCGATGTACCATCACTTTGAGGATTTGGATGACTTACTTGAAATTACCTATGTCTATCGGTATGCAAAATGGATAGATCTTACAATTAGCAGAATGATTGAGATTTTAGCTTTAGCCAAAACTCCACATCAATTAAAGAAATCACTTTTTGAAATGACTAGATTGACCCAAAAAGATTCACAAGCCGGGATACGATTAGAGCGAGCTTGGATTTATTCACAGGGGCACAAAAATGAACGCTTTAAGGAGAGGTTAGTACAGGAGGGTGAACGTTTAAGTACATCATTAGAAGATTTAGTAAAAGATGTAATAAATAAAGAATTATTTAAAAGTGATCTAAATCCAAGAGTGGTTGCCATATTTATTCAAGCCTATACATTTGGCGTCTTAGTAAATGACTTTACAATAAATCGAATTACCCAAGAGGAGTGGATTGATTTTATAAACTCAGTTATCGATCAAATGTTTATTAACGATTAAGCATTTTTTTGTTCTTTATGTGCCAGGCTTTAAAATTTCTGATTAATTAAAATCTATTTTTATTTTATTAAGAGCTTCACAAAAGACCAGATATTTAAGCTTTAAAGAAAACTGTGATTTACCTGACAATGATTGGTACATCTGGTATTTAAGTGATTAAAAGTCGCTCTTGTTTTCGCGCAAATTAATGAAAAAACATCAATTTATCCATAAGAAAGAAATTCAACCACCAGGGCAGAGAAATTTGAAGGGTGAGGGAAAGGGTGATTTGGCTTAGACATATTTAGACTAGCGGTCTAGACTATCTGTCCATCGGGAGGGGGAGCGTCTTGACCCACGATTTGTCCACAAAGGTTTCTGTATTGGGGTGAGAAAAAAGGGGGGTGAGAGTGAAGGAGTTGTTGTTTCAACGCTTTATTAGAGTAAGTACTTCGCTAGCACTTGTTATCTCAACCCTGTTACTTGTTCCGCTTAATCCTTCCGCCACAGCCGCTGTATCTGATAAATGTGATGGATCTTCAACCCAAAATAATTTAAAGGTAACAGCTCAACATGGAAAGATCTTTTACATCGATTCAGGTCAAGGTCAAAATGTTGATGCCTCTTATGTTTCTTACGCTGTCGCAAATACCTCCGGATCAGCAAGAAATAATATCTGGGTAAAGTTAAGTTCATTTACTGGAGGAGTAGTTCAATTAGCTAATCCAGGTCAAGCAAGTGTGCCAGTTGGAGATATCTCTGGCTCAGCAACTGGAGTTGCATTTTCATTACTTAAAGCACCTACCTCCTCAACCCTCTCTCAATCGCATAAAGTTCAGGTGTATCTTGGAAATCCAAATACCTCAAGTGCTACAGAACTTTACTCATGCACATTTACATTCCTAAAGGTAATGGAAACTATCAAAGCAAGAGCTAATAAAGTTACATCTATAACCTCAACATCTGC
>JBJTJQ010000029.1:0-4267 GCA_046095545.1 Candidatus Nanopelagicus sp.
CTGTAACTACTAGTAACATATGAGCCTAAGCAAACATTGGAGAGAAGTGAGTATGAGCACAGAGACATCAGTGACAGTAGATAATGAAATTTCGACCAAGGGAATTTCATTAACCGATGTGGCTGCTGAAAAAGTGTTAGCACTGTTAACACAAGAAGGTAGAGACGATTTAAGCCTTCGGGTTGCAGTTCAGCCTGGTGGTTGCTCTGGACTTCGCTACCAACTCTACTTCGATGATCGTAAATTAGATGGCGATAGCATCAGCGAGTTTTCCAGTGGAAAAGTAAAGGTCGTAACAGACAAAATGAGTACGCCTTATTTAATGGGTGCCACAATTGATTTTGTCGACACAATTCAAAAACAAGGCTTCACAATAGATAATCCAAACGCACAAGGCTCTTGTGCATGTGGAGATTCCTTTAATTAATCTCTGATTTCAGCGGCGTAAATTTTCAATAGCGCTCTTTAGAGCTTGGCAAAAATTTTTGACAATCTCTTTAGTTAGCTCTTTATGCAGGGTTAATCGTATATTGCCAACTATTGGTCTACCCATGGCAGCTAATACATGGCTTGGTTGCATATCCACAGATCTACAGGCTGATCCTGAGTCCACTGAAAAACCGGCATCTTCCAGTGCCAGAAGAAGTCGATCTGCTTCCACGGATTTAATCGAGATCGAGATCTGCTTACTAAGCCCCGATAGATTAGAGGCTATATCTACATCTTTTATTTGATTAGAGATGAAATCAATTATGTACTCTTTTAACTCAGCTCGCATATCTTGATCTTTAGGGTAATTCTCAATCGCTACTGCACTGGCTAGAACTAAGGGAAGTGAATAGGAATTAGGAACCCGCAGTAAATCATTGTGGGGAAGTGGATTGCGCCAGCTGGAGTTGGATTTAATTACCAATATGCCTAAACCAGATGGTCCAGCCCAGCTTGTGCTATCAAATAAACCAGTTTGATAATCAAAGTCAGGCAGTAAATCCAATCCACTACTTGTACAGTCGGCAAAAATTTGGCAGTTTACATTTGGCGCTGATTGCTTATTTCCAGTCTCACCATTGGCTATCTGCCATACCAAAACATCATCGGTTGAGAATTTACCTACTTGAATTACTCCTAGATTATCAACTGGTAATTCCTTGATAGTTCGACCTTGATTTTCTTCAGTTTTTGCAACTGCAAAAATTTTCTGGCGATCAATGGCTGAGTAAAATAGTTTGCTTTCTTGCTTTAAGAGTCCTTGGATTCCTAATTGGAATCCCAGCTCTGCTTCCCCTAAAAACTCGATCTCAGAAGTTTTTACTTTTAAGGCAGATGCAAAAGTTTCCTTAGCTTGCTGTAATAAAATGGCACTTTGGCGAGAATTTTGATTTAACTTAGAAGGTTCATGCCAACCCTTATCAAATAATTCCGGCAATAGGCGGAAAGCGGCAGGGTGTAACTGCCGTTCCTGCTGAAAGTTGCCTGTGATGCGAACCACCCGCTACCCCTATCTGCGCCAGTGCGACATTGCTAGAGCAGAAGGTTATCCTTAACCCTATGCATCTGCCTCACCTAAAAAGCTCAATCGGCCTGCTGGCAGTCACGCCATTACTTTCTGGTTGTGCCCAAGCGGAAGTTTCAGGACTTGGATTTGAAGAAGGATTATCAAGCGTCAATGATCATTCTTTATCGCTATGGCAGGGTGCGTGGATTGCCGGTGCCGTTGTTGGTGTTATCACTTTAATTTTGATTTTGTGGCCAGTTTTTTTTCACCGCAAAAAGGATGAGAATTTTCCAAAACAAACTCAGTACAACATTCCAGTTGAGGTGGCATACACATTAATTCCTTTTTTAATTGTGGCAGTCCTGTTTTACTTCACAGTGCAACGAGAATCTCGTATTGTTAAAATTTCACCAGACTCACAAGTCTCTCACTTCATAGATGTGGTTGGTTTCCAGTGGTCTTGGCAGTTTAAGTATCGGGATGCCGGTGATTTTAAGAGCGCCACAGTTACTGGAACTCCAGCCCAACCGCCAACATTGTATTTACCCCAAGGACAAAAAGTTCGTTTTACCCTAGATGCCAATGATGTAGTGCACGGATTTTGGATTCCGGCTTTTATGATTCAAATGCAAAATCTTCCTGGTGTAACAAATAAATTAGAGTTCACGGCAAACAAATTAGGCACCTATCCGGGTCGATGCAATATTTTGTGCGGCAGAAATCATGCTCAAATGCTATTCACCGTCAAAGTTGTAACTTTGCAGGAGTATCAAACTTATATTGAAGGATTAGTAGCCGAAGAGAAAGCAGCCGCCGCATGACAACCTACGCACAACGCCCCACAATCTCTGCTAGCAGAGCCGCGCCTGCGCCAACCTCTAAGGGAAAGTTGCTAGTGAAGTGGCTAACTTCAACTGACCATAAGACCATCGGTTATTTATACCTAATTACTTCTTTTGCTTGGTTCTTAATTGGTGGAATTTTGGCGATGCTACTTCGTGGGGAGTTAGCTCGTCCGGGCATGCAGTTTTTAAGTAATGAGCAGTACAACCAAATATTTACAATGCATGGCACCATTATGTTGCTCATGTTTGCTACTCCATTATTTGTGGGTTTTGCAAATGTAATTATGCCGCTTCAAATCGGTGCAGCAGATGTGGCATTTCCTAGATTGAATATGCTCTCTTATTGGTTGTATCTATTTGGCGGAACGATGGCCTTTATTGGATTCATTACACCTGGTGGAGCGGCATCATTTGGTTGGACAGCATACGCCCCACTTTCCAACGCAGAGTACTCACCAGGCATTGGTGCAGATTTATGGTTAGTTGGACTGGCAATTGGTGGTTTGGGAACGATTCTTGGTGGTGTTAACTTTGTAACCACGATATTAACCATGCGAGCACCTGGTATGACCATGTTTAGAATGTCTATTTTTAGTTGGAATGTTTTACTTACTTCAATCTTAGTCTTGATTGCATTCCCACCACTTGCCGCTGCGTTTTTAGCTTTGGAATCTGATCGATTGTTTGGCTCACATATCTTTGATCCAGCAAATGGTGGAGCTATGTTATGGCAACATCTATTCTGGTTCTTCGGCCATCCTGAGGTATACATTTTGGCGCTACCATTTTTTGGGATTGCAACTGAAATTTTGCCGGTATTTAGTAGAAAGCCAATCTTTGGTTACAAAGGATTAATCGCAGCCACAATTGCGATTGCAGCGCTATCGGTGGCGGTTTGGGCACACCATATGTATGCCAGTGGTCAGGTACTTCTACCATTTTTCTCATTTATGACATTTTTAATTGGTGTGCCAACTGGTGTGAAATTCTTCAATTGGATTGGCACGATGTGGCGAGGTTCAGTTACATTTGAAACTCCAATGTTATTTGTATTGGGCTTTTTAGTTACCTTCTTGTTTGGCGGAATAACTGGAATTATTTTGGCCTCACCACCACTTGATTTCGCAGTGTCAGCCTCCTACTTTGTTGTTGCGCACTTTCACTATGTATTATTTGGTACGGTGGTTTTCGCCATGTTTGCTGGTTTTTACTTCTGGTGGCCAAAGTTCACCGGTCGTATGCTGGATGAAACACTCGGCAAGATTCACTTTTGGACATTATTTTTTGGCTTCCACTTAACCTTCTTAATCCAACACTGGATGGGAATTAAGGGATTTCCTAGAAGGTATGCCGATTATTTAGCCTCTGATGGCTTTACCTTTATGAATATGGTTTCCACAGTTGGTTCTGGTTTACTGGCATTGTCAATGATTCCATTTTTCATAAATATATGGATTTCAAGGAGTTCACCTAAGGTTGAAACCGATGATCCATGGGGATATGGCGCATCATTAGAGTGGGCAACTTCATGTCCACCACCTCGCCATAACTTCACCTCAATGCCAAGAATTCGAAGCGAACGTCCAGCCTTTGATCTTCACTATCCGCATATGGCTGAGAAAGCTAAGCATTAATGAAAACCAGTTGGATTTTATTTGTTGGCCTATCAATTTTTTATGCAATCCTTACTGTGGTTTACTGGCAATTAGGTGGAGAAGCGGTTGGCATAACAGCTATTGCCTTAAGCGCTGGCCTTGCCTTAATTGTTGGGTTTTATCTTTGGTTCACCGATCGAAGATTAGGTAACTTACTGCCGGAGGATAATCAGCAAGCAGAGATTGCAGACTCGGCTGGCGAGATTGGATTTTTCTCACCACACTCTTGGTGGCCACTTCCAGTTGCACTCTCTGCCGGAGCACTTGGTTTA
>JBJTJQ010000030.1:0-2809 GCA_046095545.1 Candidatus Nanopelagicus sp.
ACCTGCTACGGCAACCTAAGTTAATCTTGGTAAGTGCAGTAGCAGATCACGCAATAATTTTGCGGGTGTAGCTCAATGGTAGAGTTCTAGCCTTCCAAGCTAGCTGTGCCGGTTCAATCCCGGTCACCCGCTCCATTTTTAATTGATAGATCCAATTTCTTGGGCAATGTAATCACCGGTTACGGTTAATTTAGTAGTGTTTGTGCTAGTTGACTCCCCGGCAAATACGGTCGAGATAATGTTGAAATTAGTGGTTTCAGCATTACCGTTTATGAGAAGTTTTGCATAGATTGCATACTCATATTGTGAATTTGAAGTTCTATAACTATTTCCTTCCATAACGAGGTACTTAGCAGTAATTACTGACGCACCGGAACTTGAAACAAATGTTGCCTTTAAAGACATTGGTGGAGTTGATTGATTGGTCGCATATATGAAGACATCAACAAGGTATGACTTAGTTGCCGAAAAATTACCGAACCCACTAGAGACTGATGATGAACCAGCAATGCCGTTAATTAATCCAGAAAAAGTTATGCTTCCAGAAATAATTGATGGTGTTCCACCACTTCCGGTCGCACCCGTTGCACCCGTTGCACCCGTTGCACCTGTAGCACCCGTTGCACCTGTGTCTCCTTTTACTCCGGCAGCTCCTGTTGCTCCGGTCTCACCTTTTGCACCAGCAGGTCCTGCAGGACCTGCTGGCCCTGCTGGACCTGCTGGACCTGCTGGTCCAGTTTTTCCATCAGCTGTACTTCCAGCTGATCCATTTTTGCCATCTGCCCCTGATGGACCAATTGGTCCTGCTGGTCCGCGAAGTGATGTCGGTATTGGCCAGCGATTATTTTTCTTTGGTCCATAAATATTCATACTCTTTATATCTATGTAAAAATCGCCGTTAATTCCAATTGTGGATGCTGGTACACCACTGCCACTTAATATTGTGTTGGTTTCAGAGGGGTTTCTGCCAGCTGCATATGAGGTTGATTGAGTCAGTAATAGTGAAATAACTGCAACAATTACTGCTTTAGCTAATTGTTTTCCAAACATAATTCATTCCATCTCCCCACTTGTTGGGGCTAAAAGCAAAGCCAAGATGACTAAGCGTTATGGAAATAGTTCAATAAATTACGCTCGGTAAATAGGGCGGTAGCACTCACTAAATTTATTGCGAATTGAAATTTCAGGTATATGAGGGCTAGCACTCTCAGAACTAGCTTTGAGAGTACCCTGGGGTAAAAATTCTAATCTGGCTCACAGGTAGTTTAGATGGCTAGCACAGTATTTGAATCTTAGATAAGGTCATCGAGTGCAGGTAGTACTTGAAGAAAGTAGGGGGTAATGAATAGAAAAGTATTAGTAGCTGTTATGGCTTTAGCGGTTGGTTTAAGTGTTTCAGCCACAAATGTGGCATCGGCCGATCACGGTAGAGGAAAAGAGCGAATCTCCTCTTTCTTATCTGATTTGGTTAAGAATGGAACAATTACTCAATCGCAAGCCGATGCAATTACTAAAGCAGCTGAAAATGCTGCTGCAGCTGCAAAAACAGCAATGAAAGAAAAGCATGCTGCTTTTGATGCAGTAATTACCTCAACACTTGGGATTTCACTTGATACCTTAACCACCCGACTAAAAGCTGGTGAATCTCTTGCAAGTATTGCTGGAGATAAGAAAGATGCATTAATTGCTGCCATGATTGCTGAAATCAATAAGCAAATTGATGCCGCCTTAGCTGCTGGAAAAATCACTTCAACTCAAGCTTCGGCACAAAAGGCCAAAACTACTGAGCGAGTAACCAATATGGTTAATAAGGTTAAGGAGTTTGGCAAAAAAGGTCATGGTAAAGGTCCAAAAGCTTCTACCATCTCATTTAAGGCAGCATAAAAACTACGCAGATTAGCTTCATTTATTCTCCATCCTAGACACAACTTGCCTGGCTAGATATAACTAGCCGGGCAGTTTTGTTTTTATGCCAAACTAGCGTTATGAAGATTCATATTGGAAGTGATCACGCCGGCCTTGAGTTCAAAGCAAAGATTATTGATCACCTAAAAAAAGGTGGCCATGATGTGACCGATCACGGGCCAATTGAGTATGACGCCCAAGATGATTATCCAGTTTTTTGTATTCCAGCAGCTCTTGCTGTTGCCAAAGATCCAAACTCTTTTGGCATAGTCTTAGGAGGCTCTGGAAACGGTGAACAGATAGCGGCAAATAAAGTTAACGGGGTCAGGGCGGCATTGGTTTGGTCAATTAAAACCGCCAAACTTGCCCGGGAGCACAACAATGCAAATGTGATATCCATTGGTGGGCGCTTACATGATGAGGCATTTTGTTTGCAATTAGTTGATACCTTTTTAGCTACGCCATTTTCTGGCGATGAGCGACATATAAGAAGAATTAATCAGATCTCTAATTATGAAAATAAGGGCAGAATTTAAAGTTTTTCATATCTAAAATCTGTAACTTCATGCCCTTTCTTTAAACCTTGAGCTTCAAACTTTGAAAGCACCCGCCAACTAGGCCTGGGAACAATCCCACCAGTAAATTTAGGATTTGCATCAAAGCGCACCTTTATCCAATCAGCGTATTGCTGCCAATCAGTTGCAATATGAATAAATCCGGCTGGCTTTAATTTTTGGGCAACCAACTCAATAAACTCACTTTGCACCATCCGTCTTTTATGTTGGCGATTTTTTGGCCACGGATCTGGAAAAAGAAGGTGAATGCCATCTAAAGAGGCATCTTCAATAAAATTTGCTAGGAGATAAGTTGCATCCTCGCGAATTAATTTAATGTTGTTAATCTG
>JBJTJQ010000031.1:0-14778 GCA_046095545.1 Candidatus Nanopelagicus sp.
ATAGCAATCCTCATTTTTACTGCACCATACATATAGTCCAGCCTGGCTATATTCAATAGTGAAGCCAGCATTTGTTAATACATTAATTAACTTAGCTCTTCTTCTTGTATAGCGCTGCGCCTGCTCTTTTGCATGGTTGTCATCAGAGAGTGCAGCAATCATTGCCTGTTGGATTGGCCCAGGCACCATTAATCCAGCATGCTTTCGGATCTGCCTAATTTGATCGATTAACTTTTTATCCCCAACCACAAAAGCGGCTCTATAGCCGGCCATATTAGATCGCTTAGAAAGCGAGTGCACCGCCAAAATTCCAGTGTTATCACCTTCTGTTAGGGCCAAAATAGATTTAGCTTGATCTGAAAATGATAAATAGCACTCATCACTTGCAATGACCGCATTATTGGCTCTGCCCCAATTAATGGCCGCTGATATCTGTGAATTACTAAGAACTTGCCCGGTTGGATTTGCTGGTGAGTTAATCCAGGCAAGATCTGCCTTCGGCCAATCTGCTGCCTTAATACCAACTGCAGTAGCTTGTGCTGAGGCAAGTAGAGCGCCAACTAAATATGTTGGGTATGCAATTTGTGGGTATAAAACTTTCTTACTTTGCAAAAACGTCGGTAAAAGCGCAACAAACTCTTTTGAACCAATCACTGGTAGAACATCAAAATCACCAGTTGCACCGAGAGTGGAGATAGCCCAATTCTTTATCGCCTCCCTTAATTGCGAACTTCCAGCAGTTAATGGATAACTTGGCGAATTACTCGCTTGATTTAAAGCCTCTTGAATAAACTTTGGTGTAGCGTCGACTGGTGTTCCTTGTGACAGATCAATAAAACCACCTGGATACTGTTTTGCTTTTTCACCGTAGGGCGCCAAAAGATCCCATGGGAAATCTGGCAGTTTCAGAAAAACTTATTTCTCTTGTGGTGGAAGAGCTGCGACGACCTCATGATCTTTACCAATTGCTCCTAATTTAGCTGCGCCGCCAGGAGAACCAATCTCTATAAAAAACTTACTATTTACCTCACTGTAATTTTTCCACTGTGTAGGAACATCATCTTCGTAGTAAATTGCCTCAACTGGGCAAACTGGTTCACAAGCTCCGCAATCAACACACTCATCAGGTTGGATATAAAGCATTCGATCGCCCTCATATATGCAATCAACTGGGCACTCTTCGATACAGGACTTATCCTTCACATCAACACATGGTTGAGCAATTATGTAGGTCACGCTACTCCTTACAGTTATTTCACCTAGTTAGGTGGAGAATACTGCCATCAACTCTGATGATCTTTAGTATTAGTTTAATAGGAGGCGCCAAATGCAGCCATCAGCGGCCCAAATTGGCCAGCGGGTAAGCATCCGCATGCATGAAGCTGATGGGGGTTTTCGCGACATTTTGGGGGTATTAGAGAGCGAAAACACAGTGCGCAAAAAAGATGGTTCGCTAGCCACCTTCGATCCAGCAAAGATAGCAGTATGGAAGGTAGTACCAAATAAATGAAATCATCAACTACAAATTATGAAATTAGATTATTTGATACAAAAAGTAGGCAACTTATGCCGCTAACAAGTAGTGATGGAAATCTTTTAAGAATTTATGGCTGTGGTCCAACAGTTTATCGTGATGCACATGTTGGAAATATGCGAACATTTTTACTATCTGACATAGTCATTAGGTTAGCAAAATTTATCGGATATAAAATTAAATTCATCCAGAATATTACTGATGTAGGACACATGTCAGAGGATTTTATTGAAGATAAAATGTTAGCCCAGGCAAAAATGGAATCTAAAGACCCGTATGAGATTGCAAAAATATATGAGGCTAGATTTCATTCAGATTTAAAACTGTTAAATATTAATCCAGCCGATAACTATCCTAAAGCTAGCGAATGTATTGACCTTATGCATAATCTAATAAGTAAATTGATAACAAAGGGTCATGCATATGTTGGAAGTGATAACTGTGTTTATTTCTCAGCACAATCATTTGCAGGTTATGGTGCAATAAGTGGAAATCGCCTTGACTCACTAAAACCAGGGCATAGGTTTGAGTACACCGAGGATGGTGCAAAGCGTTTTCATGCAGACTGGGCTCTTTGGAAAGCAGCTGAAAATAGAACTGAAATGATTTGGAATTCACCGTGGGGGAAAGGTTTTCCAGGTTGGCATATTGAATGCTCAGCTATGTCGTTGCATTACTTAAATAATTTTGTTGACTTACACCTAGGTGGAATAGATCTTCGATTTCCACATCATGAAAATGAGCGGGCACAGTCAAACTGCGCGATTGATATGGAGGCAGTTTCGCTTTGGGTACACGGAGAACATTTGTTATTTGAGGGCCGAAAAATGGCTAAGAGTGCAGGAAATGTAATTTTAGTATCAGATTTATTAGATCGTAATTTAGATCCGCTCTCCTTAAGATTATGTTTTCTTGAAAATCGTTATCGCAGTCAAATGGATTTAAGTTGGGATAGCCTAAAAGCAGCACACCAAACTATTAAGCGATGGCGCGATAAAATCCAAGTTTGGCGAAGTAGCAAGGAAATAAACCTACCTGAGGTTAAAAAAATAGTTCATGAAATTATCACCGATCTAGCTGATGATTTAGATACACCTCGAGCACTTCAAAAACTAAGAAAGATTGAAAAATCTCAAGATTTAAGTTATGGCACAAAATTTGAAGTCTTTAAAGAGTTGGATGTTTTGTTTGGTTTAGACTTACTTAATTCCTCCTCAAGTAGAGCTGAAATACCTAGCCATCTAAATGAACTACTTTTAAGGCGGGCAAAAGCAAGAAGTATGGGTGACTTTGCTGAAAGCGATCGCCTGCGGGACTTATTAGCAGAAAATGATATTTTGGTAAAAGACGGAAAAGATGGTCAGAGTTGGGATTGGTTAATTTAGCGATTTAATGATTTTGGTGTAATTAACCCAAGTAACAATACTACTAAACCACCAAGTAAAAAAATGTTTCCAGATGTATTACCGTAAACCAAAATTTCATCTGCTAAGCCGGGTGATCCAGCTCTAATCGCTACAAGCAGCCAAGTTAAACTAAAGAAAACTTGATATCGTCGAAAAAAATATAACTGACCTATCCCTCTTAGCCCTACAAAAGCTAACATTAATGCGGCAATTAACCCAAATGGTGAGTAAAGGTTATGTAATAAGACCGAACTAAACCCAACTATCAAGCCCATACAAATAGAGTTAAACATACTCATAGTTTTATCCCTGAAAATAAATCTATTTCGCGACCAGATTCATCAAATGGTTTTGATTTTTCACCTTTAACTAGTGTGTAATATTCATCAGACCAAACTGATAACCCTAAATTATTTGAAAGAGCAAAAAATGGACCATCTATTGCAATTTGGGTTTGGTGCGCCTTCATTGCCTCTAATTTCTGATTAACATAATCTGGAGCTTTTATAACTGAGGTTACTAATTCATCTGGCTTTGCAAATGGTAAATCTTCTACGCTATCAGCCCCAAAGAAACTCGAGCCCACCTCTTTCATTTTATCGATACCCATTTGGATAACAGATTTTGGTATTGTATTCCAATAAATCTTGCTGATTTTCCAACCTTGATTTGATGCGAGCTCTGCAGCCAACATTGCAACTTGATTTGCCTTAATATGATCAGGGTGACCATAGCCACCAAATTCATCATAAGTTATTAGTACTTGAGGTTTGACTTCTAAAATAATCTTTACGAGTTCTTGAGCGGCTTCATTTAAATCTGCCTGCCAAAACACATCTTTGCGTTCATTTTGGACAGTTCCAATCATTCCGCTATCACGCCACTTTTTATCTGGTGATCCTAGAAATCTAAAATCCCTTATCCCAAGGTGCACCATGGCATTCTTTAATTCAATTTCGCGATGATCACCCAATTTGTCATCTTTACTACTGGCTAAGTTAGCCAGACTTTCAACTAATACTTCGCCCTCTTCACCACGTGTACAGGTTACTAATGTGACTTGTACGCCCTCTGCAGCATACTTAGCCATAGTTGCACCATTATTTATAGTCTCATCATCTGGATGAGCGTGTACTAGTAACAATCTTTTTGATGCATTCACTCGCACAATATAACTGGGAAAGTATTAAATCTGACAATTTAACAATATAGTGATTAGACTTAAACAATGGCTGATGAGAAATCCAATCGCCTGCCTAGAGATGAGCGCAGGGCACAATTACTAATTGCCGCACTTGAGGTTTTTACTGTTGCCGGTTATCACTCCGCTGCTATGGATGAGATCGCTGATAAGGCTCAGGTAAGCAAGCCAGTTCTATACCAACATTTTCCATCCAAGCTAGATTTATATTTGGCAGTCTTGGACTTACATATCGACTCTTTAGTATTTGCGATTCAAAAAGCTATTGCATCTAATCGAGAAAACTCCTCCAGAGTTGCAGCAACTGTTGATGCATACTTTGGATTTATAGATTCTGAAGGTGAAGCCTTCAGACTATTATTTGAAAGTGACATGAATCTTGAACCTCAAGTTCGCGAAAGATTAAATCGGATGACTTATGACTGCGCAGCAGCTGTTAGTGCTGTCATCTCTATTGATACTGGTTTAGGTAAAGAAGAATCAATGATGCTGGCTGTAGGTATTATCGGAACGGTACAAACTACCGCACGTCATTGGCTAGATCGAGATGGCAAAATCGATCGTACAAGAGCCACAGAGTTGGTAATGAATCTAATCTGGCGAGGAATCTCAGGATTCCCTAAATCAAAATCCTAAATTCGCATAGTTGTAATGGACTGGATAAGGTTGGGGTATGGCTACGGCAAAAGCATCAGGTAAAGGGACATCTCGCACCGAGGTAAAAATTGGTATCTCCGACTCAACTCATGAGATAAATATTGAATGTGTAAGTACTCAATCTGAAGTTATCGAAAAAGTGAATGAGGCTATTAAATCATCTTCCGTACTCTCACTTAGTGATTCAAAAGGGAGAGAGTTTTTAGTACCAGCTAATAAAATCAGTTATATTGAAGTAGGTGAATCAATTGATCGTCGTGTTGGATTTGCCAATTAAATAGAAAGAACTCTCCTAGCATTAGCTTTAGATTCTAATTTCTCCCACTGATCTGGAATTGTGGTGTATTCGCCCAAAATATTGAGTTTTCCATTGCCGTGGTAATCACTTGAACCAGTCATAACTAGGTCAAACTCCCTAGCTAAGTTAATTAGGCTCACCTTTTCATCAGGGGTGTGATCTCTATGATCTATTTCAATCCCATCCAAACCTGATTGAATAATCGAACCAAATGTCTCAACTGATATGACTCTTCCTCTATGCGAGGCCATCGGGTGGGCTATTACAGCTACACCTCCTGCTGCTTTAATTAATTTAATAGCGTCCTCAGGTGATGGCGAATAGTGAGGTACGTAGTATTTTGAGGAGTTATGCAACATTTTTGTGAATGCCTCGTCGCGGTTTGCTACAACTCCTTTTTTTACCAATGCATCAGCAAGATGAGGCCTACCAAGTGTTGCACCATCTGACAGTTGTTCTAGTACATCTGCCATAGAGATATCAATACCCGCCTCATTAATACGTCGGATAATTTTTTCCATTCGACCATGCCGATTGTCTCTAGTATTTTCTAAAGTTTTCATCAATTCATTATTTGTAGGATCAAAAAGCAAGCCCAGTATGTGGACACTGATCCCATCAGTAGTTTGACAAGATATTTCTGCACCTAGAACTAGCGATAGACCGGGACGCAATGCACCAATTGCTTCATCCCATCCACTTATTGTGTCATGATCAGTTAAAGCAAGTGTTGTAATTCCAGCTGCCATGGCTTTATTCACTAATTCAGTTGGGGTATCGGTACCATCACTAAAATTTGTATGAGTATGTAAATCTATCATTTTAGTTGAGAAGTTTCTTGACTAGATTTAATAACAAATAATGCACAACCAAATAGTAAACCAATAATTCCAGGAATTGTTCCAACTGGTGGTTGCTGACCAAGCCAAATATAGGCAAAAAAAGCGCTAACTGGAACTTCAAAAAACACAATTAAGGAGACCACAACTGGTGAAACTCTTTTTAACGAGGCGTTAAACATGGTGTGGCCAAGTAATTGTGCTCCGACTATTAAAGCTAATAGTAGAGAAATATCGTAGGCAGAAAATCCGATTAATTTTGAATTAGATAAAATCACAACTGGTAGTGACACTATTGCGCATGATAAATAACAAACTGAAGTAAAAGTTGCCGTAGAAATACTTTTTTGAACCTTGGCGCCAATCAACATATATGTGGCCCCAAAAATTCCACCAATTAATGCTAATAAATCTCCCTGAAAAGACCTGATTGAAAGATTTAGATCAACTCCAGTAATCAAAATTACTGAAAGAAAAGCAATAACCATGCCACCAATTGATCTGCTAGGAATATGGCCACCGTTAAACTTTACAAATAATGCAGCAAAAATTGGTTGGGTAGCTGCAATTGCCGTACCGGTTGCGACACTAGTCAGTCGCATTGCTCCGAAAAAGCATAAGAAGTGGGCTGCTAAAAAAGCACCAGATAATGCTGCCCAGCGTAAGGCAGTTTTTTGGTCATCTGTCTTCCATTCACCCTTAGAGAAAGCAAAAGGAAGGATTACAAGACCTCCAATAAAATTTCTTAAAAATATTAATGATGGAACCGGAATAGAGCTTTTAGCAATGATTGGGCCTGAAGTTCCAATACCTAGCAATCCAAGGGTAAGAAATGGAATATCTCGACCGCTTGGTAGTTTGGTATGGAAGTGATCTTTCATAGGTAGAACCTACCCGGCTTTTAATTATTATTATGAATTCATACTTAGCCGATACCCTTATCTCATGAATACAGAGAAGCGAAGTGAACTAAAGCGCGTATTTTTGGCGAGATTGGCTGGCACTGGGGTATTTGATCCGAATGGTGACCAGGTTGGAAAAATTAGAGATGCTGTCGCAACTCTGCGATCTAACAACCAATCTCCAAGAATTTTAGGAATACTCGTAGAAGTTCCACCACGCAAAAGAATTTTTGTACCAATTACTCGTGTTACTTCTATCGATAATGGTCATGTAATTATTACTGGCTTACTAAATATGCGTAGATTTGAACCTAGAACAAATGAAATAACTGTGCTTTCAGAAATGTTGGACCGTTCTGTTACTTTAGTTGAAACAAATGAAAAAGTTAGTGTGGAAGACATAGCAATGGAACTATCAAAAACTGGAGATTGGTTTATTGAGCTCGTGCATGTAATGAAGCGAGGGTCTGGTTTCCGGCGTCGTGGGTCTGCAATAACAGTCAAGTGGACTGAAATATCAGGATTTACGTTAAATGAAAATAATCAAGGTGTATCAAACTTGCTTGGTACCTTGGCAAATCTAAGAGCAGCTGACTTAGCTTCGGTACTACATGATTTAAATCTAAAACGTAGGGTTGAGGTCGCTAGAGCTTTAAATGATGAGAGATTGGCAGATGTACTAGAAGAAATGGATGAAGCTTCTCGGGTTGAATTACTAGCTGAACTTGAAGGCGAGCGAGCTGCTGATGTCTTGGAAGAAATGGATCCGGATGACGCAGCTGATCTTTTGCGTGAAGTTGGACAAGAGCGCGCACAGGCATTACTGGCCTTGATGGAACCAGAAGATGCTGAAGATGTTAAAAGACTTATGCACTATGAAGATTATTCTGCGGGTGGAATGATGACCACTGAGCCAATTGTTCTAACTTCTGATTCAACGGTTGCAGAAGCGTTGGCAAAGGTTAGATCATCTGAAGTTTCACCGGGACTTGCGGCTCAGGTTTTCGTGTGTCGCCAGCCAATTGAAACACCTACTGGCCGTTTTATGGGAGTAGTGCACATCCAAAGATTGTTAAGAGAGCCACCTTCCACTTTACTTGGCGGAATACTGGATACTGACATTGTGCCCCTATCGGTAGAAGCAAATCTAAATGAAGTTTCCTTATACTTGGCCAGTTATAACTTACTTTCAGTTCCCATCGTAGATTCAAATGACCGGTTGCTAGGTGCAGTAACTGTCGATGATGTTTTAGACCACCTGCTACCAGAAAACTGGCGACAAGACGAGTCGCTGAAGCAAGAAAGTGAGGCAACAAATCATGGCTAAGATAAGAGTGAATAAAAATTCACTTGAGTATCCTCGTGAAGCACGTAGAACACTCAAACCTTCTTATGATCCAGAGGCATTTGGTCGTTGGTCAGAAAAATTTGCAAGGTTTTTGGGGACTGCAAGATTCTTGGTATTCATGACAGCTTTTGTTTTTTTCTGGATTAGCTGGAATTCACTCGCTCCTGAAGATCTTAAATTTGACCATTACCCATTTATATTTTTAACGCTTCTGCTTTCATTGCAAGCATCTTATGCAGCACCGCTTATTCTGCTCGCTCAGAATAGGCAGGCGGATAGAGACCGAATACAAGGTAACGAAGACCGTGAACGAGATGAGCGAAACATGGCTGATACTGAATACCTAACCCGTGAATTAGCCAGTTTAAGGACTGCATTGAGTCAGGTTACGACTCGAGATTACTTACATACACAATTGACAGATGCGATTGAAGACATTGTAAAGAAACTAAAAAAAAATAATTAGGTATTAATATTTAAGCGAACTCCGACTAAGGACTTCGGTCTTACAATTATTTGGTCTAATATTTCACTAAATAGCTTCTTGTATTTTTCATCAGATAAGACAATAGGACTTCCATCGTCCCCACCTTCGCGTAGTTGAGCATCAAAAGGTATTTTGGAAAGCAGTGGTACGTTTGATCCAACTAGTTGACTTAATCTGCGCGTAGTTTCTTCACCTCCACCACTACCGAAAACTGAAAGCTTCTCCCCGCACTTTACGCATTCGCTATCTGACATATTTTCAATCACACCGATTACTGGTTGTTTAATTTGGTGAGCTATACGGCCAGCACGTTCGGCCACTTCTGCTGCGGCAATCTGAGGTGTGGTGACAACGATAATTTCAGAATTGGGAATTAGTTGCCCAAGAGATATTGCAATATCACCAGTGCCTGGAGGTAAATCCAGCAACAGAAGATCTAAATCTCCCCAAAATGCATCACTTAATAATTGTTCTAGAACTCTATGTAATAACGGTCCTCGATATGCAACGGGATCAGATCGCTCGGGCTTAAACATCTCCATAGATACAACTTTTACGCCATAGTTTTCAACTGGGATAAATGTTTGATCAATTGCCGTGGGTCGCTTATCTAAAATTCCCATAAGTCTTGGAATTGAATGGCCATAAACATCCGCATCCAAGATTCCAACTTTTAGACCTCTCATGGCTGCAGCAACTGCAAGATTTGCAGTTACGGAAGACTTTCCAACTCCACCTTTGCCTGATGCTATTCCGATTACTCTAGTTAAGGAATCGGGTTGAGCAAATGGAATAAATTTTTCTCTGCCTCCGCGTATTAATTTCTTAACATTATTTCGTTGCTCTTCATTCATAACTCCGAAAATAATGTCAACCTCAGTTATTTCTTTTATACTTTCAAGAGACTTTTCGATATCACTCTTTAATCTATCTTTCATAGGACAGCCAGAAATCGTCAGTAGTATTCTTAATTTAACTAGGCCTGATTCAAAGTCAACAGATTCAATCATGCCAAGCTCAGGAAGTGGCTTATGCAGTTCTGGATCTATCACCTTGTTCAAGGCTTGATTTATTGCCTCAATAGTACTCATAGCAGGTCCGGATCAATTTTTGGCTTTGACTTAATATCAAAATCATTCTTATCAATCACATCACCAATATGCTTTTTAATAAAGGTTTTTGGATTCAAATCCTTTACTTGCAGATCCTCATATCCTGGTCCTAAATTTTCTTTTAACTCATTTGTTGCATTCTGTGCCATTTTCTTTGCTTTCACTAAAAATCGCGCAGCATCTGCAGCAATATTTGGTAAGCGATCTGGCCCTACTAATATAATTCCAATAATAAATAGACCAATTACTTCTCCAGCACCCAAATTGAACATATTATTTGTTAGATGCAGCTAAAACCACATCTACTTCCCTAGTTATATTGTTACGCTTAAATTTAACTTTAACTTTATCACCAATACTTTTGCTTCTAATTACTACAATTAATTCATCTGAATTTTCTATTTCAGCTCCATCTAAGGAAATAATAATGTCGCCTTTGCGCAATCCTGCTTTATCCGCTGGTCCGCCAGGAGTGATACCGGCTGATTCGCTTGAGATTAATGCCCCAGTTCCAGTAAATTGCGTATCAACAGAAATGCCCATTATTGGATAAGTTGAAAAGCCAGTATCAATTAGCTGCTTTGCTGTCTTCTTGGCCTGATTAATTGGAATTGCAAAACCTAAACCAATTGATCCTGCCTGTGAGCCCGCGCCCAAAGTCGCAATGGCTGAATTAACTCCAATTACTGCACCAGTCAAATCTACTAATGGTCCGCCAGAATTACCAGGATTAATGGCAGCATCGGTTTGAAGTGCGTTTATAAACGAAGATTCACCAAATCCATTTCCTGTTGTGACAGCTCTATTTTTAGAGCTAATAATTCCTGCCGTTACAGTTCCGGACAGGCCAAGCGGTGATCCTATTGCAATCACTGCATCACCAACTAAAACTTGATCACTATTTCCTAATTGTAAGGTGGGAGCAGCCTGAACATTAATTTTTAAAACAGCCAAATCATATGAATTATCTCTGCCGATTAGTTTGGCTGGATACTTTTTACCATCAGAAGTTTCAACCGTGATTCTTCCACTTTTTGCTGCAGACTCAACAACATGGTTATTAGTCAAAATATATCCATCACTATCAAGAAAAAAGCCAGAACCAGTTCCTGATCCGCCGGAGCCATTAACTGAGATCGAGACTACGGCGGGAATTAGCCTGGCTGCAAGAGCTGAAATTGATCCAGGGGCTCGCTCTACAACATTTTCTGTCTGAACTAAATTCGCTCCAAGATTATCTGTGGAATTACGACCAATGGTCGCTCCTATCGCACCAGATATTAAACCTACAATTACAACCAAAATTATTATTGATGAGTTATTTCTCTTTTGTATATAAATTCTGGGCTGCTTTTCTACAGCAGGTTGCCACCAAGGGGTGTTTAATGGCTCTTTCATTTAAGCAAGTTTATTGGCTACTAAGACCCCAGCGCCAACTGGAATTACTGTTGATGACCACCTTTCATCATCTTTTATGACTTTAACTACATCTCTTCTAGCAATACTCTCAGGATCACGTTGAGATGGATCAACTACCTTTCCATTACTTAATACTTGATCAATTATTAATACTCCTCCAGGCTTAAGTAATCTGTAAGACTCTTGAACCATATCGAACAAATCTAGTGCTGGCCTTATTACTACTATCTCATATGAGTTATCTGCGAGTTTTCCAATAACTTCAATTAGTTTTCCAGTGATAATTCTATATTTTGCGGCAGAAATACCAGCCTCTTCAAAAATCGATCTTGCCAACCTTGAATGCTCGCGTTCAGAGTCAATTGTAGTCAAAACACCATCTGGGCTAATCCCTTGTAGAACCCATAGTCCACCAACACCTGACCCGGTTCCGATTTCTACGATTGATTTTGAGTTTAAAAGTTTTGTAATAAATCTAATGAAGTTCCCCACAGCTGGCGTTGGATCTGATGCGCCAACCTCTTCACCATTACGTCGAGCAAGTTGCATGAAATAATCTTCATGCGCATACCCTTCAGAGTAAGAATGCATATCTCTTCTTGGAGAGTTTGATTGGTTCAAAGTGTCTCCAACCATTCAATTAAAAGTCTAGAACCAAATCCAGTACCACCTTTAATGTATTCACCTGAGTCAGTTTCAGATCTGCCTGTTCCGGCTATATCTAGGTGTACCCAATTACGCTTACCAACAAAATTCTCAAGAAATAGCGCAGCAGTAATAGAGCCTGCTGAAAAATCAAATTTATCAGCTAAGTGATTTATATCTGCAACATCACTTTCAAGAGCTGGTGTGTAATCATCAACTAAAGGCATGTGCCAAACTCTTTCACCTATTTTTTCACCTATTTCTATTAAATTCTTAGCAAGTGATTTATTTCTAGTATACATAGCCGCATGTTGTCGCCCTAGACCTAAGGTTGCAGCTCCGGTAAGTGTTGCTAGATCAATTAAATAATCTGGCTCTAACTTTAGATCTGCATAAGCCAAACCATCTGCCAAAAGTAAACGTCCTTCTGCATCTGTATTTAGAACTTCAACCGTGGTGCCACCAAACTGCTTAATTACATCAGAAGGTCTCTGGGCAGTAGCGGATAATGAATTTTCTGCAGCCAAAAGAAGCGCAGTAACTTTAACCTTTGGCTTAACTCGGGCCATAGCTATAGTTGCAACTAATACCGCGGCGGCGCCTGCCATATCGCTCTTCATACCAACCATACTTTCGTAAGGGCGCTTAAGCGAAACTCCACCAGTATCAAACGTTATTCCTTTTCCTACCAATACAACATGCGGCCAATTACCCGAACCCTTAGGTGCATAGCAAACTTCGATCAACCTTGGACCTGGATTTGGTGACGAGTTTCCAACAGCATTTAATCCACCAAACTCTCTAATCGCATTACCAGATTTAACTGCAATCGAAAGACTTGAGCTCTTTGCTGACGAAACAAGAGACGTTGCCTGTTTTGCTAGCCACTGAGGGTTTTTAATATTGGATGGGGTATGAATTAGATCTCGTGCTTGCCAAACAGCCTTAGCCAATATATCGGCTTTTTCAATCTCTTCTGAAAAATTTCCGGATAAAATGAATGTTGGTTTTTTATCGTTTTGTTCAGTTTTAAGAGAAAATTGATAATTAGAAAGAACCAAAGCAGTTGCAGCAAATGTGATCAATTTACTATCTAAGGTTAGATGAACAAGTAATTTATTATTTGTATTTTTTACTTTTCTTCCAAGAGCTGAAGCTGATTTTCTTATGTCGTCTAAATTTTGATCACCGATTCCTACAAGATAAATTCGACTCAAATTTCCATTAATAAGTGGGATTTCAATAATTTCGCCAGCTTTCCCAGAAAATTCTGGCCACTTTGAAAGCTCAGAATTTAAATCCAGTTTAGTTAGATTTAAAATACTTTGAACTAAATTATTCTCAATTATCCTAATTTGTTCATCATTAACCACAGGTAATGCGACAGCCGTGATATTTGATAAATCTATATCTTCAATATTTATATTTTGAAGTTTTGGATATAAATCAAAAGTTTTAGGATTCATGATCCTGATTAAACTAAGGTCAGTATTACTTTTTTACTAATGCGACTGCGGCTTGTAACACATTTCCTAGGTTAGTAGCCTCTTCAATATTTAATTCAACTACAAGTCTTCCGCCACCTTCAAGCGGGATTCGCATTACCATCGAACGAGCCTCTTTAGTTACCTCCATAGGACCATCACCAGTTCTTGGTTTCATTGCGGCCATTTAGGTCTCCCTACACAACTAATTGGATTCCAACTAGAGGCGTAATTATCCCTGATATTTGCACTTGTGGGAAATCCTATAAATTACCTTTAGAAATCATTGCGATTAGGCGGGATTTACCACTTGCAATAACCGAAATAACTGCCCTTTCTGGGACACCGAGTTTCTCGGCTATTTGTGTGGTACTCACCATATTAACTAAATGTAAAGTCAAAATTAGCCGCTCTTCTTCAGGCAAGGTGGATATTAATTCCGCAATCGTGTTTTCTTTGCCACCTGAGCTCATGGAATAAGGTTAGCGGGCTGTAGGAAAACTTTTCGTATTAACGTGTTAGTTGCCTTGCAAATCTGCGTAATGAGAGCCAAACTCCCAGTAATAATACAGGTTTCATTACTATCAAAAAAATAGCTGGGGCAATTAAATTTTCTTGCCAATTAAAAATAGTTCCCTTTTTGGTTTTTATTAATTTGAATTGTCCAGTACCTCTTATTACACGACCAATATGAACTACTTCGCATAATACTGGCGGCTTAAATACTGTAATTTCCATAGTATCTAAAATACCTAACCGCAACTTAGGATAAAGTTTAGGAAATAATCCAGAGAAAGCAAAAATTAGGACGCCTTTACCATTTTTAATGGTCTGATCCTGATCCAGTTCAGACCAAACTTTTGTTTGCAACATCCATTCACTTTGACTACGCCAATCAACTAGAGAATTCCAAACTGATTCAAGGGGTCTATCAATTTTAATGTTTAGCTCTAGATGTGAAAGTTTTCTCATTTATTTTCGAATCCTTATTGCATTTAAAGTTGCAGGGATATCTTTACACCATACAACCAACTCGTGTTGACCAGCCTTCATAAAATTGTGGGTAGATAGGTGATCTAATGCCAACCTAAGTGGGTCATAGACTCCTGTTGGATCACATATTGCAATTGGTTTTTGGTGAAATTTTAAATAGCTACCAACCCAGATCTCAAAAAATTCTTCAAGCGTTCCGATGCCGCCCGGTAAGGCAATAAATGCATCTGACAGTTCCTCAATTTTTGCTTTTCTCGCTCTCATATCATTAACTACATGCATCTGAGTTGCCTCTTTATCCTCAAATTCAAGATTAATTAATGGCTCAGGGATCACCCCAATTGTTTTTGCTCCAACTGATCTTGCACCTTTTGCTACTTGCCCCATCATTGAGGCTTTACCGCCGCCCCAAACTAAATCCCATCCCTGCTCGCCAATTGCCTTCCCAATTTC
>JBJTJQ010000032.1:0-2128 GCA_046095545.1 Candidatus Nanopelagicus sp.
GTGCTAAGTAGGCCGGAAGCCAAGACTTTTTCATTAATGCTCCTTAGCCCTTAAGGTTTACTCATGAGTGAATCATCGATCGGTCCTGGTGAGTTCTACCAGGTAGTTGGTGTAGGGCCACACTCTAAACCATGGCCAACCAATAATCACTTTGATCCGCAGCTGCTTGAGCATGGTGATCGAAGAAATGTTCTCGATAAGTATCGATATTGGAAAATTGAATCAATTGTTGCAGATTTAGACACCAAGCGACATGAACTACAAATTGCGATTGAAAATTGGCAACATGATTTAAATATTGGATCAATTGTAAGAACTGCTAACGCATTTAATGTGGCTGCTGTGCATATAGTTGGTAAGCGAGATTGGAATAAACGTGGCGCAATGGTCACAGATAGGTACTTAACTGTTCACCACCATGCAACAGTGGCTGAGTTTAAAGCTTGGTGTGATAAAGAAAATCTGCCAATTATTGGCATAGATAATCTAGAGATATCAAAGTCGTTAGAAAGTGCTGATCTACCTAAAAGGTGTGTAATGCTCTTTGGCCAAGAGGGTTCAGGAATGAGTGATGAGGCGGTGGCGATATGTTCAGTTGTGCTGGCTATCTCCCAATACGGCTCAACTAGATCGATGAATGCCTCAGCAGCTGGTGCGATTGCTATGTATGCCTGGGCGATGCAACATCTAAACGCGATTAATCATCCGAAAAATTAATTTTCGTCAATTACCTCAGTTACTGCATCTAATCTGCGAATAATTTCATTTGCTTCATCCACACGTTCTAATTTGGTCAAACTGAGTGCAATTTTTCGCTCAATATCTATGATGAACTCAAAATCTTTAAACTCAGCCTCGGTAACACTTTCTAAGACATTTTCTAAAGTCATTAACGCCTCTTCATAATAACCTGCTGCAAGTTGCGCCTTTCCTAATTCAAAGGATGAGTAGGTTTCCCGGCGGTGATCATGAGCGGTAACAAAAACATCAAGTGATTTTTGGGCAGCGATCAACGCCCCTTCAGCATCACCTAACTCCGTTAGGCAATGAGCGATCTTTTGATCACATCTTGCAACATTGATAACCTCTTTTAATTTTTTAAATAGCGCTCTTGATTCCTTAAATGCCTCAAGTGCTTTCTGGTAATTCTTACTCTCTCGGTATGCGCATCCGATTAAATGTAAATCATTTGCTGCTCCAGAATCATTGCCATCAACAAGGTGTTCCTGCACGCATTGATTCATGCATTCAATAGTTTTTTCATACTCCTTTGAGCCATACCACCACTCACCTAAGGTGCAGGCAAGTTCAATCGCCATTGGTGATTTTGTCTCACGTAATAATTCAACCGCCTTACTCATAGCTGTTGCCGCTTCATTCATTCGCTTTAATTGATTTAAGTTATAGCCAATTGCAGAATATGCTTGAGCCAATCCTTCCGCCGGTGCAATCGCACCTAGATTTGCATAAATATCTCGCGCAGTCTCGGCCAACGCTAGCGCTTCATCATATTGACCTCGGGCATAGATTCGCGCACTAAGTTCGTAATAAGTATTTGCTCTATCTAAACCTTGCACTTCAGGAATCTTTTCCCAAAGCATCTCTTCGGTAATTATCTCTTCTGAGTTATCTTCACCCTCTGAGTGATCTGACAAGTTTCACCTTTCACTACCTAAGTTGTTACTTAAGGAACTACCGAATAACCCTAGCAGTTCAACCTGTATGTATGGCGAGAAATACTTAGGAACGCACCCAGGTAACAAAGCCGGATGCAGCCTGTTCAATAATCTTAAGCACAGATTGAAACTGCTCGATCGACCCTCCGTAGGGGTCTGGTACTGACAGTAGGTTGCCATCTTTACCATCTGGGTCAATATGAGATTTACCAGGATCAAATGAGGTAAACATTATGATCTTATTCTTATCACTTTCACTTTGGGCTAATTTTAATAAATTATTTCGATTACTTATATCCATCGCCAAAATTAGATCATGTTTTTGGAAAAAATCTGATTTAAATTGTTTAGCAATATGCTCATACTCATACCCAGCCTCCTGCCAAACCTGCTTTGAGTACTCAGCTGCATCTTGCCCCACATGCCAAGCTCCAGTTCCTGAGCTATCAACT
>JBJTJQ010000033.1:0-44760 GCA_046095545.1 Candidatus Nanopelagicus sp.
TTAGCTAGGAAATCTGCAATCTCCGTGGCTAGCGAGAAATTATCTGCAGCACCCTTGGAAATTTGTCCGACATTAAATTTTGCCGTTTCAATCATGCCAGTAAGTGCGGGAAGTAGAATAAGCATTTGATCGATTGAGTCAAATACCGGTTCTTTGTCTTCCTGTAGGTCACGGTTGTATGCAAATGGCAATCCTTTAAGTACCACCATCAGGGTAGTTAAATTTCCAATGAATCTTCCGGCCTTTCCTCTTGCAAGCTCTGCCACATCGGCATTTTTCTTCTGTGGCATTATTGAAGAACCGGTCGTATATGCATCAGATAACTCAACCCAGTTAAATTCAGTTGAACTCCATAGAACAAACTCTTCACCGATTCTAGACAAATGTACTCCCAGCATTGATAACAAAAATAACGCCTCAGCTGCAAAGTCGCGATCACTAACCGCATCAATACTGTTTTCCATAACCCCGGCAAAGCCCAGAGTTTTTGCCACTGAGTTAGGGTCGGCAATCAATGATGAACCAGCTAATGCCCCGGATCCAAAAGGTGACTTAGAGTTCCGCTCGAGCCAATCAAAGATACGCCCAATATCTCTTAGTAAGGCGTGTGAATGCTTGGTAAGCTCTTGGGAAAAAGATATAGGTTGAGCATGTTGCGTGTGAGTAAATCCAGGGGCAGCAACCCCAATAAGGGAAGATGCTTGTGTATTTATTACTTTTGCCAATTCATTGACACTAGAGGCAATCTCAAGCAGATGGTCGATTAAATAAAGTTTAAAATCAGTAACAACCAGATCATTTCTTGATCTACCAGCCCTTATTGCACCACCAATAACGCCACATTTTTCAACTAGACCTCGCTCTATAGCACTATGAACATCTTCATCAGAATTTGTGTAACTGAATTTGCCGCTGCCAATTTCAGCAGCCAATTCAAGTAAGGCAGCTTTGATCTTTATCGTATCTGGCTTACTAATGACTGATTGTGCGGCTAAATTTTCTAGGTGAGCTAAATTTACTTCAATCTCATAAGGGGCTAATCTCCAATCAAAATGTACACTTCTCGACAGCTTAATTAGTGCTTCAGCTGAATCTTGCTCAAATCTTCCACCCCAAAGTGTCACTTAATCTCCCCAACTAGTTTCATTATCTCTTTAGCCAATGCCGCTCCCCCCGAGGATGATTTGGAAACAACTAGCACGGTGTCATCACCAGCAATAGTTCCTATTGCAGAGTGTAACTTGCCAGCTTTACATGCCCTATCAATACTACCGGCCAGAAATGCTGCCGCACCCGGTGGTGTCTTTACGACGGCCAAGTTACCACTAGAATCAATCGAAGAAACAATATCGCTCAAAACTCGGCTTCGATAATTATCTGTTGCAGTAACAAATTGGTAGCGGAATACTCCAGAGTTATCCTTTCCTCTGACCGCGCCGAGTTCCTCAAGATCTCTACTTGCAGTCGCTTGAGTAACATCAAATCCAAATTTTTGTAAGTGTTTAACTAGATCACTCTGTGAATGTATCACCCCATCATCTACTAGTTTAATAACCATAGAGCGTCTGGCAGTTGCAGAGTTAGTATTTAATTTCGCCATTATGCACTCACCAATGTTCCGCCTCGATTATCTAGAGCATCAAGTACTGCTTCTAAATTGGTGCCATTTGTTATCCGCACTGAAAATGCCCCTGAATCTATGGCGCTGATTGCAGCTTTAACTTTTGGAATCATGCCATCCGTAAACGAATCTTGAATACTCTTTAAGTCCTCAATTGAAATTTCATCGATAATGGTTGATCTGTCTGGAAACTTTCGATAGATACCATCCACATCAGTAAGAAAAATTACTGAATCAGCTCTTAAGGCACCACCGATTGCCGCTGCAACTAAATCAGCATTTACGTTATAGCCAATACCGTCCTCATCAACAGCTACTGGGGAAATCACGGGCAGATAGCCTTCGGTAATCAAGCTCTCCAAAATCATGGGGTTGGTCTCTGCAACCTCCCCAACTAGCCCTACATCAATAGCCTTCCCATTAATTATCGGTTTAAATTTCTTAGCCCTTATCAACCCACCATCAGATGCGGAAAGTCCAACTGCATTTACATCGCTACCAATCAAGTAATTAACAATCGACCTTAAAACTGTGCCGCTAAGAACTGATTCGACCACCGAATAAACCTCAGGTGTAGTGACTCTGTAGCCGGAGATTTTTTCTTTGCCTAGTCCTTTCTCACCCAATACCAGATCGATCTGAGGACCACCGCCATGAATGAGGACTATCTGTTCACCATCTAAGAAAGCATCTGCAATCGCCTCTAGAACTGGATCTGACTGGTCTGCGCGAGGTAGGGCATTTCCACCATATTTAACCACAATCATTTTAGACTCCCGACTAATAGGCCAGTCTCTTCTGGTAAACCAAACATGATGTTTGCATTCTGTATTGCTTGGCTAGCTGCACCCTTATCTAAGTTATCAAGAGCACAGGAAACAATTAATCTGTTCACATGCTCATCTACGGCAACTTGCAATTGAACGTTGTTGGTCTCTAGAACATCAAGAGTTTGAGGCATTAGGGATTGATCTAATACTGAGACAAATTTTGATAGCTTATAAAACTCAATAAATCGGCTCCTAACATCAGAGTTTGACATTTGTTTGGAAAGTTTTGCCGTTACCGTAGCAAGTATCCCCCTTGGAATAGGCGCCAGAACAGGGGTGAATGAAATTTTTACATTTTGATTACATAAAGAAGTCAGTATTTGTTCGATCTCTGGAGTATGTTGATGTACTCCTCCAAATTTATATGAAGTTAAATTATTTCTAAATTCACTTCCTGGTAAATTAACTTTTGCTGATCTACCCGCCCCGGAGGTGCCACTTGACGCAACAACAACAATGTCTCCGACCTCTATAAAGTTCAGGGCTGGTGCAATAGCTAGCGAAATGGCTGTGGCATAACAGCCAGGATTAGCCACTCTTTTTGCCTGCAGAACTTGATCATGCCCCACTAGCTCCGGTAATCCATAAGTCCAATGACCTGGGTATTCAGTTGTGTAGTACTTCTGCCATTGCTCTGCGTCTTTAAGTCTGAAATCAGCTCCCAAGTCTACAATGCGTACATGGTCTGCTATTTCGCCAATTAGTTTCGAAGATTCACCGTGCGGTAAGGCGATAAAAACCAGATCACACTTATTCATTTCTACCACTGACGTAGGTTTGAATTCCTGTCCAGCGAAATCTGTCAGGTGCGGATGATAGTCAGTAATTAACGCACCGGCATTTGAACCCGCTGCGATATAACTAATACTGAAATTTGGGTGTGAATTAAGAAATCTCAGTAACTCACCACCGGCGTAACCACTTGCACCAACCACACCAATTTTCATATGAATATTATACTGGCATTTAGCATAAATATGCATATATTTGCATATTCATGCATCAAACTCTGGGGACAGCCCTAACATCCTTTTTTGCCTGCTCAATGGCTTGATCTCGAAACTTTGCTACCTCATCAGATGTGAGAGTCCTATCGGGAGCACGAAATGTAAGTGTGAATGCGAGTGAAATTTTGCCTGGGCCAATCTGATCGTATCGATCGAATAAGTTTATGGATTCCAATAAATCCCCTGCCCCAATTCTCAATGAATGCTCAAGCTCAGCAGCGGAGACATGACTTTCGACAATTAAAGCTACATCTTGAACTACAGCGGGCATGCTTAGCATTTTTGCAGGCTTAATTACTTTTGAGACCGGCAGTTCGCTCAAAATAACTGCAAAGGCACAACTTCTTTCTGGAAGATCTAGATCAGCTAGGACTCTAGGGTGTATTTCACCTGCATGAGCAACTACTGTGCCATCGACCTTAAACTCTGCGCACCTACCAGGATGCCATGGCGCAAGCTCACAATTGGCTATTTCAAAATTATTTCCAGTTGCTGTAATAATCTCGATAACTTTTGAAACCGCATCACTCCAGTCAAATTTAGAGCCTTCACCTTGCCAAGTACTTTTCAGTTTTTCACCAGAAACAACTCCAGCCACAAAAAGCATTTGTTTAGGTACACTCGCAAAGATCTCCTCGATTGTCTTAGCCGACGGCCGCTTGTTAGTCTCTGGACTTAGGCCCTTAATTGTTTTTGCTGTATTTCTAAAGACTGTACCGATCTCAAATATAGCCAGATCCTTAGTCCCACGAGATAAGTTGCGTCCCAAAGTAGTAAGAAGGCCGGGAATTAAATGAGTGCGAAGAAGTGGAGCATCCTCGGACATAGGGTTGAGGAGTCGAAAGGATTTGGCACGGTCGCCTGTGAATCCTAGTAAGTCAATTATTTCTTGGCTGACAAATGGGTAGTTGATAACCTCAGTAAAACCTTGATTTGCCAAACTTGTTGCAACTTGCCTTTTTCTAATTTGCATATCAGATAATTTTGCGCCTGCTTTACCCACCGGCAAGGTAAGGGGAATAACTTCATAGCCGGTTAGTCGAGCAATTTCCTCAGCAAAATCTGCCGTGCTTTCTAAATCAGGTCGCCATGTAGGAACTTCAATATTTAGTACTGCGCCCGTACCTATCACTTTACAACCAATCAGTAACAGCGCATCTCTGACTTGCTTGGTTGTATAACTCTTACCGATCAACTTAGATATTAAGTCAATCGAAATCTTTACTTTGCGGTTTTTTATAGCTATTCCTGCTGAGCTAGAACCAACATACTTCGCATCTGCTAGCTCTACTAATAAAGTTGCTGCTCTACCTGAAGCTATTTCAGTTAGAGCCGGATCTGTATTTCGTTCAATTCTTCTTGATGCTTCACTAGATAATTTATGGAATCGAGAATTTTTTGCCACACTTGATGGATTGAAATGGGCTGCTTCTATTGCAATACGCTTAGTCTCATAGGTTACCTCCGAAGCAAGACCACCCATAGTTCCAGCTAAAGCCAGGACTGAATTTGAATCGCATATCACCAAATTCTCTGGCAGCAATTTCCGCTCGACCTTATCTAATGTAGTCAGCTTCGTAAATTTATTTGCACGGCATACTTTTAGACCACCATTTATGACTGCTGCATCAAAAGCGTGTAAGGGTTGACCAAGTTCAAGCATCACGTAGTTTGTTATATCGACAGCAAGTGAAATAGAACGCATACCGCATTTTTCAATTCGACGCTGCATCCAAATTGGAGTTGGCTTCTTCGCATTAACGTTCTCGACAGTGCGAATAAAAATCTGATCTGCCCCAGTCTTGTCTTCAATCTTGACCGTGATAGCTCTTGCTGAATTGAAACTTTTTAGCTTACTAGTGTTTACTAATTCAGCTGGATCAATGAATTTACATTTTAAGGAGCCGGCCAATTCTCGAGCTAATCCCCTGACAGACATTGCATATCCACGATCTGGATTTACGGCAATATCAAAAATTACATCAGTGATCTCCAAGAGTTTGATCGCATCAGAACCAATTTTGCCCTCAGGCAAAACAATTATTCCAGCATGTTCTTCACTAATTCCAAGTTCCTTGGCCGAACAGATCATTCCATCACTAAGTTTTCCATATGTCTGTCGAGCGGAGATAGCAAAGTTACCCGGTAAAACTGCTCCTGGAAAGGCGACTACCACCAAATCATTCACTTTAAAATTTCTTGCTCCGCAGATAACAAATCTTTTCTTCCCACTGCCAACATCTAAGCCCACATACCTTATGGGTTTCTTATGCTCGGTAAGCTCCTCGATCGATAAAACCTTTCCAACAACTAGCGGACCCTTTAAATCCTTACCTTGATATTCAATTGATTCGACTTCAAATCCCACTCTGGTAAAAGCTTGAGATATTTGTTCGGGAGTAATTTTCGCAGGTAGATGAACAAATTCTTTTACCCAGCTCAATGGAAGTTTCATTTTTTGCCAACTCCAAAGCTTTGTGAGAATCTGACGTCGCCTTCAACAATGTCATGCATATCTGTTATACCGTGCTTTACCATTAATGTACGTTCTAACCCCATACCAAATGCGAATCCACTAAATTTTTTAACATCCACACCACATGCGATTAGAACCTTCTCATTAACCATTCCACATCCGCCCCACTCAATCCACCGTCCGTTAAAAAATATGTCAACCTCTGCGGAAGGTTCGGTGAATGGAAAGAATGATGGCCGCAATCTTGTTTTAACATCATTACCAAAAATCGATTTAGCAAAATAATCCAACGTACCTTTCAAATCTGCCATAGTTATATTCTCATCCACTACCAAACCTTCAACCTGATGAAATACTGGGGTGTGAGTAGCATCCAATTCGTCTGCCCTATACGTCTTGCCCGGACAAATAACGTAAATTGGTGGTTTCTGAGTCAGCATTGTTCTGACTTGTACTGGAGAGGTATGAGTTCTTAAAACTAGTTTTGCCTCTAATGGCTCAACAAAAAAGGTATCTTGCATGCTTCTGGCCGGATGGTCAGCAGGAATATTCAAAGCGTCAAAATTTAGCCACTCTGACTCTAATTCTGGGCCCTCGGCAACGTTGTAACCAAGGCCGATGAAGAGATCGCAGATTTCATTAGTCAAAATTGTTAAAGGATGCAAACCACCTTCTAAAGTTCGCGGCTTTGCAAGGGTTACATCAACTCTTTCCGTCTGAAGAACCTGTAGATCTCTTTCCCTCTCCAACTCCTCTGTCTTTTTTCTAAACGCTTCATTTACTTGCGATCTGGCATCACCAATGAATTTACCAAAGTTTGATCGGTCTTTTGCATCTAAACTTCCCAAAGATTGATTTGCTCGAGCTAATGGAGATTTATCACCAAGGTGATCGATTTTTACTTGCTTCAAGGAATCAAAATTTTTGGTGTTTGCTATTTCAGAAAGAGCTCTTTTAAGATCAAGTTCAATCTGATTCTTGTCTAAAGCCATATTCGTAAGTCTATAAGGACAGGCCCACATAGTGCAGGACAATTGCCGCGGCACTAGCCACATTTAAGGATTCAGCAAAGCCCTTCATCGGAATTGAAACGGTTTTTACTTCCTTTGGAAGTTCAGGCAGCCCCCTGGCTTCATTTCCAAATATCCAAATTGAAGGATCCTTCACGGTTTTTGTCACAAACTCAGAATCTAATGTTTGAGATCCATTAGCCGATAGGGCATAAATATGGGCGTTACGACTTAAGCAAATATCTATAAACTCATCAATTTTTGCATTTGGAATCACTGGAATGTGCCACAACGAGCCAACACTTGCTCTTACAGTTTTAGGATTAAAGATATCAACGCTCTCCTCCGAAAACATAACAGCATCAAACCCACAGGCATCTGCAGTCCTAATAACCGTTCCTGCATTACCTGGATCTTGAATCTGCCAGAAAAAAGCAATTTTCTTAGGCTCTAACTTCCAAAGATCAATTAGTTTTAAAGATTTAGTGGAGCATAGCGCCAATATTCCTTGCGGAGTTTGCGCATCTGTCATCGCATTCATTACCCGATCTGAGACTTCGACTATATCCAAACCTTTTAATACCTGTTGATCAATGGCTGAACTTAATTTACTTAAGCCCACCTCTGTAACGTAGATTGTTTTAAGTGATAGTCCTTCATTTAATCGTGGATTTATTGCTTCTCTTACCGCCTGAATTCCTTCAACAACAAAAACGTTCTCAGTTTCTCTTGTTTTTTTACCTCTAGGACCCAGTAGAGCCTTAATTCGCTCAACATGTGGCGAATTAAGGCTCGTAATCTTTTCCATCTAACTAAATTAGACGAATTAGGCTGTAACTATATTTTTGCGCGCAACCTCAACAAGCTTTGCAAATGCAATTGGATCATTGGTTGCTAGCTCTGAAAGAACTCGGCGATCAACTTCAATTCCGGCGGCTTTCAAACCTTGTATCAAACGGTTATATGTTATCCCGTTTTTGCGAGCTTCTGCATTGATACGTTGAATCCAAAGTCTACGAAAATCACCTTTCTTGTCTTTGCGATCATTAAAGGCATACACAAGCGAGTGAGTTACCTGCTCCTTTGCCTTGGTGAATAGACGAGATCGCTGCCCTCGGTATCCTGCAGCACGCTCTAAAGTTGTGCGACGTTTTTTAGCGGCGTGCACTCCACGTTTGACTCTAGCCATTTGTCTCCCCTTACTTCAAACCAAGCATGCGCTTAGCAGCAAATGTGTTTGGCGCTTTTGCTTCAACATCACCAGTTAAGCGGCGAGTTAATCTTGATGATTTACGCTCAAGTAGATGGCGTTTACCAGCACGCTCGTGCATAACTTTTCCAGAGCCAGTGACGCGAAATCGCTTCTTTGCACCACTATGGGTTTTCATCTTTGGCATACTCTCGTCCTCCTGTTGTTTAAAAAATCTATTTTGCTTTAGTGCCTGATCCAGCTTTCTTCACTGAACCTGACTTCTTAGCGGGTCCAAGAACCATTGTCATGTTTCGACCCTCTTGCTTAGGTGTAAACTCAACAACGGCTACTTCAGCCAACTCCTCAGCAAGCCTTTGTAATAATCGGTATCCCATTTCCGGACGAGACTGCTCTCTTCCGCGAAATTGAATTGTTACCTTAACCTTGTCACCACCGTTTAAAAATCTCTCAATATGAGTTTTTTTAGTCTCATAATCGTGAGGCTCAATATTTGGTCGAAGTCGCATTTCTTTCACAACAATGTGAGTTTGATTCTGTCGAGCTTCCCGAGCTTTCTGCGCAATTTCGTACTTATACTTTCCGAAATCCATAATTTTACAGACTGGTGGATTGGCATCTGGTGATATTTCGACGAGATCTAATCCGATCTCCTCTGACAACTTAATTGCTTTATCAATTGCTGTCACACCAAGTTGTTCACCGTCATATCCAATCAACCGAACCTCAGGAACGCGAATTCGATCATTTATACGTGGCTCTGTGCTGATAACCTCTCCTTGCTGTTTGGCTGGAACACTGATTACTACACAAGCGAAATACAGCCGCACTTCATGAGAAGCAACCAGTTCGCCTCAGCGAAGTAGGTGGGAGCGTATGCATCCACTTGATGAGCTAATGATACCCACTTCTGGGCTATCCAAAAAATCGAGGCTTCCGAGTGATCTCAAACTCATTTTCAGCCAAAACTCTTCCCATAAAGAGTAATTCAAGCCTAGAACTTCCAAGGCATCTTAGACTCAGTCTCTCCAAGCACTAAACTTGCCAAGTGATGAAACGGCAAGAAATTCAATCAATTACGAATGCTGGCTCTGGGCTGACCATTGATCAAGCTGCTCGACAAAAGAGGTATTTCATATCAATGATGATCAGAACCGTATGTTTCGTTCTTACGGTAATCCTTCCAAGTCCATATAGGTGGGTAGCTTTAATTGGAGCGTTAACTCTTCCCTATATTGCAGTAATTGCAGCGAATGCTGGGCGGGAAACAATCAAAAAGGAGGCTGTTTTTACTCCTAAACAAAAAAGACTTACTTAGTTTTCTTGAAAATTTTGTCTTTCATATAGCTCATAATACAAACTCCTGTTTTTCACTAATTCTTCGTGCGTACCCCTCTCAACAATTTGGCCACTATCTATAACAAGAATCTGATCAGCATTTACAATCGTTGATAATCTATGAGCAATAACGATGCTGGTTCGATTTTTAAGTACTTCTTTTAGTGCAGCTTGTACTAAGGCTTCATTTTCTGAATCTAAATGTGCCGTAGCTTCATCTAAAATAACTAGACTAGGCTTCTTAAGAAGTAGTCGCGCAATTGCTAGTCGTTGCTTTTCACCACCAGAGAGCCTATGCCCTCGCTCACCGACAACAGTATCTAGCCCATTTGGTAGGCCTTGAATAAAGTCCCAAATTTGTGCAGCTCGGCATACATTCTCGATTTCCTCTTTGGAAGCTTTATAATCTGCATAAAGTAAGTTTGCACGAATTGAATCATGAAACATATGTGAATCCTGAGTAACCACCCCGATATTTTCTCTCAGTGACTTGATTGAGTACTGCCGAATATCTACACCATCTATAAATATAGCTCCGCGTGTTACATCGTATAACCTTGGAATCAAGGATGAGATCGTGCTTTTGCCAGCACCTGACGGTCCGACAATTCCGGTCATAGTTGCCGGCAAAACTGTAAATGAAATATTTTTTAAGACTTCACCGCTTTCAACCAGTTCAGGTTTTGCAACTGATTCAAGAGATGCCAAGGAAATCTCTTTGGCCGTAGGATAGGTGAAACTAACTGAATCGAACTTCACCTCAGGCTTATTTGTCTTTAGCGACTTTGCATTTTGAGAATCGATGACCATAGGTTGAAGATCTAGCACTTCAAACACTCTCTCAAAAGAGACTAAGGCGCTCATCACATCAACCCGCACATTAGACAAAGCGGTAAGTGGACCATACAACCGAGCTAACAAAGCGGTTATTGCTAACAAAGTTCCAACAGTGAGTTGATCATTTATCGCTAGGTGACCGCCAATGCCATATGCAATTGCTGTAGCAATTGCTGCAATTGATGTTAATGCGATAAAAAAAATGCGATTTAACATGGCAATTGAGATACCTATGTCAGCAACTTTTCTTGCTTTTGAAGCAAATTCAGATTTTTCTCTCTCCGAATCTCCGTAAAGTGATACTAATAAGGCACCCGAAACATTGAAACGCTCGGTCATATTTGAAGACATTTGAGCATTTATATCAAATGATTGTCTAGTAAGAGTTTGTAGTTTACGACCTACCCATTTTGTTGGAATCAGAAAGACTGGCAATAGAACTAGTGATACTAAAGTAATCTGCCACGAAAGCGACAGCATTGTAATTATTACTAATAGCAGACTTAACGAATTGCTGACAACACCAGATAGTGTCGAGGTGAAAGCTTGCTGTGCGCCAATTACATCAGAGTTAAGTCGTGAGATCAATGCTCCTGTTTGAGTTCGGGTAAAGAATGCTATCGACTGTCGCTGGACATGTTCGAAGACCTGTTTTCTTAGATCATAAATTAATCCCTCGCCGATTCGAGCTGAAAACCATCTACCGATCATGCTGAATACTGCATCCAAAATTGCAATGATTCCGACTAAAACTGCAAGCGAGGTTACTAATTCGAAGTCTTTTGGAATTACTCCATCATCAATCAATTTTTTCAGCAGCAAAGGAGTAGCAATAATTAAGAAGGCATCGATCACAACTGTGATCATGAATAAAATCAACGAAATTTTGTATGGAATTGCAAATCTAGTGATCCGACCTATTGTGCCCGGTTTAAGTTTTTGATTCTTTAATGATTGATCAGCAGTTAACGATCGAAAAGACATCCAAGTCGAGTGCATTGACATGAGACGACACTAGTCAGTTTGGAAGCAAAGTTAAACTGTAAAACCAATCGAGCGTAATTGTTCGCGACCATCATCTGAAATCTTATTTGGGCCCCAAGGCGGAAGCCACACCCAATTGATTTTTACATCAGAGGACAAATCAGCGAGGACTTGTCGTGTTTGATCTTCAATTACATCTTGAAGTGGACATGCAGCTGATGTAAGAGTCATATCTAAAGTGACAATATTTCCTTCATCAATTCTCATGTCATAGACCAAACCAAGATCGATGACATTGATTCCTAATTCAGGATCAATTACATCCTTCATAGCCTCTTTTACATCGTCTGGGGTTGTCATGTTTTCAATTCTACTGCATCACTTGACTTGATGCATCTTTAAATGCCATCCAACCAAGGAGAGCACACTTTATTCTTGCAGGAAATTTTGAAACTCCAGCAAATGCAACCGCATCCTCCAAAATACTCTCATCGCCTTCTGATTGACCTTTACTCTGCATTAATTCAACAAAATTATCTAAAATATAAATAGCATCTTTATAACCTTTACCAACTAATAGGTCACTCATAACTGATGTGCTAGCCATAGAAATCGAACACCCAACTCCATCCCAAGTTAAATCTGTCACCACACCACCTTTCATAGACAAATTCAAAGTCACCTCATCACCACAACTGGGGTTATTGTGATGTACTTGTATATCTTTATCTGCTGATAAACCTTTGTGGTGAGGTGAACGGTAATGATCAAGAATTACCTCTTGATAAAGTGAATCCAATTCCATTATTTGCTAACCCTAAAATATAGCTTCACTTTCTCAATCGATTCAAGTAAGGAATCGAGATCGCTTTGAGAGTTATACAAATACAAGGATGCTCTAGTTGTGCCCACTAAATTTAGTTTGCGCATCAAAGGCCAGGCACAATGATGACCAGTTCGAACCGCAATACCATATTGATCTAGCACTTGACCTACATCATGCGGGTGGACTCCATCAATCGTAAATGAAACTACGCCACCACGATCTTTCATATCTACTGGGCCAATCACCTCGACTCCAGTGATGCTTGTAATTCCTTTTAGAAGATATGAAGTCAAATTTTTCTCGTGCTGTGCAATATTATGCATACCAATCTGATTTAAGTAATCTATTGCTGCCGATAATCCAACAGCTTGAGCCATATTTGGAACACCGGCTTCAAATTTTCTTGGCGTGGTTGCCCATGTTGCACTCTCCATAGTTACAGAATCAACCATAGATCCTCCAAACAATGAAGGTTCTAATTTTTCCAATAAATCAAATTTGCCCCAGAGCACACCAATTCCAGTTGGACCTAAAGTCTTGTGGCCTGAGAATGCAAGAAAATCAATGCCTAGTTTCTTTACATCGATAGCAAAATGAGGTGCTGATTGACAGGCGTCAAGCACCACTAATGCGCCTACAGCACGTGATGCTTTGACAATAGTTTCAACTGGCAGAATACTTCCAAGAACATTAGACTGATGCGTAATCGCCACAATCTTAGTTTTCTTTGTAATTACCTGATCTAAATTTGTTAAATTAATTCTGCCATCGGCAGTCATCGACAGCCACCTGAGCTCAGCACCGGTTCGCTTTGCCAACTGCTGCCAAGGTATCAGATTCGCGTGATGCTCCATTTCGGTCACGACAATTTGATCACCAGCTTTTATGTTAAATCTAGAATCTGGATTTCCAAATGAGTAAGCAATTATGTTCAAGGATTCGGTAGCACTTTTAGTAAAGATAACCTCACTACTTATGGCGCCAATAAAAGCCGCAACTTTTTCTCTAGCTGACTCATAAGCTTCGGAGGCTTCTTCAGCTAGTAGATGGGCTCCCCTATGCACGGCTGCGTTTACCGTGCGATAAAAATTGCTCTCGGCTTCAATAACAGAGTTAGGTTTCTGAGATGTCGCACCACTATCCAAATAAATTAATGAATTCCCGCCACGAACTGTGCGCTCAAAGATTGGAAAATCTTTTTTATAACTGGATAGATCTGTGCTCATAAAATTAGGCAGTTATATATGCTGCGTAACCTTGTTCTTCTAATTTATCAGCCAGCTCAGGACCACCAGCTTCGACAATTTTTCCGTTTGCAAAAACATGTACAAAGTCAGGCTTTATGTATCGAAGTATTCTCGTATAGTGAGTAATTAACATCACCCCTAAATCTGAGTTCGCTTTCACCTTATTTACACCTTCAGAAACGATGCGCAACGCATCTACATCAAGACCAGAATCAGTCTCATCAAGAATTGCAATTTTTGGCCTTAACAGCTCCATCTGCAGAATCTCATGACGCTTTTTCTCTCCGCCAGAAAAACCCTCATTCACATTACGTTCCGAAAAAGCGGTGTCAATATTGAGAGAGGCCATTGCCTCTTTTACTTCGCTAACCCAAGTTCTTACTTTAGGAGCTTCACCTCGTATAGCTGTTACAGCAGTTCGCAAAAAGTTAGAAACTGAAACCCCCGGTACTTCAACTGGATACTGCATTGCAAGAAATAATCCAGCCTTAGCTCGCTCATCTACGCTCATTTCTAGTACATCAATTCCATCCAAAGTCACTGAACCACCAGTAATTAAGTATTTTGGATGTCCAGCAATTGAATATGCAAGAGTTGATTTACCGGAACCGTTGGGACCCATAATTGCATGTGTTTCCCCTGACTTAACTGTCAAATCTACTCCGCGTAATATCTCTTTATTTCCTACCTCCGTAGTAACACAAACCTGCAAATTTTTGATCTCTAGTACGCTCATAGTTGTCTCCTTAGTTAGTTACTACTACTTGGTTACCGTTTACTTCAACTTTAAATGTTTTAAGTGCAGTTGTGGCTGGCGGTGTTAATGCTTCACCGGTGCGTAGATCAAATTCGGCGCCATGTAGCCAACACTCGATCTTTGTTCCACTAACTTCACCTTCAGATAATGAAGCTTCAGAATGCGTGCAGGTATCTTCAACTGCAAATACCTCATCTCCAACACGAGTTAGGCATACTGCAACACCATCAACCTCGATAGCTACAGGTTTACCACTAACTAGTGAATCAAATGCCACTTCAGCCATTATTCACCAATCCTTGATAATTCGGACTCAATCCGGTTCATTAATCTCTCTTCAATCTCTTCATTTTTCAACTTGCCTATAATCTCTGCAAAAAATCCACGAATTACTAATCTGCGAGCAATATCAGCTGGAATTCCTCTAGACTGCAAGTAAAAAAGTTGTTCGTCATCAAAGCGTCCAGTAGTGCTAGCGTGGCCTGCACCAACTATCTCACCAGTTTCAATTTCTAAATTAGGAACAGAGTCAGCACGAGCACCATCTGTAAGCAACAAGTTTCGGTTTAGTTCATAGGTGTCAGTTCCTTCAGCACCCTTATTGATATAGACATCACCTATCCATACGGTGTGTGCACCAGTTCCGGCAAGAGCCCCCTTGTAGTTCACACGAGATTTAGTGTTTGGAATACTGTGGTTTACATGAATGCGATGCTCAAGGTGCTGTCCATCAGTTGCAAAATAAACGCCATTCAACTCAGCACTTGCCCCCATACCGGTATATTCAACTGTTGGACTGATACGAACTGTAGATCCACCAATTGTTACCACATAAGAGTTAAACTGAGCATCTTTCCCAATAATTGCATGATGCTGGGCAAGGTAAACAGAGTCCAGATCCCACTCTTGTAATGAAATAAAATTAAGACTCGACCCAGCTGCAAGTGTGATTTCAATTTCTTCACCTAACTTACCAGCACCATTATTTTCGATAACAACAGTGGCTCGACTATTTACTCCTATTTGGATTGCAGTCCTACTCACCTCAGCAGTTGACCCGCATTTTCGATTTAGAACAATTGGCTCAATAAGTTCAGTATTATCCGCAATCGCCAGCACTGTTGTTTTCTTAGCATCTTTGCGAACTCTATTTGTGACGATATCGCTAGCTACATATGCAGGTGGAAGATCTACGGCATTTAACATATTCAAACTGACACCCTTTGGTAAATCAGAATTAGCAAAAAGTGAAATGTTGTCAGCTACTGAAACTTCTATGTCATGTATTCCAGATAATTTCTTTAATGGCGTAAACCGCCACGCCTCTTCACGACCGGTTGGCGTGAGGTAATTAGTAGTCAACTGACTCATTAACCGACAGCGCCTTCCATTTGTAATTCGATTAGGCGGTTGAGTTCAAGTGCATACTCCATAGGCAGCTCTTTCGCTATTGGCTCAATAAAGCCACGAACGATCATTGCCATTGCCTCATCTTCGCCAAGGCCTCGAGACATCAAATAAAATAACTGATCATCACTTACTCTGGAAACCGTAGCTTCATGACCCATAGAAACATCATCTTCGCGTACATCGACATATGGATAGGTATCTGATCTTGAGATTGTGTCCACGAGTAAGGCATCACATTTTACGGTGCTCTTAGAGTGGTGTGCACCTTCCTCAACTTTAACCAATCCACGATATGAAGTTCTGCCACCACCTCTGGCAACAGATTTAGAGATAATTGTTGAAGATGTATAAGGAGCTGCATGGACCATTTTGGCTCCAGCATCCTGGTGTTGGCCTTCGCCAGCAAATGCAATCGAGAGTGTTTCACCTTTTGAATGTGGTCCCATCAACATCACTGCAGGGTATTTCATTGTGACCTTTGAACCGATATTGCCGTCAATCCACTCCATGGTTGCACCTTCAGCACAAGTAGCTCTCTTTGTTACTAAGTTATAAACATTGTTAGACCAATTTTGGATTGTTGTATATCGAACACGAGCATTCTTTTTCACAATGATTTCAACAACAGCTGAATGGAGTGAATCAGAAGAGTAGATTGGCGCTGTACAACCTTCTACATAGTGAACATATGAATCTTCGTCAGCAATTATTAGTGTTCGCTCAAATTGCCCCATATTTTCGGTATTGATTCTGAAGTAGGCTTGAAGTGGAATATCAACTTTCACACCTTTTGGCACATAGATGAAAGAGCCGCCAGACCAAACCGCGGTATTCAATGCTGCGAACTTGTTGTCACCAACCGGAATTACTGTTCCAAAATACTCTCTAAAAATATCCTCATGCGTTCTTAATGCAGTGTCTGTATCTAGGAATAGGACTCCCTGTTTCTCTAAATCTTCACGAATTGAGTGGTAAACCACCTCAGATTCATATTGTGCAGCAACTCCAGCAACTAAACGCTTCTTTTCGGCCTCTGGTATACCTAAGCGGTCATAAGTATTTTTAATATCATTTGGAAGATCTTCCCATGATGTTGCTTGTTTTTCCGTCGATCGTACAAAATATTTAATTGTGTCAAAAAATATTCCACTTAAATCTGAACCCCAGGTAGGCATTGGCTTCTTATCAAATAACGCCAAACCTTTGAGTCTAAGATCGAGCATCCACTTTGGTTCATTTTTCTTTGCTGAAATATCACGCACGACATCCTCATTAAGACCACGACGACTATTTGAACCTGCATCTGTTTTGTCAGACCAGCCATACTCGTACTTACCAATTCCTTCGAGCTCTGGGTGAGTTATTTGTGACATTATCGTGCTCCTTCTTTCATTTTGGTCTTACTTATTTGGGAAATATCTGAGGGGATAAAAGTTGTACAAACTCCGTCACCATGAGCAATAGTTGCTAGTCGTTGAACGTGCGTACCTAGAATTCTTGAAAATGCAGCTGTTTCAGCTTCACACAGTTGTGGAAACTCTGATGCGACGTGAGCTATTGGACAATGATGCTGACAAATTTCTTCACCATTTCCCATTTTATCTGTAGTAGCCGCATAACCCTCTTTGGTAAGAACCTTCGCTAACACCTTTGCCTTTTCGGAAATGCTCTTCTTAGAATTTACAATTGATTCGCTCTTACGTTCAAACTCAAAGGCCCTTGTTTGTGCAAATTCATCAACTAGATATGTTCCCGTCTTACTCGCCATAAACTTTAATGCCGATACCGCTAAATCATCATAGGAGTGTTCAAATTTTTCTCTTCCTTGATCAGTCATTAGAAATACCTTTGATGGCCTGCCTCTACTTCGCAAGGTGGCGCTTTGATAAGGCTCTCGACAGGTAAGAATTCCTTCAGCAATCAGTGAATCTAAGTGTCGTCTTATTCCCGCCGGAGTAATCGAAAGTTTTTCAGCAAGCTCAACGGCGGTGGCTGGGCCAAACTCTAAAATCCTGCGGGCCACCAGATCGCGCGTCTTATCGGGCTCAGTCTTTTTCACAACATAAGTGTTGCGTAATTCTTCGCTTTATGCCAGTCCCAAACCACAGTAGCGGGTGTGAAATAGAACTTATCCGCCCCTATTTTAAGCGCTGAGTTACCAGCAATCAGTAGGCTTAAATCATGCTTTTGGCTAAAAAATCATTACGTGGGCGAGTTTTAGGTCTGCTGGTGTTTTTACAATCTGCCCTAATAGTTACCGGTGGCTCAGTGCGCCTAACTGGATCTGGACTTGGTTGTCCTACCTGGCCAGAGTGCACGCCTGGCTCATATGTCCCGATTGCTAATCAAGCGGAGGGACAACTACATGCTTGGATTGAGTTTGGAAATAGACTACTCACTTTTGTTTTATTTATTTGTGCATTGGCAGTCGTAATATTCTCAGTCAGAGTATCGAAAAATGCTGCCAACAAGGAGCGAGTTAGATCCCTGTCCGCTTTGCAAGTTTTGGGAATTCTCGGCCAAGGAATGCTTGGTGGGGTTACTGTGTTAACTGACCTTCACCCACTTACTGTCGCAGCTCACTATTTGCTATCTATCCTATTAATTGCCGGTGCAATTTCATTGCGGTATGAACTTATTGGCACACCAATTGAGAAAACTACGGGTTTGATAAGCTTTTTGATACCAATCTTTGTTTGGCTTGCTTTCCTGGTATTGGTAGCCGGCACGATTGTAACTGGTAGTGGACCACATGCCGGAGATGAAAAGGCGCAGCGATTTAGTTTTGATCCGCAAGTCATCTCATGGATTCATGCCGATCTTGTCATTGCCTTAATAGTTCTGGCCGTAATGCTTTTACTTATTGCCCAACAATCTGGAATGACCCTTCTTGTTCGACGTATTGGAATATTCCTGCTTATCGCATTCTCGCAAGGAATTATTGGATATGTGCAATACTTCAATGGCCTTCCTGAAGCCCTTGTTGCCGCTCATTTGATAGGTTCTACACTAGTGTGGGGTTCGGTTTGGAGTATTGCCAAGATCAGTAATTCTGGATTTAGAGTGCAAGGACTCAGAAGATGAATAAGTGGATTGACTTAGATGATCAGGCGGTTGCAGTCTCACGCGCCTTAGCAATGGATGCAGTGCAAAAAGTTGGCAATGGCCATCCAGGTACAGCCATGGCATTAGCTCCAGTTGACTATACTTTGTTTCAAAGAATTTTGAGACATAACCCAGCTAAACCAGATTGGATCGCGAGAGATCGATTTATTCTCTCTTGTGGGCACTCATCTCTTACCTTATACATTCAGCTTTATTTATCAGGATATGGCGTTGAGCTTGAAGACCTAAAGAATTTTAGAACCTTTAATTCACTTACCCCTGGTCATCCTGAGTATGGTCACACCTTAGGTGTTGAGACCACAACTGGCCCATTAGGCCAAGGTGTAGCAAATGGTGTTGGTATGGCAATGGCGGCCAGATATGAAAAAGGATTGATAGATCCCGACAATACAACTGATATTTTTGATCATAATATTTGGGTTCTTTGTTCAGATGGTGATCTCCAAGAAGGAGTAAGTGCAGAGGCATCTTCCTTGGCCGGAACTCAAGCATTAGGAAATCTAAAGGTAATTTATGATGATAATCGAATCTCTATCGAAGGTGATACCCATGTTGCATTCACAGAGAATGTCTCAGCAAGATATAAATCCTACGGCTGGGAAGTTATTGAGGTAGCAGCCAAGAAAGATGGTAATGTCGATCGAGAAAAACTTGAGCAAGCATTGATAGATGCTGCTGCTCACAATACCTCGCCAGTTTTAATTCGATTACAAACTGTTATTGCTTGGCCAGCACCTAACGCCTCTGGTACTGCAAAATCACACGGTTCAGCACTAGGAGCAGAGGAGATTTCGCAGACTAAAAAAATCCTAGGTATCGATCCTAAAGAACCATTCTTTGCACCATCTAATGTCATTTCTCATGCAAGGCAGGTAAAGGAACGTGGGGCAAAACAATTTGCCGATTGGGAAATTGAATTTGCTAGGTGGCAATCATTAAATCCAAAGCAGGCGGCTCTTTTAAATCGATTATTAAATAAGCAATTACCAACTGATTGGGCCAAAGATCTGCCTATATTTTCACAAGACAAGGAAGTCTCAACTAGAGCTGCCTCTGGAAAAGTTATTCAAGCACTTGCTGAAAAATTACCTGAGTTATGGGGTGGTTCTGCCGATTTAGCCGAAAGTAACAACACGACAATTGAAGGTAGTAAATCATTTTTGCCAAGCTCAAGCAAAATAGCAAATGCTGATCCCTACGGCCGGATTGTTCACTTTGGAATAAGAGAGCATGCGATGGGAGCGATTTTAAATGGTGTCGCCTTACATGGTCTGGTAAAGCCATTTGCTGGAACATTTCTAGTTTTTAGCGATTACATGCGAGGCGCAGTTCGCCTTTCGGCTCTAATGCAACTACCGGTAACATTTGTTTGGACCCATGACTCAATTGGTCTAGGTGAAGATGGACCAACACATCAGCCCGTTGAACATCTTGCTGCACTACGTGCAATTCCTGGGCTAGATTTAGTAAGACCAGCTGATGCCAATGAAGTATCTATTTGTTGGAAAAATATAATTGAGCGAGCTAAACCTACTGGACTGGTTTTATCTCGCCAGAATTTACCAGTGCTTGATCGGAACAAGTATGCAGCTGCAACTAACGCGGTTAAGGGCGCTTACGTTGTTGCTTACGGTGATGAGTTATCAAAGCAGTGCGATGTGTTACTAATTGCAACCGGCTCTGAAGTAAGTATCGCACTACAAGCCAGAGAGGTTTTGGCTGAAAAAAATGTTAAGGCCAGAGTTATTAGTATTCCATGTTTTGAATGGTTTTTTGAACAGTCACCTGCATATCAGGAGGAGATAATGCCTCGAAAGATTAAAGCTAGGGTAAGTATCGAAGCTGGAGTTTCACAACCCTGGCATAAAATCATTGGCGACTATGGCATTGCAATCTCGATAGAGCATTTTGGTGCTTCAGCAAGTGCCTCAGTTCTCTTTAAGGAGTTTGGTTTTACTGCCGAAAATGTTGTTGTAGCAGCGACAGAGAGTATTAAAAGAGCAAATGGGCAATGACGCTGGACATGATCACTCAGATTTAATCTTCAAGTTAAATGAGATACTCCCTAAAATTGCGGCAAAAGATGCATCGATATGGGGGCGAACTAGTGAGGCGCCTAATCGGCTAGGTTGGGTGGATCTGCCGGTGACTTCTAGGAAGTTGCTGCCAGAGCTAGATGCCCTATCTGCCTGGACTCGAAGTAACAAATTAGACCAGTTTGTTCTTTGTGGAATGGGTGGTTCCTCGTTAGCAACTGAGCTAATTGCTAAGACCAATAACAAAAATATTACAATCTTAGATTCAACTCACCCTGAGCAGATAATTAAATCTATTCCTAAAGATCTTGCAAAATCTCTAGTTATTATTGCCTCTAAATCCGGCACAACAATTGAAACGCTCTCGCATTTTAAATTTTTTGAAAATCTTTTCTTAAACGCCAATCTTGAACCGAAGAATCATATTCTTCTTATCACCGATCAAGGCACTTCTCTGGACACTAGCGGCCGTAAATCGGGGTATAGAGTTTTTAACGCAGATTCAAAGGTGGGCGGAAGATTTAGCGCTTTAACCGCTTTTGGATTATTGCCAGCCTCATTAACTGGAACAGATGTTTCAATATTACTAGATGATGCAGAGAGGATGAGTAAATTACTGGTAGAACCAAACTCTATCGCTGTTCAAATTGCAGTAGACATATTCACTAGATCAAAGCAATTTGTTTACTTTGTTGAGCAGCAGAGTAATACCCCTGGACTTGCTAATTGGATTGAGCAATTAATTGCAGAGTCAACTGGCAAAGATGGCGTAGGAAGATTACCCATAGTTGTAAATGAATTAAACCTGACAAATCAAGAGCTAAGTATTGGATTTAAAGATGGCCAATACGATCTTGTAGTTAAGGGTTCGCTTGGTGAGCACTTAATACTATGGCAGTGGGTGACAGTATTACTTTGTTTCTTACTTGAGGTTGATCCATTTAATCAACCCAATGTAACAGAGGCTAAAGACCAAACCAGTAAAATACTCAACGATCTTGGTGCTGGTAATTTTGTTCCTGAGCAGCCAAGAATCTCAAATAAATCATTTGAATTATTTTCTAATTTAGAAATTTCTACTATTTCAGATTTTCTGAATCTGCCGCGTGCCTACTTTTCTATTATGGCTTTTTTGCCTTCAGCTTTTGAGAAGGAGCTGATAGAAGTTCAAAATCATTTGATTTCTAAACTGAACAAGCCGGTTACTTTTGGCCTAGGGCCAAGATATCTGCATTCGACCGGACAAATTCATAAGGGTGGTCAAAGTAATGGTGGATTTATTCAAATAACTCAGGAGATAAAAACGGAGTTAGCTATACCCGGTGAACAATATACATTTGGCCAGTTAATTTCTGCGCAAGCATTGGGGGACGCTAACTCATTAACTACTAGAGGAGTACCACTGCTAAGGATTCACATAAAAAACAAAGATTGTGACCTTTTAGAAATATTTAATTAATCCTCACCACGTAACTTTTTAAGAGCTATATCAAGAATCTTATTTGCTTCAGCCTCTGTGCGACGTTCTTTTACATAGGCTAAGTGAGTCTTGTAGGGCTCATTTTTCAAAGGCAGTGGCGGCTTATTTTTATCTCTACCTGCAGGGAAACCGCATCTTGGACAATCCCATTCGGCCGGAATTTCAACAGTTCCATCTTCAGCAAACGAAGGTTTCGTTTCATGACCATTAGCGCACCAATATGAAATTCTAAATCTTGCAATTGATTCACCGCGCTCTGCTTCGCCCATCGGGCCAGCACCAACACGAGAACCTCTTATTGAACTTCCACCAGCCATGATTAACCCCTAATTCTTAAGCAGTAACGAGAGTGCGATGACAGATGCGAGCCAAACGCCACCAACAACAATTGTTATTCGATCTAAATTCTTTTCGACAACCGAAGAACCTCCATAAGTTGAAGAAATTCCTCCACCAAATAAATCTGATAACCCAGAGCCCTTGCCCTTATGGAGCAGGACAAGAATAATCATCAAAACACTTGAAAGAATAAGAATTATCGTTAGAGCTAAATTCATTTTCTCGCCTTCAACGCTCGGTTAATCAATCGGAGAATAGGATACTATCTTGGAGCAAAATAACTTAAATTCTCGCTACTAGGCCTTATTTAATACTCTATGAAACTTGGAAATACGAGCAAACTCCTCTGGATCAAGGGAGGCCCCACCCACTAAAGCACCGTCGACATCAGCTTCCTTCATGATGTCCAGAGTATTGATGGACTTGACTGACCCACCGTAAAGAATTCGACAATTATCAGCAATCTCATCACTGCCAATTTTGCTTAATTCAATTCTTATTGCACTACACACCTCTTGAGCATCTTCAGGAGTTGCAGTTTTTCCAGTCCCGATCGCCCAGACTGGCTCGTAGGCAATTACTATTTTCTTTAGATCTGGCTTGTGGAAACCCTTTAGTCCATTCCGTAACTGCTCTAAAACAAAGGAGATGTGGTTACCCGCTTCACGACTCGTAAGTTCTTCACCGATACAGAGAATCGGTTTCAATTCATTTGCCAGCGCTGCTTTAATTTTTTTGTTGATCTTTGCGTCATCTTCATTGTGATTTACTCGGCGTTCGCTGTGGCCCACTAATACATATGTGCAACCAAGCTTGTTCAACATAGCACCCGAAATTTCACCGGTATATGCTCCAGATTCGGCCGTCGATAGATCTTGCGCTCCGTAAAGAAGTCTTAAGCGATCCCCATCCACCAAAGTTTGAACCGACCTAATATCTGTAAATGGAGGAATTACAACAATTTCAACTGCATCATAATCTCTATCTTCCAGTGAATAGGCAAGCTTTTGTGTCACCGCAATCGCCTCTAAGTGATTTAAATTCATTTTCCAGTTACCAGCAATAAGTGGTTTGCGCATTTACTACTCCTAACTTAAAGCCAATAGGCCTGGAAGTTCTTTTCCTTCAAGATACTCAAGTGATGCACCACCACCAGTCGAGATATATCCAAAGTCTCGATCCGCAAAGCCTAGTTTACGAACCGCAGCAGCTGAATCTCCCCCGCCGACTACCGCCATTCCATCTACTTCTGTAAGTGCTTGGGCAATCACCCTTGTGCCATTTGCAAAATTTGGAAATTCAAATACGCCCATTGGTCCATTCCAAAAAACAGTTTTACATTTTTTTATCTCGAGTGCGAATAAATTTGCACTACTTGGGCCGATATCTAATCCCATCATATCCTCAGGTATTTCATCTGCTCTCACAATCTTTGGAGCAGAGTCTGCAGTAAATTCAGATGCGACCACAATATCCTCAGGTAAGATTAACTTAACTCCGATCTGATCAGCTCTTGTAATTGACTTTTTAACAGTTTCAATTAGATCTACTTCGACTAGAGATTTTCCGATACTAAATCCCTTTGCTGCGAGGAAAGTAAAAACCATTCCGCCGCCAATTGCTATTACATCAACTTTCTCAAGTAGATTTGAGATTACTCCTATTTTGTCTGAAACCTTGGCTCCACCTAGTACAACCCCATATGGACGAGATGGGTTCTTGGTCAATTTTTCAAGAACCTCTACCTCATTGGCAATTAGATCACCTGCGGCATGTGGCATGAGCTTTGCTAATTCAAATACAGACGCATGCTTGCGATGTACTGCACCAAATCCATCGCCAACATAGTAATCAGCGTAAGTTGAAAGCTCATTTGCTAATTTCAATCGCTCACTGTCATCTTTACTAGTCTCAGACACTTCAAACCTTATATTTTCTAGTAATAAAATTTGTTTGGGTTTAAGACTCTTCGCTAGTTCGCTAGCACCCAATGCCGATTCGGAAAAAATAACAGATGTTCCTGTCAATTTTTCTAATTTTTCAGCAACCGGGCGCAAAGACATCTCTGGTTTCCGCTCACCCTTTGGTCTGCCTAAATGCGCGATGATAATGATTGAACAGTTCGCTGCAATCAGTTTCCTAATAGTTGACATGGATGCGACGATTCTGCCATCGTCAGTTATAACGCCGTCTTTTATTGGTACATTCAAATCACATCTTAAAATCACTCGATTTGATTGAAGGTTTAATTCGGAAAGTTTCTTTAAGCCCATCTAACTAAATATTTTTACCAATATATTTAATTAAATCAACCAAACGATTTGAATATCCCCACTCATTGTCATACCAGCCAACAACTTTGGCTGTGGTGCCAATGACCTTGGTCAGACCAGCATCTAAAATACAAGAGCTTGGGTCTGTCACTATGTCAGCAGATACGATCGGATCTTCTGTGTAAGTCAAATATCCTTTTAAGGACCCCTCGCTAGCTTTCTTAAGCGCAGAATTTATCTCACTAACGCTAACCTCTTTTGCAAGCTCAACTGTTAGATCGGTTGCAGAACCAGTTGGGACTGGAACCCTCAGGGCATAGCCATCAAGTTTTCCTTTTAACTCTGGCAAAACCAACGAGATTGCTTTAGCGGCGCCTGTTGAAGTTGGAATTATTGAAAGTGCGGCGGCTCTGGATCTTCGCAAATCCTTATGTGGAAAATCCAAAATAACTTGGTCATTTGTATAAGCGTGAATTGTTGTCATTAAACCTCTAACAATTCCAAATTCGTCATTTAATACCTTTGCCATTGGTGCTAAGCAGTTGGTTGTACAAGAGGCATTGGAAATTATATTGTGCTTAGATGGATCATACTTATCATGATTTACACCCATAACAATTGTTATATCTTCGTCAGTAGCTGGAGCAGAAATGATCACTTTCTTAGCTCCAGCAGCTAAATGCTTCCTGGCATCTGCAGCCTTTGTAAAAATTCCAGTGGACTCAACCACAACATCAACTCCCAATTTACCCCAAGGAATGTTGGCAGGATCTCTTTCTGCACTTACGGAAATAGTCTTGCCACCAACGGTGATACTAGATTCAGTGTGGGTTACACTCTGTGAGAGTCTGCCGAGAATTGAGTCGTACTTTAAAAGATGAGCCAGGGTTGCATTATCGGTTAGGTCATTGATGCCAACAATTTCAAAATCTGATCCAGACTCCAGTGAAGCCCTGAGAAAGTTTCTACCGATTCTACCAAAGCCATTTACGCCAACTTTTAACATGAGTTCCTCATCTAAAATAAAAAATTATCGCCACAACTCTGTGAGAGGATAATCTTATCAGGAAAAAAATACTTTAATTCAACAGATCTGGACTAATGCTTGCCTCAGTATCTGGCACTCCTAATTCCCTGGCTCGTTTATCGGCCATCGCAAGTAAGCGACGGATCCGTCCTGCAATTGCATCTTTCGTCATTGGAGGTGAGGCTAAGGAACCAAGCTCTTCAAGACTGGCCTGGCCATGCAAAACTCTTAACTCACCTGCTTCTCTTAAGTGACTTGGTATTTCTGGTCCAAGTATTTCCATTGCTCGCTGAACTCTGGCAGATGCTGCAACGGCAGCTCTGGCTGATCTACGTAAATTTGCATCATCAAAATTTGCTAAGCGATTTGCAGTAGCTCGTACCTCACGTCGCATTCTGCGTTCTTCCCAAGCAAGTACCGTTTCATGAGCACCAAGTCTGGTAAGTAGTGCGCCAATCGCGTCACCATCTCGTATGACTACACGGTCCACGCCACGAACTTCACGCGCTTTAGCGGTAATTCCGAGTCGCCTTGCAGCACCTACCAATGCAAGAGCAGCTTCAGGCCCTGGACAAGTAATTTCCAATGCAGAGGAGCGACCCGGCTCAGTTAGTGAGCCATGAGCTAAAAAGGCTCCTCGCCATGCTGACTCCGAATCACAGATTGCGGCCGAAACTACTTGTGGGGGTAGACCCCTAATCGGCCTATTATTTGCATCAACTAAGCCAGTTTGTCTAGCTAATGCATCTGCATCAGCAATCACTCTTACAATATATCGACTGCCCTTTCTAATTCCACTGGAAGAAACAACAGATAACTCACTTTCATGACCAAAAATTTCAGATATATCTTTGCGGAGCCTTCGAGCAGTTTGAGCAGCATCTAGTTCAACCTCAACAATTATCTTTCCAGCTGCTACATGAAGTCCACCAGCAAATCTAAGTAGAGCTGATACCTCGGCTTTTCTACAGCATGGTCTCGTCACAGAGAGCCTGCCTAGCTCATCTTTTACTGCCTCTGTCATCGCCATTTAATCTCCCCCGTTATTTATGTGAATATCTAAGCAGGTATTACCCTAAAATGTGGCTAAAAGCGGAAATTAATTTCTCCTTATCATGACGGTAATTTTGCTCACTATTTTTTAAATCTAAAGCTAGAACTTGGCCGCCACAGCTTTCTACAAGGTCATAAAACCTTGAGTTCGCATCATTTTGGGATTTATCAATCAGTGCATAGTCAAATCTAATACCTGGTGCATATCTCAAAACTAGGAGAAGGTGCTCCTCTAAAGGCTTGTCATAATACTCATCAGCCACCTGTTTATCAGGTAAATTGAAAATGATGATTTTTTTAGCCTTACTTTGCTCAAGCATTCTTGCTTGTTGTTGATGTAGAAAATGTGGCATAACACTAGATAGCCATGAACCTGGACCTATGCATATCCAGTCAGCATTTTTTATCGCATCATTAGCTTCTTCAGCAACTTGGGGATTACTTGGAATCAATCTCAAATCTTCGACTTTTCCCTTAAATTCGGCCACCTCTATCTGGCCTCTAACCACTTTTCGTCCACCCCTTGTAGCAAAAGTAGCCTCAATATCGAGAGGTTCTAGGGCCATAGGAAGTACTCGACCTACAACCTTAAGCAGCTGCCCTACTTTTTCTAAACCCTGCACTGTCTCTAATCCGCGATCCCATAGCGCAGTAAGTAGTAAGTTGCCTACTGCATGATTATTTAATGGCCCTTGACTGGTAAATCGATATTGCAAGATATCAGCCCAACTCCTTCCCCACTCATCATCTGCGCACAAAGCCGCTAAGGCCATTCTTAAATCACCGGGTGGCAACGAGTTGAACTCATCCCGTAAGCGCCCTGATGAACCACCATTGTCGGCAACTGTAACAATTGCAGTTACATCCGGGGTTAAATTACGCATAGCACCTAAAGTTGCAGCCAGACCATGACCCCCACCCAAGCACACTACTTTCAAATTCTTCACTAGATCTCTCTACCCAAATCTCTATGTGTAGCTTGAGAATTAATCTTGAATTTATTTAACCTATTTCCATTTTTTAGTCGATTCAATAATTCTTCTGTGATAGCGACAGACCGGTGTTTGCCACCAGTGCATCCAATCGCAAGTGTAAGAAATTTGCGGCCTTCATTGATAAACCCAAGCGCCATGGTCTCAAACAGAAGCTCATATCTACTCAAGAATTCTTGAACATTTTCACTACTGAGCACAGCTTTACTGACTTCCTGATCTAGCCCATTTAGAGGTCTTAGCTCTGGGACCCAATGTGGATTAGAAATAAACCGGCAGTCCATGACCAAATCAGCATCTGCTGGTAACCCATACTTATAACCAAAGGAAACAATATTCACACTTAAATCAGCATCGCTGACATCTTGGAAGTAATCTGAGATTTTTCGCTCTAATTGATGGATATTCAAAGAAGATGAATCAATTATCAAGTCTGCTGACTCCTTGATCCCGCGTAAGCGCTCACGCTCCTTTGATATTCCATCTAGCACTCGCCCTGACCCTTGCAGCGGGTGGGGGCGTCTAGTGGATTCAAATCTTCTAACCAGTGCATCGTCAGTGGCATCAATGAAAAGTGTTTGACCTAGAACGCCGGATTTAGTCAGATCAGAGACAGTTTTTGAATAACTATCAAAGAACTCTCCTCCTCTAACATCAACAATAATTGCAATCTTAGAAATTGTAGATTTAAGAAGATTTACAAGATTCTCGATCATAGCCGGCGGTAAATTGTCTACAACATACCAGCCTAGATCTTCTAAAGCGTGAGCGACCGTGGTTCTACCTGCCCCACTCATTCCGCTAACAATTAATACTCTGGAATCTTTACTCATGACCTTATTTTGCTCCATCTGTCAAGCATCTAAAATTTCCCCTGTAGTTGTATCAATATTTTGCTGCCGAATTAACTTTTCAAAAATTACTTTTGCTAACTTAGGTCCTATTCCCGGTACGGCAGATATCTCATCAAATGATGCTGATTTCAAAGCTGTCACACTTCCAAACACCGCCAACAGCGCTTTTCTCCTAGTTTCACCGAGTCCGTCGATTTCATCTAGTAAAGACTCAACCATTAACTTCGATCTTTTGGATCGATGAAAATTGATAGCAAATCTATGCGCTTCATCTCGAATTCTTTGAAGTAGGTAAAGTGCCTCACTATGTCGAGGAAATATTATCGGTTCACTATTGTTCGGCAACCAAACTTCCTCCAGCCTCTTTGCTAGTCCGCATAAGGCAATTTCACTTATTCCTAATTGACTTAATGCTTTGGCAGCAGCATTTACTTGAGGCTTTCCACCATCAACAATTACAAGTTGTGGAGGATATGCAAATCTTGGTTTATTACTTCCTTGAATATTTGCCTCTACCACATCAATAGCTTTTTCCTCCAAGTAGCGCTTAAATCTTCGCGTAATGACATGTGCAATGGCTCTTGTATCATCAAACTCTTCTTCATCATTGATCGAGAATCGTCGATAGTCACTCTTTTTGGCTTTTCCGTCTTCAAAAACAACCATTGACGCAACCATGCTTGTACCCTGAATATTGGAGATATCAAAGCATTCAATTCGAAGTGGCAGCTCTGCTAATTCAAGCTCCTCAGCTATATCACTAAGTGCGCGGCCACTTACCGCAGAGTCGTTGGCCCGTTTACTTAAATACTGAATCAGTGCTTGATGAGCATTTCGTTTTACAATCTCAACGATCTCTAGCTTTTCACCTTTTAACGGCTGAACTAATGAGACAGTGGTTCCATTTTTGTTTGACAGCCATCTCTCAAGTGTCTCTGAATCAGATGGTAGTTGATCAACAATTATCTCCTTCGGGGCTGGCACATCAGAATAAACCTTTCCAATCATTGCGGAAATTATCTCTTCTCCCTCAAGTAAGTTCGACCTATCAATAATCCAAGATCTAGAACCTGTAATACGTCCGTGAGAGATATTGAATTGAGATAGGGATGCATGCGTTATGTCCTCATGAATTCCTAATACATCTGCAGAAATATTTTCATTTAGAAAGCGGTTTGTAGATTCAAATGCTTTTTTAATAGCCTCCATTTGATCACGTAGTTTTGCGGCCTTTTCAAATTGCTCAAGCTTGGCTGCCTCATTCATTTCATTCTCGACTTCTGAGGTTATATCTTCGGGTGACTTCTTGGCTAAAAAATTAGCTAAATCGTTTGCAAGTATTTTGTGCTCTTCGGCACTTATCCAGTTAACACATGGTGCAGAGCACTTTCCAATATCTCCAAGCAAACATTGCCGCCCATTACGTTGTGCCGTGTTAAAGTTGGAGTCTGTACAAGTTCGAACTGGATAGATTTTAGTGATTGTTTCAAAGGTGCTACGAAGTGCCCAAGCATGAGAATAGGGACCAAAATAAGTCGTACCCTTAACTTTCTTCGATCTTGAAATAAAAATCCTTGGATATTCTGCTTCAAGATTAATGGCTAAGTATGGATAGGATTTGTCGTCTTTAAACTGAACATTAAAATCTGGATTAAATTGCTTAATCCAAGTGAATTCAAGTTGTAACGCCTCCAATTCAGTTTTTACTATTGTCCAATCGACTCTACTTGCTGTTTTAACCATTCGCCGAGTCTTTATTTGTAGATTACTGCCAAAGTATGAGTTGATTCTATTCTTGAGATTCTTTGCTTTACCAACGTAAATTACCTTGTCATTGGCGTCAAAAAATCGATAAACACCAGGGTCAGTTGGAAGATTGCTAGGTCTATAACTTTGTGGGTCTGCCATAGATCACTTCTTCAAAACTTCGAGCAAAAATTTACCTGTATAGCTCTTCTTTACCTTAGCAATTTCCTCTGGTCTTCCTTCAGCAACTACCAATCCACCGCCGGATCCTCCCTCTGGACCTAAATCAATTACCCAGTCGGCAGACTTAATCACATCAAGATTATGCTCGATTACAACAACAGTATTTCCAGTATCTACTAATCGATTCAATACAAGCAAAAGCTTTCGTACATCTTCAAAATGTAGTCCCGTGGTTGGCTCATCCAGCACATAAATAGTTCGACCAGTTGATCTTCGCTGCAACTCGGTAGCCAGTTTTACCCGCTGTGCTTCGCCTCCAGATAATGTAGGGGCAGATTGGCCTAAGCGAACGTAACCTAAACCGACATCGCATAGAGTTTTTAGAAATCTTGAAATTGCAGGAACTGACTCAAAGAATTTACTTGCTTCTTCGATAGGTAAATCAAGTACTTGGGCAATAGTCTTACCTTTATAGTGAACCTCAAGGGTTTCTCGGTTATATCTGGCTCCGTGGCATACCTCGCATGGAACATAGACATCGGGCAGAAAATTCATTTCTATAGTGATAGTTCCATCACCAGCACAATTTTCACACCGTCCACCCTTTACATTGAAGGAGAATCTCCCCTGCTGGTAGCCACGCACCTTCGCCTCGGTTGTCTCTGCAAAAAGTGCCCGAATCTTGTCAAACACTCCGGTGTAAGTTGCTGGGTTTGAACGTGGCGTGCGTCCAATAGGTGATTGATCAACGTGAACAACCTTATCTAGTTGATCCAAACCAGAAATTGTTCGATGCCGCCCTGGAACTATTCGAGCACCATTCAATTTGTTGGCTAAAACTGAATACAATATGTCATTTACTAAAGTTGACTTACCTGATCCGCTCACGCCAGTTACTGCCACAAAGACCGCTAAAGGAAATGTAACATCTATGTCTTGTAAATTGTTTTCTTTGGCTGACTTTATGGTTAAAACTTTTTTCGAATCAATATTACGTCGAACCTTTGGTATTTTGATTACAGAGCTTCCAGAAAGGTAGGCCCCTGTTATGGAGGACATATTGGATATGAGGTCCTGATAGCTACCAGAGGAAACAACCTGTCCGCCATGTTCACCAGCACCCGGGCCGATATCGACAATCCAGTCTGCAGTTCTAATGGTTTCTTCATCATGCTCTACAACAATAAGAGTATTTCCTAGATCACGTAGTCTAGTTAGCGTCTCAATAAGCTTTCGATTATCTCTTTGGTGAAGGCCAATACTTGGCTCATCAAGAACATAAAGAACCCCAGTTAGTCCAGAGCCAATCTGTGTAGCCAATCTAATTCTTTGTGCCTCACCACCTGACAGCGTCGCCGCCGGTCGTGCCAAAGATAGGTAATCCAATCCAACATCTAAGAGAAAACCTAGACGAGCATGGACTTCTTTTAGTACTCGCTCTGCAATTTTTTTCTCTCTGGCAGAAAGTGAGATCTGTTTCAAAAATAGAGCACACTCAGCTATGGAAAGTTCGCAAATCTCAGCAATATTCTTGCCACCGACTGTTACAGCGAGTACTTCAGGCTTTAATCTACTTCCACTACAAACATGACATGGAGTTTCTCTCATATACGCTTCGTATTTATCTCGGCTGTAGTCGCTATCGGTCTCACTATGCCGCCTATGAATAAAAGGCACCACGCCCTCAAATCCAGTCGTGTAGTTGCGGACTCTTCCATATCTATTCTTATACTTAACATGGACTTCATAGTCCCAGCCGTGCAAGATTGCATCCTTTGACTTTTCAGATAATTTTCTCCATGGTGTATCTAAAGAAAATTTAATATCGGAGGCTAATCCTTCCAATAAGCGTAAAAAATATTCAGATGATTGCCCCCCCGACCATGGTGCAATAGCACCCTCATAGATAGAAATTGAATCATCGGGAACTAATAGCTCTTCGTCAACTTCAAGCTTTGTGCCAATTCCCGTGCACTCTTGGCAGGCACCAAATGGCGAGTTAAATGAAAAAGATCTTGGCTCTAACTCTTCAAATGATAGTTCACAGTTATGACAAGCCATATGTTCGCTAAATACTTTTTCTTTGTCCGCAGATCCAAGCTTTTTGTCAACAAAATCCAAAACAACCAGTCCACTCGCTAATCTCAGTGCAGTCTCGATTGAGTCGGTTAATCTTGATTTGCTCTCACTTTTTACACTAAGCCGATCGACGACTACCTCAATTGTGTGCTTTTCTTGCTTCTTAAGTTTTGGAATTTCAGAAATTTGGTAAACAGTTCCATCGACTCTTGCTCTGGAGTAACCTTGGGTTATAAAATCTTTAAACAGATCTTGGAACTCACCTTTTCTGGCTCTGACAACTGGGGCAAGGACTTGAAATTTAGATCCTTCAGGCATTTGTAAAATTTGATCTACAATATTTTGTGGGGTTTGCTTAGCGATTTCTCTTTTACATTTTGGGCAGTGAGGTTTTCCAGCACGGGCAAACAAAAGTCTCAAGTAGTCATAAACCTCAGTAATCGTGCCAACAGTTGATCTTGGATTACGGTTAGTGGATTTTTGATCAATCGAAACTGCAGGCGATAAACCTTCGATAAAATCAACATCAGGCTTATCCATCTGACCCAAGAACTGGCGAGCATAGGCAGAGAGTGATTCAACATATCTTCGCTGTCCTTCAGCAAAAATAGTGTCGAACGCAAGGGAAGATTTTCCGGAACCAGAAAGTCCAGTAAATACAATTAGAGAATTACGAGGCATATCTAACGAAATATTCTTCAGATTGTGCTCGCGCGCACCTCGAATAATTAATCGATCATTCATTAACTACCCGCCTCTTCCATTCCTTTTAATTCACGCTTAAGTTCCCTAATTTCATCTCGAATTCTGGCTGCTAATTCAAAATTTAGTTCAGAAGCAGAAGTTTTCATCTGCTCGGTCAGCGATTTAATAAGTGCAATTAGTTCACGCTTGGGAAGTGAAGCAATTGAACTTGGAGTAATTCCACTACTGATACTACTTTGCCTTGAGGATAAGGCTATGTCATCGGTGTCATCAACTTCTTTTACGATTAAGTCGGTGATGTCAGCAATCTTCTTCCGCAGTGGGGTTGGATCAATTCCGTATTCTTGATTATATGTCATCTGTTTAATACGTCGCCTGTTAGTTTCATCTATTGCAAACTGCATGGATTTAGTTATGTTGTCTGCATACATATGAACTTCACCGGACACGTTTCTGGCAGCTCTACCGATAGTTTGAATCAATGATGTTGAAGATCTTAAGAAACCTTCTTTATCGGCATCTAATATTGCAACTAGAGATACCTCAGGAAGATCCAGTCCCTCTCGAAGAAGGTTTATACCAATTAATACGTCATACTCTCCAGTGCGTAGCTCTGTTAAAAGCTCCACTCTTCTTAAAGTATCCACCTCCGAGTGCAAGTAGCGAACTTTCAATCCTAAACCTAACATGTAATCTGTAAGCTCTTCTGACATTTTCTTAGTCAATGTAGTGACTAGAACTCGCTCATTTTTCTCAGATCGCATGGTGATCTCATGAACAAGGTCATCAATCTGACCTTTGATTGGCTTTATCACTATTTTGGGATCAACTAAGCCTGTTGGCCGTATTACTTGTTCGACAAAAGTGTTACCAGTTTTGTCCAGCTCATATTTTCCAGGTGTAGCAGAAAGATAGATTTTTTGTCCACATCTATCCAAGAACTCCGCGAATTTTAATGGTCGATTATCCATTGCACTGGGTAATCTAAAACCGTGCTCAACAAGAGTTCGCTTTCGTGCCGCATCACCTTCATGCATTGCACCTATTTGTGGAACTGTCACATGGGATTCATCAATTACAACTAAAAAATCTTCAGGAAAATAATCCAATAGACAGTTAGGAGCGCTGCCGGGTTCTCTTCCATCTAAATGTCGTGAATAGTTTTCAATTCCGGAGCAGAATCCAAGTTGTCTCATCATTTCAATGTCAAAAGTAGTCCTCATCCTAATGCGTTGTGCTTCTAAAAGCTTGCCTGTTTTTTCAAACTCCGCAACTCTCAATTCCATTTCTTTCTCTATATTCTCAATTGCGCGCTCCATAGTTTCCGGGCCGGCGGCATAGTGAGTTGCAGGGAATACATACATTTCACTTTCTTCACGAACTATTTCACCAGTTAGTGGATGCAACGTCATAATTCTTTCTATTTCATCACCAAACATTTCAATTCTAAGTGCAAGCTCTTCATACATTGGGATGATTTCAATGGTATCCCCTCTTACTCGAAATGTTCCTCGTTCGAAAGCAACATCATTTCGCTTATACTGAATGTCAACAAACTTCCTTAGCAGTGAATTTCTTTCTACAGATTCTCCAACACGAAGGCGAATCATTCGATCTACATATTCCTGCGGTGTACCTAATCCATAAATACATGAGACGGTAGCAACAACAATCACATCTCTTCTAGTAAGTAAAGAATTTGTTGCCGAATGTCTTAATCGTTCGACCTCGTCATTAATAGAGGAATCTTTTTCAATAAAAGTATCAGTCTGCGGAACGTAGGCCTCGGGCTGGTAGTAATCGTAGTAAGAAACAAAATACTCAACAGCATTATTTGGCATAAGTTCTTTGAATTCATTTGCTAATTGGGCTGCTAATGTTTTATTAGGAGCAATAACAAGTGTTGGTCTTTGAACCTGTTCAATTAACCAAGCCGTAGTTGCTGATTTTCCTGTACCGGTTGCTCCGAGCAAAACTATATCTTGCTCATTTTTTTCCAATCTAAGCACAAGCTCTCTAATGGCGGACGGCTGATCACCTGCAGGTACATACTCGCTTATGACCTCAAAGGGATTTACCTTACGAGTTAAGTCAGAAATTGGTCTCATTTATTCAACCGATTTAAATTCTTTAACTCAAGCCAGATACTTTCAACCTGCTTACGAAGATGTGCTTCATCTAGGTTATTTCGGATAACGCTATTTGAAATGCTCTCACGTTCAATGTCACTAGCTTGGGCTTCTAATCGACTCTTGATTTCCGACAAACCTAGTCCACGATTCTTGAGTCGCTCGATCCTTATTTCTTCTGGTGTTGAGATAGTGATTATGTAGTCGAACTTATATGCCCCTTTTGACTCAAATAAGAGTGGGATTTGGTTAATCACTATCGATTCTTTGGGTAAGTTTGAAGTTAATTCGGCAAAACGCTGTCTAATAAGCGGGTGAGTGATACTTTCTAGTTCGGTGCGTTTTTGAGAATTATTAAAAATCAAGCTTGCTAACAATGAGCGGTTCAGCTCGCCATTCTTAAGAATTGAATCTCCGAATTTGGCCACCACTAAATCAAAGCCAAGTGACCCTCTTTCTAAAACCTCTCTAGCCAACTGATCAGAGTCAATCACAACTGCACCCAGCTCGGAAAAAATATCTCCAACGGTAGATTTACCTGAACCGATCCCGCCAGTTAGAGCAACAATCAACATAAGTTAACCCTACACAATATAAAAAAAGCCCCAGTTCCCTGAGGCTATTTCTAAGTTTAGATTACTCAGCAGCAGGTGCGGCTGCGTCGGCAGCTTTAGCCTCAGCTTTTTGTTTCTTATGGGCCATAAATCTGGCCTGAGCCTCGGCGTATTGGCGTTCCCATTCCTCGCGTTGACTTTCATATCCTGGCTTCCACTCTTGAGTATCGGCATCAAAGCCCTCTGGATAAATGAAATTTCCTGCTGCGTCATAGCGAGCTGGCATTCCATATTGTGCTGGATCAAATGCCTCTACCTCAACCTCTTGACCTTCATTCGCCTGTTTTAGGGAAAGTGAAATTCGTCTACGTTCAAGATCTATATCAATTATTTTCACAAATAACTTATCGCCAACCTGTACCACTTGTTCAGGAATCTCAACATGGCGCTCAGCTAATTCAGAAATGTGAACTAAGCCTTCAATTCCTTCAAATACTTTTATGAATGCACCAAATGGCACTAATTTTGTTACTTCACCATTTACGACTTGGTTAATACTGTTTGTACGGGCAAAGGCCTGCCATGGATCCTCTTGCGTTGCTTTTAGTGAGAGTGAAACGCGCTCTCTCTCAAAATCAACCTCAAGAACCTCTACCGTTACCTCATCACCAACTTCCACAACCTCTGATGGATGATCAATATGTTTCCATGATAATTCCGAAACGTGCACCAAGCCATCAACTCCGCCTAAATCAACAAAAGCGCCAAAGTTCACAATTGATGAAATTAGGCCGGTTCGAACCTGTCCTTTTTGAAGTTGGTTTAAGAAAGTTGTTCTTGATGCAGATTGAGATTGTTCTAAAAAGGCCCTTCGAGAAAGAACTACATTGTTGCGATTCTTATCTAGTTCAATAATTCTGCATTCAACTTGTTGACCTATATATGGAGTTAAATCTCGAACTCTTCTCATTTCAACTAGTGATGCAGGTAAGAAGCCTCGAAGACCAATATCTACTATTAAGCCACCTTTTACAACTTCAATAACTGTCCCAGTTACAACTTCATCTCGCTCTTTCTTACCTTCAACATCTCCCCAGGCTTGCTCATATTGAGCGCGCTTCTTTGAGAGTATAAGGCGTCCTTCTTTATCCTCTTTTTGTAAAACTAAAGCTTCAATACGATCACCAACTTTTACTAATTCGCTTGGAGCAACATCATGTCTTATTGACAATTCTCGGGAAGGAATTACACCCTCAGTTTTATACCCAATATCTAGAAGAACTTCTTCACGATCTATTTGAACAACTATTCCAGAGACCAAATCTCCGTCGTTAAAATTTTTGATTGTGCCTTCAATAGCGGCTAAAAAATCTTCTGCACCGCCAACATCATTTACTGCAATTTGAGAGGGGGTCATTAGGTAGATGTACTCCAGGGTAAAGCAACTAGTAGGGACAGGGACGGGCAAGGTTACTTTCTAAGTGTGTCTGGGGTCAAACTGCTCGAATTCACATCCAGTTTTTTACTTATGAGCCTGATTTCTCACCCAATTGCGAGATTTTTCCACTTTCCTATAGATGTAAGTTCACGCTAATGGGCTGCTAAGTCCCAGCTTTTACCTATCCCAATATTTACATCTAATGGAACATTTAATTCATAAGCTTTCGACATCTTATCTTTAACTATTTCAGTCAGTTCCATTTCCTCCCCATCTGCGACTTCAAAAATTAATTCGTCATGTACTTGCAAAAGTAATCTTGACTTAAGATTTTCATTCAAGATTGCCGCTTCGACACTCAACATCGCTATTTTTATAATGTCTGCTGCTGATCCCTGTATGGGCGCATTGAGCGCTGCTCTTTCAGCAATTTCGCGGCGCTGTCGATTCTCACTATTTAAGTCTGGCAAATATCGACGCCGACCAAGGATTGTTTGTGTATACCCTTTTGTTTTTGCCTCGACTACAACGCCTTTTAAATAATCTTGAATACCGCCAAATCTTTCAAAATACTTACTCATCAATCTTGAAGCCTCAGTTGGATCGATATCTAGTTGCTGTGACAGTCCAAATGAAGATAGTCCGTAAGCCAATCCATATGACATAGCTTTAACAGTTCTGCGCATTTCTCCATCTACCTCATCTGGCTTTACATTAAAAACTTGGGAAGCAACTGTCGAGTGTAAATCCTCCCCAGTTTCAAATGCGGCTATCAAGCTTTTGTCATTAGATAGATGAGCCATGATTCTCATCTCAATTTGACTATAGTCAGCTGTCAATAAATTTGTATATGGCGCTTGAGCCACAAAGCAATCTCTAATTTTTCTCCCCTCGTCTGTCCTAATCGGAATATTTTGTAAGTTTGGCTCAGTGGAGGAAAGTCGACCCGTAGCCGCAACTGTTTGTTGAAAATTTGTGTGAATTCTTCCATCGCTTTGAGTCGCTAGTAGCAAGCCTTCAACTGTGGATAGTAACTTGCTGGTTTCACGAATGCGCAATAAGTGCTTAAGAATGGGATGCTTAGTCTTATTAAAAAGCCACGCCAAACTTTCGGCATCAGTTGTAAAACCGGTTTTGATTTTTTTTGTCCTTGGCAGATCTAATTCATCAAATAAGACAGATTGAAGTTGCTTGGGAGAGTTAACATTGAACTCGTGGCCAACTGACTTATGGGCCAATGAGGTTTGCTCTTGAGTTATTTGACTGAAATTGGAAGCCAGATCTTCAAGCTTTGCTCTATCAACTGCAATTCCGGTTGACTCAATTTTCGATAATAAAAGTAATTTCGGTTGCTCAATTTTTAAGTAAAGATCACTCATACCCTGAGCTGAAATTTGAGATTGTAAATCATTTTTTATTATGAAAATCCAAGCTGCACTCTTAGGATTAAAAGTAGCAAATAAATTTTCATCCTCATCCCATACTCCAAGAAATTTTTGCGCTAAATCAGATAAATCCAAATTTCTACTGCCCGGATTAACAAGGTAGGCAAATAACTCTATATCGGCGGCAAGTCCGGTGAGATCTGTAATCTTCAATATTTCCTTCGCCCGATGAAGATATTTTGGTAATGCAGAATCGACTACCCATTCTCCAAAATTTCCGCTTAAGACATGAAGTACTTCAGATTCACTTAAAGCAACCGCATAGCTGATTACTTTCTTATCTACAATTTCTACTGAAAGCGCAATAGGTAATCTACGATTATTTAGAATTTTACTCAGTTCTGAATAATTTACAACCCTGACCTTTATATCTATCTGACTTGAAGTGCTTGCACCTATTTGAGGTAAGGATTTTAATCGCTCCCTAAGGGCCCTAATTTCTAAAACTTCAAATATCTTTGTTATCTCTGTAGGATCAATTCCAATCCACCTCAGTGACTCTAACGATACGGAAAGTTCTAAGTTAGTTTGCAGTTGGGTTAGTTCTCTATTTAATTTAACTTGATTAATATTCGCCCGCAGTGCATCACCGACTTTTCCACTGATATTCTCGGCATTCTTGATTAAAACCTGAAGTGAACCAAAATCAGCAATCCACTTGATTGCAGTTTTTTCTCCGACCCCAGGCAACGATGGCAAGTTATCGCTTGGATCCCCCCGAAGAGCTGCAAAGTCTGGGTACTGCTTTGGAGTCAGCCCATACTTTTCCATTACTGCTTCAGGAGTCATGCGGGCCATTTCAGTTACACCTTTTTTAGGATACAAAACTGTTGTTTTTTCACTAACCAACTGAAATGTATCTCGATCGCCAGAACAAATTAATACCTCGAAACCTTTTTGCTCTGCATTTTTGGTTAGAGTTGCGATGACATCATCGGCTTCAAACCCTGGCAATTCAAAGCGATTTATTTTGAATGCATCTACTACCTGATAAATATGAGAGATCTGGGACTTAAATTCATCAGGCGTTGCAACTCGGTTCGACTTATACTCAGAGAATTTTTCTGTTCTAAAAGTTTGTCGCGAGACATCAAACGCCACTGCAATATGAGTAGGCTTCTCCTGGTTGATGAGGTTGATAATCATTGCTGCAAATCCATATATTGCATTGGTTGGCTGGCCTGCAGATGTCTTAAAATTTTCAACTGGTAAGGCGTAAAAGGCCCGATAAGCCATGGAGTGTCCATCTATTAGTAACAATCTCTCACTGCTCTTGGCCATATTGAGATTCTAATTGGCAATACAGGTTAAACTAATCAACATGACGGATTTTTTAAAAGTAATTCGAGAGCGTGGTATGGGTGCGCTTGATAAGAAAATGGGAATAGAGATTATTGAGGCTTCTCCTGAACGGCTAGTGGCCACCATGCCTGTTGAAGGCAATACTCAACCAATAGGACTTTTACATGGCGGAGCAAATGTTGTTTTGGCAGAAAGCTTGGGATCTATTGGTACTCAACTTCATGCTGGTGCTGATCGAAAAATTGTAGGCGTTGATATAAATGCAACTCATCACAAATCGGCTACTTCTGGCATTGTTACCGCAATTGCGACTGCAATTTCACTTGGAAAAACTCTCTGTTCCTATAATGTAGAGATAAAAAATGACAAAGGTGAACGAACTTGTACTGCAAGAATTACCTGTCTGATTCTTAATCAGCGCTAATTAAATATTTCGTTTGCCCCAGTGCCTAAATAGGCAGATTTAACATGAGGATCATTCAATAAGTCTTGCGCTTTTGCTTCTTTAGTTATTACACCAGTTTCTAAAACATAAGCCCTATGAGCTCTTTGAAGAGCCTGCTGAGCATTCTGCTCAACCAATAAAATTGTGACACCTTGTTTATTGATTTGGGTAATGATTCTAAAAATATTAGCAATCATCTGTGGCGCTAAACCCATTGATGGTTCATCCAAAAGTAGAACTTTTGGCCTTGCCATAAGTGCTCTTCCTATGGCCAACATTTGCTGCTCTCCACCCGAAAGTGTTCCGCCAGCCTGATTAATTCTTTCTTTTAGGCGAGGAAAGAGTGTGTAGACCTTTTCTAAGTCCTCTGAAACCTCTGAAGCCCGCATCTTTAAGTGATACTTGCCCATTTCTAAATTCTCTAAAACTGTCATGCCAGGAAAAATACCGCGACCCTCTGGCGCTTGAGAGATACCCCGTTTTACTCTTTCATGAGCAGGCAACTTAGAAATATCTTCACCATCAAAAACAATGCTGCCGGAGGAAAGTGGACGCAGTCCAGAAACTGTTTTAAGGGTAGTAGTTTTTCCTGCGCCATTGGCACCAATTAAGGTAACGATTTCGCCTTGATTGACAACTACTGAGATTCCCTTTATTGCTTCGATTTTGCCGTAATGCACGTGTAAATCGTTAATTTCAAGACGCATCTTCTGGTACTCCTAAATATGCTTCAATAACGCGCTTATCATTTTGTACTTTTGACGGTAAATCATCAGCAATCTTCTGACCGAAATCAATAACAACTACGCGATCTGAAACACCCATTACAAGTGACATATCATGTTCAATTAGAAGTACTGTATAACCGGCATCGCGAATTTTTCGTATGGTATTAGCAAGCTCCACTTTTTCAGCTGGATTAAAACCAGCAGCCGGCTCATCGAGAAGTAAAAGTTTAGGATTTGTGCCCATTGCTCGCGCAATCTCTAGTCTTCGTTGTACTCCATAAGGCAAATTCTTGGCCAGCCTATCGGCGTACTCGCCGATGCCAATGAAATCTAGTATTTCTTGAGCTCTAGCTTTATCCCGTCTCTCTTCACGTCTAGAAACTGGTAGACCGAATAGTCCACTCAATAGCCCAGATTTCTTATGGGTATCAGTAGCAGTAATTACATTCTCTAGTGCGGTCATATCGCCCCACAGGCGGATGTTCTGAAAAGTTCTAGCAATTCCGCCAAAGGTGATTTTGTATCGCTTAATCCCTTTTAGCGATTTACCTTCAAACTTAATATCACCCTTAGTTACCTGATAAACACCAGTAATTACATTGAAGACAGTTGTTTTTCCCGCACCGTTAGGTCCAATTAAACCCAAGATTTCCTGCTTTTTAATTTCAAATGAGACATCATTAAGCGCAACTACACCACCGAATTGCATAGTGACATTTTCAAGTTTCAATATTGATTCGCTCATTTTGATTCCCTTTTCGGTAAGGCTTTTTCCCGCTTCTTTCGTGGAAGCACTCCATCAGGGCGAAGATTCATCATTAGAACAAGCACTAGTCCAAAAACCAACAATCTTGCATCAGATAAGAATCGAATACGATCTGGTAGATATCCAAGGACAACTGCACCCAAAATAACTCCCCAGATGTTACCCATTCCACCAAAAATTACACATGCAAGAATCAATATAGATACCTGAAGCGTGAAATTATCCGGCGAGATAAAAAGGGTTTTGGATGCGTACAAAACACCAGCGGCACCACCAACAGATGCCCCCAGCACAAATGCCCAAATTTTGTAGCGGAAAGTTGGCACTCCCATAAGTTCCGCTGCATCTTCATCTTGTCTAATTGACTCCCAGGCCCGACCTCCACGACGCACACTTAGACGACGAATCATCCAAATGGTCAACAAGATAATTATAAGAAATGTCCAGAAATACAATCTGTGATTATCGAAAGTGTATTCAAGTCCAAAAATTGTCGGCGGTGTAGGAATACCAATTATTCCATTTGCACCACCTATAGCGTTTACATTGAGTGCAGTGATTCGAACAATTTCACCAAAACCCAGAGTGATGATTGCTAAGTAATCACCGCGAAGTCGCAGGGCCGGAACTCCCAAAATTAATCCTGCAAACATTGCCATTGCAATCCCTATTGGTAAAATTTCCCACGTATTCAGACCCGTCTTAGTTCCAAGTAATCCCATTGTGTAGGCACCAATTGCGAAAAATGCTACATAACCTAAATCCAGCAGGCCACTCTTACCAATAACAATATTTAAGCCAAGCGCCATAATTACAAATATTGCTATCGGAAAGACTAAAACTGATTCATACTCAGCAACAGGGGTATTTAGAAATGTTCCCCCAAGAAATGGCAGAACTGCTACCAACGCAATAGACGTTAGAGCTATCAGGATCCTGGTAACTCTGTTTGATCTTTCCCAAAGATCAGCTCCGAAATCTCTCAGATTTATCATCATGCCCTCGTTTGTGTGATGGCTTCACCAAATACACCATTTGGCCGGAAATAAAGCACAATTACAAGAATTAAGAAGACAGTTACCGCTTTCCACTGAGTTCCTAGGAAGAAGCTCGCATACGTTTCCACTAGCCCAAGTGAAATTCCACCGTAGAAGGCTCCTTTGATATTTCCGATACCACCTAAAATTGCAGCTGTGAAGGCAGCTATACCTAATTCAAAGCCAATACTAAAAGATGTATTTTCATATTTAAGGGTGTAGAAGAAGCCAGCGGCTCCTGTCATTAAGCCGCCAATTAAAAACGTTCCTGAAACTACAAAATTTAAGTTAACACCCATTAACTTTGCGGCATCCTCATTCATTGATACTGCCCTAATAGCTTTGCCGAGTCTGGTTCTTTGAACGAATTGTTGCAGCATAATATATAAAATTAATCCAGCCACAACTACTATTGCATTATCTAAACGCAGGTTACCGCCAAAAAAAGTTGCTAGTGAACTTTTCTCCATAACTCTGGGACTGCCAACATACCTAGAATCTGTAATAATTCTCATAAACTCTGCCAAAACAATTGACATACCAATCGCAGAGATAAGTGGCGCCAATTTATTTGATCCCCTATTTCTAAGACGTCTATAAGCTACAAGCTCTAAGATAATAGATAAGAAACCTGAGACGATCATCGAACCCACTAGGCAGGCTAACAAAATGAATAAGAGTCTCATCCCAGTTGCTGGCTCTGATTGCTGTGTAAATTTAAAAACATCTCGAATGATCACGACCGTTGCAAAAGTGCCATACATAAAAATTTCAGAATTTGCAAAATTAATCATTCTTAATACTCCATAAACCATGGTGTATCCAAGAGCAATCAATACATAGATAAATCCAAGGCTAAGCCCACCAAAGGTTAATGAGGTGAATTGATCTTGGAAATTACTCAGCATCTATTTTCTCCACTGGGCTATAATCACTTATTTTGCATTAGATAACAATACTCTGAAATATAGCCAAGCGTCTGAGAGATTTATACCTCTCAGACGCTTGGCTACTTAATTACCTTTAGTTTTATCTAAAGTTTTTACTTTATTGCACCAGTGAACGCGATTTTTCCGCCCTTGATTTCAAAGGAGTTCATTGGGCCACCAGCTACATCGCCATTCTTATCGAATGAGATTGTAGAACCGGTGATTGACTTACCCTTGTATGCCTTTACGCACTTAAGCATATTGGCTCGAGTAGAAACGCCCTTAGCGATGCAACTTAAGAAAATATTTGCCGCATCGATGGACTCGGCTGCATAAGTTCCAGATGAGACACCCATTTGCTTCTTGAAATCTGCTTCAAGAGAACTTGAGATATCGGATAGAGGAACTGTTCCAGCAGTCATTCGTACTCCTTCAAGGATTGAAGCACTCGCAAGAGTTAGAATTCCTGGGCTGAGTACGCCATCGCCACCAGCAAGAACTCCCTTATAGCCAGAGTCACGAAGTTGACGGTATAGAGATG
>JBJTJQ010000034.1:0-2540 GCA_046095545.1 Candidatus Nanopelagicus sp.
ATAGCACTTAGTAACTGCGGCAGAACTGGAATACCAACACATAGATCCTGGCGATTAAATGAGCGACATTATGGCGCGCTGCAAGGAAAGGATAAGGCGCAAACACTTGCTACCTATGGACAGGAGCAATTTGATCTATGGAGGAGATCCTTTGATACCCCACCCCCACCTATTGCAGATGATGATCAGTACTAACAAAAAAATGATCCAAAGAATTCACAGTTAGCAGATGCGCAACCCAATACAGAGTGCTTAAAGGATGTGGTGGCACGTGTTATTCCATATTTAACTGGTGAGGTGAGTAAGGATATGGTGGCGGGTAAGACGGTCTTAATTACTGCTCACGGTAATTCACTGCGAGCAATTGTTAAACATATTGATTGTATTTCAGATACCGATATTGCAAAGGTAAATATCCCAACTGGAATTCCGCTTTACTATGAGTTTAATGATGATTTTGAACCTATTACCAAGGGTGGCCGCTACCTAGATCCAGAGGCAGCAAAAGCTGCAATTGAAGCGGTGGCTAATCAGGGTAAGAAATAAATCTTAAGCCTTATCCTCTAAATACTTTCCAGTGACTAAAAAGTGCACTCTGCGTGATATTGAAACAGCATGATCTGCACTTCGCTCGTAATACCTGCCAAGTAAGGTTAAATCAATTGCAGACTCAGCTCCATGCGGCCAGTCCTTGCTGATTAGGGATTGAATCAATTTTCTATGTAACTTATCCATCTCATCATCATCGACAGGCAACTGCTTAGCATCATCTAGGTTTCGAGATTTAATAATTTGAGAGACTTTATCGATAATCAATCCTGCAACTCGACCCATCTCCTCAATCGTTAAAGAGCTCTCAGGTGGAACAGCGGTTGCTGGATATCGCATCCTGGCAAGCTTTGCGATGTGGTGGGCCATATCTCCCATTCGCTCTAAGTCAGCGCTCATCCGCAGTGAGGTAACTAAGGTTCGTAGATCTGATGCCACAGGTTGCTGGGTGGCAAGCAATCGCATGGTTCGATCATCCAACTCATGTTGCATCTGATCAATCACATCATCTTGAGCGATTACTTTTTCTGCCAAAGTTAAATCAGCGGTTAAAAGCGCAGTGGTGGCATCCTTTGTGGCAGTCTTAACTAGTTGTGCCATGTCGACTAGATTGCCGGTAATGGCTTCTAATTCATCGTGAAAAGCCTCGCGCATGGGATAAAGATACTAGTTATATATCTTTTATTCACCTTGCTGGGTAAATACAGTGTTAACAGAGGGCAAACTGAGCATCACCTTTGAGAGCTATTTAAAGATATTAGTAATTCCCCATACGATTGGCTTATGGCCTGGCTAAAGAAAAATCCAGATGAACAGATAAGTAGCAACGAGATTTCTTCCTCACTTATATTGACTTTGAGAGCATTAGATCGAGAATCAATAATTGTTGATGCAGCTGGAAAAATAGTTTTTTCTTCTGAAAAAATCGACAGGCTCAACTTGATTAAAGATGGCAGATTATCTAGTCAGGAGTTACTTGCCTTAGTCCGAGTGGTACGGCGCACTGGTACCTCTCGCGAAGGCACATTTGAGGTAGCACGAGGCCCAATTGGTGAATCAAAGCGTGAGTTACAAATTACCGCAACATTAATTTCAGATGATGGTTTGGTTTTGGTAATTATTGATGATGAGGGTGAGAAGCAGAGGGTAGATGCAGTAAGGCGAGATTTCATTACAAATATCTCACATGAGTTAAAAACCCCAATTCAAGCACTCTCGCTAAATGCTGATGCCATTCTTGAGGTAAAAGATGAGCCCGATAAAGTGGTGACCTTTGCTAACAAGATAAAGCTACAAACCAATCGATTAAATGATTTAGTAAGAGAGATCATCAATCTTTCTAAATTACAGGATTCAGATCCGATGGAAACCGCTCAAGAGGTAGAAATTAGTGATGTTATTAAAGAAGCAATTGATCAATGTGAATCACCTGCGCAGGTAAGAAAAATTACCATTAATACTGATGAGGTTGAAGAGTCCACAGTTTTTGGTAAACGTGAGCAATTAGTAATGGCAGTTCATAATCTTGTTGAAAATGCCATTAATTACAGTCCCGAGGGTACAGCGGTTACCGTTAGCACAAAGAAAAACGATAACATCATTGAAATCTTAGTTAAAGATCAAGGTTTAGGAATTTCTGAAGAAAACATCGATAGAATTTTTGAAAGATTTTATCGAGTAGATCCAGCCCGCTCTAGAGCAACTGGTGGCACTGGACTTGGTTTATCAATTGTTAAACATGTGGTTGGCAACCATGGCGGTGAGGTTAAGGTTTGGAGCGCACTTGGTGTTGGCAGTACCTTTGCCATAAGGCTTCCGATTGCAGTTACCAGGGGAGATAAGTGACCAAGATATTAATTGTTGAAGATGAGGATTCAGTACTTGACCCACTTGAACTTCTGCTAAGCAAAGAGGGATTTTCAGTAGAGGCAGCTAAAAATGGTCGAGAAGCATTGGATAAATTTTGGAAAGTTTCACCTGATTTAGTGTTA